>NZ_JBGCCP010000005.1:0-389333 GCF_041262705.1 Catenulispora sp. MAP12-49 | reverse complement strand
TCACCCCGATCGACCCACGCATCCGCGTCTACGACCGGGTGATCAAATACTCAGTCGCCAGGTATCGCACCAAAAAACCCGACCAACACGGCCATGCAATCCTTTATGAATACACCATCGAACCGGCTGGCATCCCCGTCACCTCCACGACCGCCACAGAACAACACCACCCCGCCAAGATCAATTGTTAAACACCCGGCATTGACCCACACATAGGTCAGGGGCGCCGGTTAAGCCCGCCGCTGCCGTCCCTCCTCGAAGTCCTGCGCCGGCAAGCGCCCCTCCCGGACCGCGATCGCGTTCACCAGCCGCTCGTACGTGTGCGGCGCCAGCAGGTCGCGGGCGGCCTCCACGTCGAAGAACCCGAACTCGTCGATCTCGTTCTCCTGCAGGCGGATGCGCGCGATGTCCTCCGGGCCGAGTTCGCCGCCGTCGTAGAAGTAGTGGATCAGGGGCGGGCGTTCGGCGGCGCGGGGGCGCCAGTCCACCATGAGCAGTGCGCCGGGTGGCACGTCCAGGCCGATCTCCTCCAGGGATTCGCGGCGGGCGCCCTCGGCCGGGAACTCGCCTTCCTCGACGCCGCCGCCGGGGAAGCTCCACTTCTTGTCCTGGCGGTAGGACTGGTGGACCAGGAGGACCTTGCCCGTTCCGTCGTGGAACAGCATCGAGGCGCCGACGATCACCTTCGGGAGTGATGCCACCCAGGCCGCGCGGTCCAGGCCGGTGCCGTGGTCCGACAGGCGGGGTGCGCCGGCGTCGATCGAGCGCAGGTAGAGGCGGCCGATGTGCTCGCTCAGGACGCGCTCGGGGTCGGGGACCACGGTTGCCAGGGCGACGGATGCCGCGGTGATCACGTCGCAGAGTTCGGCGGCCAGGTCGGCTTCGGTGTGGCTGCGGCCCTTGCGCGGGTTCTGGCCGGTGGTGCCGATCAGGGCGGCCGCGGCTTCGCCCGCCTCCTCGGCCACCTTCAGGACCCGTAGGGGGACCGCCAGTGCGGGATCAGTGTCCGGGTGCGAGTCCAGCCAGGCCTTCTGCTGCCGGACCACCTGCCAGATCAACGCCTCGTCCATGCGTCACCATGCCCTTCGCGCCCTCGGCCGACGAGTGCAGTGCCGAGGTGCGCAGCACCGTCGCGCCGATCAACACAGCCAGTATCGCGACCAGACCGGCGGTCTGGATGAAGGCCTGGCGGGTGCGCGGGGCGTAAACGTAGACGAGTCCTATCACCAGGCCGGTGACCAGGCCGCCGAGGTGTCCCTGCCACGAGGTGAAGCGCGAGGCCAGCACCAGCCACAGAACCGCGATCACCAGCTGGCGCCGGGCGCCCAGCGGATCGAAGTGGAGCTTGCGGCTCAGGACGAAGTAGAGCCCGATCAGCCCGAAGACCGCCCCCGACGCGCCGATGGACTGCGTGTACGGCGCGGTCAGGTAGTAGCAGAACACCGAGCTGCCGATCGCCGACAGCAGATACGCCGCCAGGTATCGCACCCGCCCTATCTGCTGCTCCACCACCACGCCGAACATCCACAGCGACAGCATGTTGAACAGGATGTGCGCCGGCCCCAGCGGCGGCTGGTTCGGCAGGATGTGGACGAACGCCGACGTGATCATCCGGTACCACTGGCCGTGCGCGACGCCGATGGGGTGGTAGCCCGCCGGCGGCGATGCCATCGCCTCGTAGAGCGCGTTGTTGGGCCCGCGCATGGCATCGGAGAGCATGCCGAACTGGTCCACGACCGAGTTCTTCAGCAACTCCGCCGCGTACACCGCGAAGTTCAGCAGGATGAGCGCGATGGTGACCACGGGTCGTGCGCCGCCGGACGCCAGCGACCCGAACACCGTCCGCGCCTGCCGCACGTCCTTGTTCCCCGAACGGACACACTCAGGGCACTGAAACCCCACCGAGGCGCTGTGCATGCAGTCCGGGCAGATGTATCGGTCGCAGCGTGTGCAGCGGACGTGGCTTTCGCGCCCGCCGTGCCGGTAACAGGTGGTGACCGGCAGGGTGGCGTCGGGGACGGACATCGCGGGAGTCCTCCGGTCGGGTGGCGACAAGATGGCGACGAGATGCAGCGGACGGCGCAACGGAACGGCACACCCTACCGTGCAGGGACTCCTCGGCGGCGGGCTCGGCCGCGGCCCCTCAAACGCGACGAGGCGCGTGCCGTCCCGGCCGGCCGTATGCTGACGGCGATCCCCTGCTGTGATCATGTCGAGAAGAGACCCCAGTGCCCCGTCGTCCCCGCTGGATCGACCGTCTCACCGCCGCCGCGATACGCGGCGTCTGGGACTGGGCCCGAGTCCGCGGCCGCGTCACGTCGACCGCCCCCGGCCGGTACCGCTTCGCCCATCTCGGTCCCGGTGCCGCGCTGTCGTTCCCGCTCGGCGCGCTTTACAACGAGCAGTACATGGCCATCGGCGAGGGCACGCTCGTCGGCGAGGGCGTGAGCCTGGCAGTGGGGTGGCCCGGGGAGGACTTCGGCGAGGACATCGTCCTGCGCATCGGCCGGGGCTGCTCGATCGGCCGCGGCAGCCACATAGTGGCCCACCTGCACATAGACATCGGCGACGACGTCTTCTTCGGGCCGTACGTCTACGTCACCGACCAGAACCACGGCTACGCCGCGCTGGACACCCCGATCGGCCGCCAGGACGCCGAGGACAAGCCGGTGACCATCGGCGACGGCTGCTGGCTGGGCGTCGGATCGGTGATCCTGCCGGGGACGACGCTGGGGCGCAACGTCGCCGTGGCGGCCGGCGCGGTGGTGCGCGGGTCCTTCCCGGACCACTGCCTGATCGGCGGGGTGCCGGCCCGGGTCCTGAGGCAGCATCACGCCGAGGAGGGCTGGCGGGCCGGCATCTGACCGGCGACCGGCATCTGACCGGCGACCGGCACCCGTCGGCAACCAGCCGCCGGATCCCCGGATCCCCTTACGCCGAGCGGGCGACCCCCGACGACTCCCGCACGATCAACCGCGGTGAGACGTCCACGTGCCGCGCCGGAGCCCCGGGATCGCGCACCAGGTCCAGCAAAGTCCGCACCGCCAGTTCCCCGACCGATTCCTTCGGCGGCGACACCGCGGTCAGCGCGGGCCGGGTCAGCGCCGAGAACTCGTCGTCGTACGCGACGATCGACATCTCGCGCGGCACCGCGAACCGGGTCGCGAACCCGTTCTGCAGCAACGCCAAAGCGTCCTCGTCCGAGTGGACCAGCAACGCCGTCGCGCCCGAGGCGCGCAGCCGCTCGGCCAGCGCGTCTATCTGCTCCGCGCCCCACTTCGGCCATCCGGCGAGGTCGGTGCCGATGATGCGCGGCATCTCCGGCAGCGCCAGCGCCGCGGCGGCCTGCTCGAAGCCGCTCAGCACACTGCGCGAGGTCGGCGTCTCGCCGCGGGCGAACATCGCGATGCGGCGGTGCCCGAGCTCGTGCAGATGCCGGACGGCCAGGCCGGCGCCGGTCTCGTGGTCGGTCCGGACCCAGGACGTCGTCGCGGCCGCCGGTCCGTAGGACCGCCGCTCCACCAGGACCGTCGGGACGCCCAGCGCCCCGGCCCACTCCACCTCGTCCGTGGGCGCCAGCAGCACCGCCTGGGCGCCGGAGTCCACCAGGCCCATCGCCAGCGAGAGGTCCTGGCCGGACTGGTAGTCCGAGACCGCGACCAGCAGCCGTCCCTCGGGTTCGCGCAGAACCCGGCGCATCCCGTCGACGACCCGGTTGAAGTAGTAGGAGGACTTGGGGATCAGCGCGCCGATGACCGGGAGGCCGGTCTCCTCGCTGCCCGGGCCTTCCTGATGCCGCGCGGGCGCCGCGGGTTCGGCGGACGCGGGCAGCACCGCGCCGCCGTGCACCTTCTCCAGTTGCCCGGCCTTGGCCAGCTGGTCCAGGTCGCGGCGGACGGTCACGTCCGATACGCCGAGGATGCCGACCAGCTCGGCCACCTGCACCGACCCGCGTTCGCGGGCCAGGCGAAGGATCAGGGCGTGCCGTCTCGCGGCGAGCACGGACCACCTCCTCGCGGGGTCTGTCGGGAGCGTGAGCAGAAGCTATCAGTCAGAACCGTTCACAGCATGGGGGTCCTCCCGCCTCGGGGCAACCCGCAGTTACGTTTTTGTTTGTTTCTCATCGATTCTCATCGAACGTATTGACTTTCGGTTACCTTCTTCTGACACTGGTCCCCGTTGTTCGTTCCCCGGCACTTTCGAAAGGCGCCACCGCTTCATGGATCGTCCGTATGCCGTCCTGGCCATGCGCCCCGCGCTGCGTCCGCTGCTGTTCGACGCGGCGGCCGAGGCGCGGCTGGCCGGGCTGGCCCGGACGGATCCGGAGCTGGTGGTCACGGACTTCGCCGATCCTGCGGCGGCCGGCGCGCTGGCCCGGGCCGAGGTGCTGATCAGCGGCTGGGACTGTCCGGAGCTGGACGCGCCGGCCCTGGAGCGGATGCCCGCGCTGCGCGCCGTCCTGCACTCCGGCGGCAGCGTGAAGCACCACGTCACCGAGGCCGCGTGGGGGCGCGGTCTGCTGGTCTCCTCGGCGGTCGTGGACAACGCGGTGCCGGTGGCCGAGTACACGCTCGCGATGATCATCAGCGCGGGCAAGCGGCTGCCGGAGATGGAGCGCGCGTTCCGTGCGGGGCGGGACGGCCGGGACTGGCAGCACTGGTCGCAGGACTTCGGCCCGGTCGGCAACCACCGGCGCGTGATCGGCGTCGTCGGGCTCTCCCGCGTCGGCCGCCGGGTCGTGGAGGTGCTGCGGGTCCTGGACGCGACGGTCCTGGTGCACGACCCCTATGTGCCGGACGACGCGGTCCGTGAGCTCGGCGCCGTACCCGCCGGGCTCGACGAGCTGGTCGCGGCCAGCGACGTGGTCAGCCTGCACGCGCCGAGCAACGCCGAGACCCGGCACCAGATGGACCGCCGGCGGCTGGCCCTGATGAAGGACGGCGCGACGCTGATCAACACCGCGCGCGGCGCCCTGGTGGACACCGCGGCACTGGCCGACGAGCTGCGGGCGGGGCGGCTGTACGCGGTCGCCGACGTCACCGACCCGGACCCGCTGCCGGCCGACTCCGAGCTGTTCGGCCTGCCGAACCTCACCCTGACCCCGCACATCGCCGGCTCCATCGGCGGCGAGCTGCGGCGCCTGGGCGACTTCGTCCTGGCCGAGCTGTCGCGCCTGAACGCCGGGCAGGAACCGCTCGGCCTGGTGCGGCCGGAGACCCTGTCATCCATAGCCTGACAGCATCCTGATAGACCTTGTGCGCCACCCCTCACCGAAGAGTCTCACCAGAGAGCGAGTCCCGATATGCGAACCAGTAAGAACGTCTACCGCGCGGGCGTCATAGCCGCCGCGGTGGCCGTCTCGGCCGCGAGCCTGTCGGCCTGCGGCAGCTCCAGCAAGCCCGGCGCCGCCTCCTCCGGCGCCAAGGCATCGGGCAGCACCTCGTTCACCTACTGGTCGATGTGGCAGCAGAACGAGCCGCAGGCCAAGGTGATCAAGAAGGCCGCCGACGACTTCACCGCCGCCACCGGCATCAAGGTGAACATCCAGTGGCAGGGCCGCGACGTCATCACCAAGCTGACCCCGACCCTGCGCACCGGCTCCTCGGCGGACCTGGTCGACCAGTCGGTGAACGCCCTGGGCGCGCTGGTGGCCAAGGACGAGACCGCCGACCTGAGCAGCCTGTACGGCACCACGATCCCCGGCGAGTCCCAGACCGTCGGCCAGGTCGTCCCGGACAGCTACAAGCCGTTCCTCAACGACAAGAGCGGCAAGCCCTTCATCGCCCCCTACGAGGTCTCCTCCGAGGGCCTGTGGTTCGACGCCTCCAAGTTCCCGGACCTGGCCGCCAACCCGCCGAAGACCTGGGACGACCTGCTGGCCCTGTTCGCCAAGGCCAAGGGCATGGGCATGACCCCGCTGGCGGTCCCCGGCGACGACAAGTACTGGGTGCTGCTGACCCTCCAGCGCGAGCTGGGCACCGACGGTCTGAAGAAGCTGGCCAGCGACAAGACCGGCGCCGCCTGGGACGACCCGAAGGTGCTCAAGGCCGCGCAGCTGGTCCAGGACCTGCGGGACAAGGGCGACATCCTCAAGGGCTACGAGTCCAGCAAGAGCATCGACGAAGAGGGCGACTGGGCCAAGGGCCAGGCCGCGTTCTACCTGTCCGGCACCTGGGTGCCCTCCGAGGCCGCGCCGAACGCCACCGCCGGCTTCAAGTTCGACAGCATCCAGCTGCCGGCCCTGGATTCGGGCAACACCGACACCGGCATCAACTTCTTCGGCTTCGCGGTCCCCAAGACCGCCAAGCACTCCGACGCCGCCGAGAAGTTCGTCGCCTTCTTCATGAAGAAGGAGGAGCTCTCCGGCATCTCCACCCAGGCGGTGAACCTGACGCCGCGCGCCGACATCGACCCGCCGGCCCAGCTGGCCTCGATGAGCAAGGCGCTGACCGGCACCGTCTACGCCGACCAGGCGCACCTGTCCGTGGACTACGCGGACTGGACCAACAAGATGCTGAACCCCGAGATGATCCGCCTGATCACCGGCCAGGACAACGCCGCGAAGTTCGTCGCCAACGGCAAGCAGGGCACGATCGACTACTGGAAGTCCGCGTCGTGACCAGCGCCACCGCAGGGCCCAATGTCACAGTCGGCGTCCGGCGGGGCCGGGTCCAGGGTTCGCCCCTGGCCCGGCGCCGCCGGCGCGTCTTCGGGCCGTTCCTGGCGCCCGCGCTGATCCTGTACACGGTCCTGTTCATGGTGCCGACCGGGTACTCGTTCTACGCGAGCTTCACCAGCTGGGACGGGTTCTCGAACCCGCGGTGGAAGGGCACGCTGAACTACGACCACCTGACGCACGACCCGGCGTTCAAGGACGCCTTCTTCAACACCCTGAAGCTGCTGTTCGGGTGCGGCATCTTCCTGTTCGTCCTGAGCTTCGCCTTCATGCTGATGCTGCGCGAGATGAAGGGCCGCCGGTTCATCCAGGGCTTCATCTTCCTGCCGCACATCGTCTCCGGCGTGGCGCTGGCCGCGTTCTGGGACTTCCTGCTGAACCACGACGGGATGCTGAACAAGGGCCTGCACTCCTTCGGCCTTGGCCCGGTGGACTGGCTCAAGCCGCAGTGGCAGTTCAACGCGATCCTGCTCGCGATCGTCTGGATCAACACCGGGTACTACGTGACGATCCTGATGGCCGGCGTGGACCGCATCCCGCCGTACTACTACGAAGAGGCCAAGCTCGCCGGGACCAACTCCTGGCAGCGCTTCCGGCACATCACGCTGCCGATGTCCTGGGACGTGGTCGGGACCGCGGCGGTGCTGTGGACCATCGGCACGGTCAAGATCTTCGAGTTCATCCTCGCCTTCTCCGGCTCGCAGGGGAACCTGCCCACCACCAACCAGTGGACGTCGGCGATGTACGTCTACGGCGAGACCATCGGCGGCACGTCCCCGATCTACGACTTCGGCCGGGCCTGCGCCGGCGCGGTCGTCACGCTGGTGGCGGTCGTGGTGGTCGTCGTCGTCCTGCGCCGGGTCACCAGCCGCGACCGGCTCGAGCTCTGAGTGTCCGTGAAAACCAGAAGGGCGATCTCATGAGCACCGCAACGACCGGGTCCCGCGCTGAGAGCGCGGCGCAGGACCCCACCAGCCCGGCGGCGGCCCCCGCCGGCCGCCGTCGGGTTCCCTGGGCCCGGTTGCCGGGCGCCGCGCTGATCTGGCTGTTCGTCGCGTTCTGCGCGTTCACGTTCCTGTTCATCCTGCTGAGCTCGCTGAAGTCGAGCTACAACGTGCTGAACCATCCCTTCCGGCTGCCGACCGAGCTGAAGTTCTCCAACTGGAGCAAGGCCTGGCACGACGGCGGTTTCGGGCCGGCGTTCGTGAACTCGGTGCTGGTGGTCGTGGTGGCCGCGGCCGGGACCGTGCTGCTGGCCTCGCCGGCGGCGTACGTCCTGGGCCGCAACCAGAACCGGCTCTCCGGGGCGTTGAGCATGTACTTCGTGCTGGGCCTGGGCATCCCGATGCAGATCATCGTGCTGCCGCTGTACTCGATCATGGCCAAGATGCACCTGATCGACAATCTGGCCGGGCTGATCGTGCTCTACATCGTGGTGAACCTGCCGTTCACGGTGTACCTGCTGATGTCGTTCTTCGCCTCGCTGCCCGGCGAGCTGGAGGAGGCCGCGGCGCTGGACGGCGTGGGCCCGGGGATGACGTTCTGGCGGATCATGCTGCCGCTGGCCAAGGGCGGCCTGATGACGGCGCTGACGCTGGTGGCGATCGCGTGCTGGAACGAGACCTTCCTGGCGCTGATGTTCCTGCAGACCAATGACAACTTCACGCTGCCGCTGGCCCTGGTCAACTTCCTGACCCAGCAGCAGTTCACCGGCGAGGACTTCGGCGTGATGTTCGCCGGGGTGTCCATCGCGGTGCTGCCCATGCTCGCGCTGTACGCGTGGCTCGGGCGCCGGATCACCGAGGGCTTGACCCTCGGAGCGGGGAAATAGCACCACCCCACGGGGAACCTCCCCATTCACGCACCACCAACTCTGGAGGTACGTACCTGTGAAAGCGCATCTGCGCGCTTCCATCTCGGCGCTGGGGGCGATGACCCTCGGCGCCGTCGGCCTGCTGGCCGTCACGGTCCCGATCGCGCACGCGGCCGGGACTGCTTACTACGTGGACTGCTCGGCCGCCTCGGACGGCAGCGGGTCCTCGGGTTCGCCGTGGAACGCCCTCACGGATCCCGACGGCCACGTCTTCACCGCCGGCGACACGCTGTCCTTCAAAGCCGGGACCACCTGCCACGGCACGCTGACGCCGCAGGGCTCCGGCGCCCCAGGATCGCCGATCACCGTCAACGCCTACGGTTCCGGCGCCGCGCCGGTCATCGAGGGCGGCGGCGCGACCGAGGCCACTGTCCACCTGGTCGACCAGAGCTACTGGACCATCAGCGACCTGTTGGTCCAGAACAGCTCCTCCACCCGGGCGCAGCACGAGGGCATCCTGGTCGAGGTCGCCGGATCGGCGAACCAGGCCGGGATCTCCGTCACCGGCAACGAGGTCGCGAACGTGGCCGGCTGGGGCGACAAGACCGGGACGAACGCGGGGTGGTTCTCGAACTCGGCCGGCATAGCCGTGCGCGTGGCCACCGGATCGGGCGTCTTCGACGGCGTGTCCGTGACGGACAACAACGTGCACGACACCGGGGGCGGCGGCATCAAGGTCGAGGGCGAGGCCTCGGCGATGAGCACCGGCGTCTACATCGGGCACAACACCATCACCGCGGCCGGCGGCGACGGGATCGTGGTGCACGACAGCGACTCCCCGCTGGTGGAGTACAACACGGCGACCGAGCTCGGGCTCGGGGCGTACCCGTTCGTGGCCGGGAACTTCGCCGGGATGTGGCCGTACCACAGCAACAATCCGACGTTCCAGTACAACACCGTGGGCTCGCAGGTCGGAGTCGTGAACGACGCGACCGCGTGGGACTGCGACGTCAACAACACCGGCACCTGCCTGTACCAGTACAACTACTCGTACAACAACGCCGGCGGCTTCTACCTCGACTGCCTGTCCGGCTGCGGCGGGGCGGCGACGACCACGAACGTGGTGCTGCGCTACAACATCTCGCGCGACGACTGCCGGTTCACCAATTCCAGCACCGGAACGGGCACGCACTACATCTACAACAACACGTTCTTCTGCCCGGGCAAGCCGATCTCGGACACGCTCGGCGGGAACGTGGTGTGGCAGAACAACATCTTCGTGGCCCCGACGGCCTCCTGGGCCGCGGACTCCTCGGCGACGTTCAACGCCAACACCTACTTCGGCGGCGTCACAGCCCCCTCATCGGGCGACGCCGGCGCCCACACCGCCGACCCGCAGCTGATCAACGACGCGGCCGGCACCCTGGCCATCAAGCTGCGCACCGCCTCGCCGGAGCGCGGCACCGGCGTGGTCGTGGCGAACAACGGCGGCAAGGACTACTTCGGCAACGCGGTCTCCGCCACCGCCGCCCCGAACCGCGGCGCCTACAACGGATCGGGCGATGACAGCGTCCTGCCGTTCGCGGCATCGCTGAACGACACCGCGGTCACCTCCGACGCCAACCGCTGGGCCGCCAGCCTGAACTCCGCGACGCAGAGCGGCAAGAGCTTCTCCGCGACCGCGCTGGCCACCGCCGGACTGACGCAGGGCACTGACGTCACAGCGGCGGGCGTGGACTTCGGCCCCTGGCACCCGCAGGCCCTGGACGCCACCGACAATGTGATCGCCACCGGCCAGACCATCGCGGTCACCGGCACCGGCACGAAGGTCGGATTCCTGGGCTTCAGCACCACCCACGGCGTGACCGAGAGCGGCACGCTGCACTTCACCGACGGCACGTCCCAGGCCTTCACACTGACGCTGTCGGACTGGACGGACACCACCCCGGCGTCCGGCGACACGCTGGTCGCGAAGGCGGCGTACGCGAACCAGCACACCTCGGCCTACAACGGGAGCACGACGACCTCGAGCGGGTCGTACTCGGTGTGGGCCTACTCGGTCGCGCTGCCGACGGGCAAGACGCTGGCGTCGGTGACGCTGCCGAACCTCGCGGCTTCCGGCGCGACGTCGCAGCACCTGTTCGCGATCGCGGTCGGCTGATTCTCAGCCGGTGACCGACAGGGCCGCCGAAGCGAAACGCTTCGGCGGCCTGTGCTTTGTGGTGCGGTTCATGGTGCGGGAGTGGACGAAGCGACGGGGGACGTCGTCAGGGACGGGTCTTTCAGGCTCACGCCGCCGAAGCCGGCGCCCCCGGCTCGGCGGCGGCCGCCGCGGCCACCGATGCCGCGGCCCCGCGCGTCCGCTGGAGGATCTCCTCGCGCGTCAGGTACACGTCCGTGTACTCGAAGTCGCGCAGCGACGCCGCGCGCTCGGCCTGGAAGCCGGTGCGTACGAAGTCGTCGCCGACCAGGGAGTTCAGCAGCCAGCCGGCGCCGGTGCGGAAGCGGGCGGCGAAGGTGCGCAGCGCCATGATGTGGTAGCCGCGGGCGACGACCTGCGCGGGCAGGCCGGACAGCGGGATGCCCAGGGGCTTGCTGACCGCCTTGAGGCCGCCGAGGTCCACGACCAGGCCCAGGTCCTTGTGGTGGTAGTCCTTCAGCGGGAAGCCGCGGACCGCCGACATCACGTTCTCGGCCGCGGCCCAGCCTTGGCGCATCGCGTGCTGGGCGGTCGGCGGGCAGATCGCGTCGCCGCCCTTGGCCAGGTCCGGGACGGCGGCGGCGTCGCCGAGGGCGAAGACGCCGGGCAGGTCCGGGACCGACAGGTCGGCGTTGACCACCAGGCGGCCCCGGTTGGTGGGCGCGCCCATGGTGGCGATCAGCGGGCTCGGGGCCACGCCGGCGGTCCAGATCAGCGTGCGGCAGGGCAGGACCCGGCCGTCGGTCAGGGTGACGGTGTCCTCGGTGCACTCGGCGACCGAGACGCCCAGGGAGACGTGCAGGCCGCGCTTCTTCAGGATCTTCAGGGCCTTCTCGCCGAGCTTCTCGCCGAGTTCGGGCATCAGGCGCGGCGCGATGTCGACCAGGTGCCACTTGATCAGGCTGCCGTCCAGGTTCGGGTAGCGCTTCACCGCCTCGGTGGTCAGCCGCTGCAGGTACGCCGCCGTCTCGGTGCCCGCGTAGCCGCCGCCGACCACCACGAACTGCAGCCGGGACTCGCGCTCGGCGTCGGTGTCGGCGACCGCGGCCAGGTCCAGCTGGGCGATCACGTGGTCGCGGATCCACGCCGCCTCGGCCAGCGTCTTCACGCCGACCGCGTACTTGTCCACGCCGGGGATGTTGAACTGGCGGGTCACGCTGCCCGGCGTGAGCACCAGGTAGTCATAGTGCTCGACGACCTCCTCGCCGTCGATCTTGCGCACCACCACGGACTTGGTCGCGGTGTCGATGCCGATCGCGCCGCCGGGGATGACCAGCGTGCGCTTGAGCATCCGGCGCAGCGAGACGGCCACAGCCTGCGGCGTGAGCACGCCGGAGGCGACGTGCGGCAGCAGCGGCAGGTAGAGCTGGTGGTTGACCGGCGTCACCAAGCGGATCTCGGCGTCGTCGATGGAGAGCTTCTTCTCCAGCTTGTGCGCGCACTCGGTGCCCGCGAAGCCGCTGCCGACGACGAGTATCTTGGGGCGGCTCATGGCGGTTGTCTCACTCTCCCGTGACGGTGGGCGATGTCATACCAACCGGACTTGCGTCCAGCGTGGAACGTGCGGCGGACCGGCGCATCTCGACCAGGGCGATTTGTGCCGGATGGGTGAGAAGATCACTTTACTCCGGGCGATCTTTCCTCCTGCCGGCGGGTGGGGGTCTGCCGCCGCTCAGCTCCGCGGGCGTACTGTACGCAGCCCCGTTCGTGACAGGTGCGCAGGTCCGCCATCCGGTCGGTGAACAATGATCGCCATGTACCCGACGCCGCCGCCCGCATGCGTGTCCGATGACGAGATCCGCCGCCTCCTCGCCCGGTATCTGGAGCTGCACCCCGACCAGGCCGAGCGCCTGCGGCCGTTCACGGACGCGCTGGCCGACCCCGAGCACGTGGCCGGCCTGACCGACCGCCGCACCCTCCCCGGCCACGTCACGACCGGTGCCTTCGTCGTGGCCGCCGACGGCCGGCTGCTGCAGATCGCGCACAAGTCCCTGCACCGCTGGCTCAACCCCGGCGGCCACACCGAGCCCGAGGACGCGTCCCTGGCCGACGCCGCCCGCCGCGAGCTGCGCGAGGAGACCGGCCTGGACGACCGGCACGTCACCCTCATCGGCGACCCGGTCCTGCCGCTGGCCGTCGACGCGCACCGGATCCCGGCCAACCCGGCCAAGGGCGAACCAGAGCACTGGCACTTCGACTTCCGTTACGCCTTCCTGCTCGACGGCACCCCGGACACCATCGGCGTCGAGCTCCAACAGGAGGAGGTCGACGACCACCGCTGGATTCCCTTCGACCAGGCCGATCTCGGCGAGGACACCGCGCGCCTGGCGGCAGTCCTGGCCAGTGCTGTCACAAACCGCGCGGCCGAAGGGTCATAGCAGCGACAACGTCATAGCTGCGACGAGGTCATGGCTGCGATAGCACAGCGATGAGGGACAGGGGACCGCGGTGGACAGTACGGAATGGCTCGCCGAACGCTTCGAGGAGAACCGGCGCCATCTGCGAGCGGTCGCTTTCCGGATGCTGGGTTCCCTGTCCGAGGCCGACGACGCCGTCCAGGAATCCTGGCTGCGCCTGAGCCGCCAACGTGAGGAGCGCCTGGACGCCATCGACAACCTGACCGGCTGGCTCACCACGGTCGTCGCCCGGGTGGCCCTGACCATGCTGAAGATGCGCGGCCGCGAGGAATCGCTGGAAGCGGTCCACATCCCCGAGCCGATCATCTCGCCGGAGGACGGCCTGGACCCCGAGCACGAGGCGCTGCTCGCCGACTCGGTCGGCCTGGCCCTCCTGGTGGTCCTGGAGACGCTGCAACCGGCCGAGCGCCTGGCGTTCGTCCTGCACGACATGTTCGCCGTCCCCTTCGAGGACATCGCGGTCATCGTCGACAAGAGCCCGGCGGCGGCCCGGCAGCTGGCCAGCCGAGCCCGGCGGCGGGTACAGGGCGCCGAAGCCATCCCGGACGCGGACCTGGGCCGGCAGCGGGAGGTGGTGAAGGCCTTCACCACGGCCTCGCGAGGTGGTGATTTCGCCGCACTGGTGGCGGTCCTGGACCCGGACGTGGTGCTGCGCGCCGACTACGGCAGCCTGCCCGCCGGGCTGAAGCTGCTGCGCGGCGCCGAGGCTGTGGCGCGGCAGGCGCTGATGTTCGCCCGCTTCGCGGCGCACGCACGCCCGGCGCTCATCAACGGAGCGCCGGGGCGGGTCACGATCGTGGACGGCAAGCCGGCGGCGGTCATGGGGTTCACGGTCGTGGAGGGGCGGATCAAGGAGATCAACATCCTGGCCGATCCGGATCGGCTGGCCGAGCTCGATCTCACGATATTCGAGGTCTGATCCGCCCTCGCGAAGGCCGGGCTCAGGGCCACACCAGGTTGTAGGTGAAGGCCACGATCAGGAACGACACGGCGCCGGTGGCGGTGACCGAGTACGCGAGCCGCCCGACCGGCCGCCACCACCCCAGCCGCCACGCGGCGGCGCTCCCGGCGATCAGGCCGACGGTGCAGACCGCCAGCAGTGTGTTCACGGCGACCAGCAGCGTCAGCGAGGGCGAGCCGAGCATCACCTTCTCGGTGAAGGCATTGCTGTCGCCGGTCATCGTGAGCAGTTCGATGACGAAGCCGGTGGCCAGTAGTCCGGACACCCAGGCCAGCACGCGCGCGTTCCGGGCCCACCGCGAGTGTGCGGGCCGTCCGCGCAGCCGCCGTACCAGTGCCAGGATCGGGAACGCCAGCAGGCCCGTCGCGAGGATTCCGGCGCCGCCGTAGAGCATCGGCAGGTGGAGCTTGGGGGAGTTGTACCAGGCCAGCCTGTAGTAGGCGATGGTCGGATCGATGGTGGTCGCCAGGTGGCCGTGGCCGTCGAAGACCAGGCGGTCCCGGCCGCCCTGCTCGGCGAATTCGCCGCTGCCCAAGGGGATCCAGCGCTGGTCGCCGATCTTCGGGTTCTGCGACAGTCCGTTCGTGGTCAGTGTGCCGTCCGAGTTCTCGATCACGGTCACGAAGGAGACCAGGCCGGCGACCCGGGTGACCGCGCCGCGGCTGATCCGGTCGCTGCGGTAGCTGCCGGTGTAGCTGTCCAGCTTCGGGTCCTTGACCGGGGCCGGCGCGGTGGCGGTGGTGGTGGCTGCGGCTGCGGCGGACGCGCCGGCCCCGGCGGTCGGGAAGAGCTTGTCGACGACCTGGTTGATCAGGGCTTTGCCGTCCCAGCCGGCGATCCCGTCGGTGCCGTCGCCGTTGTAGACCACGTACACACCGATGTCGCGGTCCGGCAGCAGCGCCATGTCGCCGTGGAAGCCGGGCACGTCGCCGTCCTTGAACAGGATCCGCTGCCCGTCGCGCGGCCGCTCCTCGAAGAAGTAGGCCATGCCCGGCAGTCGCGGATCCATCGTGAAGTGCTGCCGCTGCACCAGATCGGCGACGCCGGTGCCGAGCCGCGGGTCCTTCGCCAGCTGCGCCATCATGAACTTCCCGACGTCGGTCGCGGTGGCCACGGTGCCCGCGCCGGTCGGCGACCAGCCGCCGTACTGGCCGTTCTCCGCGGTCCAGCCGCTGCCTTCGGGGCGGTAGCCCTTCGCCAGGTTCGCCTGGATCGCGGGCGGATGCGGCTGCAGGAACGTCGAGGCGTCCATCTGGAGCGGTCCGAACAGGTGGTCCTGCATGTACTGCGCGAACGGCTCCCCGGAGACGCACTCGACGAGGTAGCCGGCCAGTGCGGCGCCGTAGTTGTCGTACGCGGCCAGCGTCCCCGGGGGCCGCACGCGCGACGGCTCGTTGTCGGCGAGGTACCGGCCCAGCGGCGGCACGTCCTTCGGATCGGACACGGCGGCGCCGACCGGGTCGTCGTCGAAGCCGCCGGTGTGGGTGAGCAGGTTCTCGACGGTGACCGGGTGGCCCGGGAAGGTGTCGGTGACCCGGAAGCCCTTCAGGTAGGTGTTCACGTCCGCGTGCGGGTCGATCTTCCCCTGCTGGATCAGCTGCGCGACCGCTGTCGCCGTGAAGACCTTGGCGATCGAGCCGGTGAAGAACTCGGTGCGCACCGGGTCCACGGGGGTGTCGGTCGCGGTGTCGGCCACGCCGTAACCCTGCGCGTACACGGTCTTGCCGCCGGCGACGACCACCACCGCCGCGCCGGGGATTTTGTCCTTGGCGAGCTGTGCCGTGACAGTCTGGTCTATGAGCGAACCGATGCCCGTGAGGTTCGGGGCGGCGGTGGTGTCGGTCGCGGGGTGCGAGACGGAGCCGGTCATCAAGGAAGCGGCGAGAGTGATGCCGGAAACGATGGTCGTCCACATGTCTCCAGCCTCGTGTCGCGGCCGGTGACCGGTCATTGGCTGTAGTACCCCTCCTGAAGGTGTACGTAGGTACACCCCACACTGGGTGTGTAAGCCCCTCGCCCGGCCAGGGCCTGATGCCGAGACTTGAGGACATGACGAACACCACCACCGCCAAGCGAACGAGCGCCGTCCTGGAGGGCGGGTTCTGGTTCTTCGTGATGCTGGTCCCGATGCTGCTGGGCTACCTCGCACTCACGTTGGTGCTCGGCCTGGCCGGCATCGGGCTGGGCCTGCTGCTGCTGCCCCCGGCGGCGGTCTACCTGCGCTGGCTCGCCGACCTGCGCCGCACCAAGGTGCACGCCTGGCGGGGGATCGAGATCCCGCGGCCGTACCGGGCCGAGCCGGAGTTCGGCCCCGGGTTCAAGGGCTACTGGGCGAAGACCCTGTTCCACGGCACCGACCCGGCGTTCTGGCGGGACGCGGCGTGGCTGGTGACCGATCCGGTGGTCGGGGCGTTGCTGGCGGTGCTGCCGATCGCCCTGGTGGCCGAGGGCTTGTACGGCTTCGTGATCAGCGCCCTGTGGGGCACCCTCGTCGGGCACGGCTTCAACGACTGGTTCGGCTTCGTCCACGTCCACCACGGCAACGAGGGCATGCGCTGGGCCCCGGCGGCGCTCGGCGTCCTGGAGATCGCGCTGGGCTTCGCCATCGCGCCGAAGATGCTGGAGTGGCACGCCCGCTGGTCCCGCGTCCTGCTGGCCCCGACGCCGGCGCAGGTCGAGGCCCGGATGAAGCACCTGACCCAGACCCGGGCCGACGCGGTCGACACCCAGGCCGCCGAGCTGCGCCGGATCGAGCGCGACCTGCACGACGGCGCGCAGGCCCGGCTGGTCGCCATGGGCATGCACCTCAACGCGGCCTCGCAGCTGCTGGAGCGCGACCCCGCGGCGGCGCAGAAGCTGCTCACGGAAGCCCGCGACTCCTCGGCCAAGGCCCTGTCCGAGCTGCGCGACCTGGTCCGCGGCATCCACCCGCCGGTGCTGGCCGACCGCGGCCTGGTCGACGCGGTGCGGGCCACGGCGCTGGACTCGCCGCTGGACGTCCAGGTCCACGCCGAGGTGCCCGGACGGCTCGACGCGCCGCTGGAGTCGGCGGCCTACTTCGCGGTCAGCGAGGCCCTGACCAACGTCGCCAAGCACGCGCACGCCGCGCACGTCTGGATCGACATGAGCGTCGCCGGCGGCCTGCTGAGGATCACGGTCACCGACGACGGCATCGGCGGCGCGGACCTGGAGGGCGGCAGCGGACTGCGCGGGATCGAGCGCCGGCTTGCTACCTTCGACGGGATCCTCGCCCTGAGCAGCCCGCAGGGCGGACCGACCGTCGTGACCATGGAGCTGCCGTGCGTGTCGTCCTCGCCGAAGACCTCTTCCTCCTCCGGGACGGCATGATCCGACTGCTGGAGGCGTACGGATTCGAGATCGCGGCGGCCGTCGGCGACGGCCCCGCGCTCGTCGAGGCGCTGGTGACCGAGCGCCCCGACGTGGCCGTGGTGGACGTGCGCATGCCGCCGACGTTCACCGACGAAGGACTCAGGGCGGTGCTGGAGGCCCGGCGGGTGGTGCCGGGCCTCCCGGTTCTGGTCCTGTCGCAGTACGTCGAGCAGCTCTACGCCGCCGAACTCCTCGCCGACGGCGCCGGCGCGATCGGCTACCTGCTCAAGGACCGGGTCTTCGACTCGGACAGCTTCGTGGACGCGGTGAAGCGCGTCGCGGCCGGCGGGACCGCGATGGACCCCGAGGTGATCTCCAAGCTGCTGGCACGCGGCGCCCGCAAGGAGCCCCTGGGGGCGCTGACCGACCGGGAGCGCGAGGTCCTCTCGCTGATGGCCGAGGGCCGGTCGAACGCGGCGATCGCCGAGCGCCTGGTGATCACCGAGCGCGCGATCGCCAAGCACACCTCCAACATCTTCATGAAGCTGGGGCTGCCGGAGTCGGGGGACGACAACCGGCGGGTGTTGGCGGTGCTGGCTTATCTGAAGGCGTGACCTATATATAAGGACTCGCTGTTACTTTCGCTTCACTTCGTGCTCGGGTCGGCGTAGCCGTGGGTGAAGGCGTACTGGACGGCCTGGGCCCGGTCGCGGCAGCCGGTCTTGGTGAAGATGCGGTTGATGTGCGATTTCACCGTCGCCTCGCCGACGAACAGCTTCTTGGCGATCTCCCGGTTCGAGTGGCCCGCCGCGATCAGCCGCAGGACGTCGGCCTCGCGGGGGCTCAGGTCGTCGACGGGCTCGGGCTCGGCGCTGGGGGCCTTCGGGGCCTTCGCGGCGCTGTTCGCCGCGGGGCCGGTGGCGCCGCCGGTCGCCGCCGCCAGCAGCTGCCGCTGCACTGCCGGGTCCAGGATGGCCTGGCCGGCGGCGGCCGCCTTCACCGCGCGCTCGATGTCGGCGCGCTTCGCGGCCTTGGTCAGGTAGCCGAGGGCGCCGGCGCGCAGGGCGCCGACGATCGAGACGTCGTCCTCGTAGGTGGTCAGCACGACGACGCGGATGTCCGGGTTCGCGGCCAGGATGGTCGAGGTCGCCTCGATCCCGTCGGCGCGCGGCATGTTGAGATCCATCAGCACGACGTCGGGCGTCAGCTCGGCCGCCAGTTCCGCCGCCTCCAGGCCGTCGCCGGCCTGGCCGACCACGTTCACGTCGGACATGGTCTCCAGCAGCAGCGCCAGGCCTTCCCGCACCGCGGCCTGGTCGTCGGCGATGAGTACTCGGATCTCGGTCACCCCGGGATTCTCCCGCAGATGCCGCGGCGGCGCTCGATCTTCCTCATCGCCGGCCTGATGCGGGCCCTGGTTCAGCTCGGCCCGCAGCCGAACCCTCAGCCCGGCACGACCGCCCGCACCGCCCAGTCGTCGCCCTCGCGCCCGGCCTCCAGCGTCCCGCCGGCCAGTTCCATCCGCTCCCGCAGCCCGCTGAGTCCGAAGCCGCCGCCCGAGTTCGTCAGCGGCCGTGCCGCGTCGGTCTCGGCGAGGTGGTTGGTGACCGTCAGCCGTACTGCGTCGGCCTCGTAGTACAGCCGGACGTCCGTCGCCTTGCCCGGCGCGTGCTTGCGGGCGTTCGTCACCGCCTCCTGTGCCGTGCGGTAGAGCGCCAGCGCCGCGTCGGCCGGGAGTTTGCGGGGTTCGCCGACGGTGGCCATCGTGCCGCCGTCGGCCGCGACCAGCGCGCCGATCATCTCCGACAGCGGGCCGATGTCCTCGCGCAGCGCTTGGACCGCGCGGCGGCTCTCCACGAGTCCCTCGCGGGTCAGCTGGCCCGCGCGCTCGACGCAGCGGACGGCCTTGGCGATGTCCGGGTTCTCCTGCGTCAGCAGCGCCTGGGCCGCCTCGACCTGCATGGCCAGGGCGCCGAGGGAGTGCGCCAGGATGTCGTGGATCTCGCGGGCGATGCGGGTGCGCTCGCCGAGCACCGCGGCCTCGGTCTCGGCCGCCGAGGCGCGCAGGCTCTGCTCCAGCAGCTGTTCGGCCGTGTTCGCGCGCTCGGCGATGGCGTAGCGGATCATGCCCATGGCAAGGGCCGTCGCCAGGATCACCACGAAGCCCAGCACCGCCGTCGTCGACGCGCCGACCACCAGTGCGGTCGCGGTGAGGGACAGGGCTCCGGTCACCGCCACCGCCGTCGAGATCTGCGGCTCCAGGTTCGAGCCCGCGGAGAAGGCCGCGATCGCCGGGACGAAGATCGCCGGCCCCTGCTGCAGTATCGACAGCACGCCGCCGCTGAGTGCCAGCAGGAACAGCGGGTACTGGATCCGCCACTTGCGGATGTCGAACACGATCATCCCGATCCAGGCTGCCGCCACCACGGCCAGGGTGATCGTGATGGCCAGCCCGCGGCCGTGCAGGCCCGGCTTGGGGCTCACCCCGAACAGGGTGATGCCCAGGGCCACCAGACCTCCGCTGCGCAGGGCCTGGATGCCCCAGAAGTAGCCCTTGCGGTCCATCATGTTCGCTGTCAGCACTGCCATGTCCCCGATCTTCTCGCTCCCGGCCCCTCCGGTGCTTCCAACCGGGGGTGGAATCCGGGTGGAAAGGTGGGCGGCGGCCTAGGGTGGGAAACCGGGTGTGTTCTCCCACACCCGGCATTACCAAGCGGTAGCTTGGCGAACTACGCTGACACCGACACCATCGCGGCGCCGACCGCGCGGCCCTGAAGCCGGCAGGCGACCCCGGCCCCCCTCGCAAGGAGTGACCTTTATGCCCGAGGCAGTGATCGTCTCCACCGCGCGTTCCCCGATCGGCCGCGCCTTCAAGGGTTCGATGACCTCCATCCGGCCCGACGACCTCACCGCGCAGATGGTGCGGGCCGCGCTGGACAAGGTGCCCGGCCTGGACCCGCGCGAGATCGACGACATGTACCTGGGCTGCGGCCTGCCGGGCGGGGAGTCCGGCTACAACATGGGCCGCGTCGTCGCCACGCTGCTGGGCTACGACCACCTCCCGGCCGCGACCATCACCCGCTACTGCGCCTCCTCGCTGCAGACCACGCGGATGGCCTTCCACGCGATCAAGGCCGGCGAGGGCGACGTCTTCATCTCCGCCGGCGTCGAGACCGTGTCGCGCTACGCCAAGGGCTCCTCCGACGGCCTGCCGGACACCCAGAACCCGCTGTTCGCCGACGCGGTGAACCGCACCAACGAGTTCGCCGCCGGCGGCAAGACCTGGCACGACCCGCGCGAGGACGACACGCTCCCGGACGTCTACATCGCGATGGGCCAGACCGCCGAGAACCTGGCGCAGATCAAGGGGATCTCGCGCAAGGAGCAGGACGAGTTCGGCGTCCGCTCGCAGAACCTGGCCGAGAAGGCGATCGCCGACGGCTTCTGGGAGAAGGACATCACCCCGATCACGCTGCCGGACGGCACCGTGGTCAGCAAGGACGACGGCCCGCGGCCCGGCGTCAGCTACGAGAAGACCGCCACGCTCGCGCCGGTCTTCCGCCCCGACGGCACCGTCACCGCCGGCAACTGCTGCCCGCTGAACGACGGCGCGGCGGCCGTGGTCATCATGTCCGACACCAAGGCCCGCGAGCTGGGCCTGACCCCGCTGGCCCGGATCGTGGCCACCGGCGTCACCGCGATGTCCCCGGAGATCATGGGCATCGGCCCGGTCGGCGCCACCCAGAACGCGCTGAGGAACGCCGGCATGACCATCGGCGACATCGACCTGGTCGAGATCAACGAGGCGTTCGCCGCGCAGGTCATCCCGTCCTACCAGGACCTGGGGATCGACCTGGACAAGCTGAACGTGAACGGCGGCGCGATCGCCGTGGGCCACCCCTTCGGCATGACCGGCGCGCGGATCACCAGCACGCTGATCAACTCGCTGCAGTGGCACGACAAGCAGTTCGGCCTGGAGACCATGTGCGTCGGCGGCGGCCAGGGCATGGCGCTGATCCTGGAGCGCCTGAGCTAGTCGGCAGTCCCTGGCGTGGCCCCGCGCAGTCCGCGGGCCGCGCCACAGCGCCCAACAGCGCCCTACAGCGCCCGACGCAAGGCGGTCGTGCTTTCCAGCACGGCCGCCATCGCCTTCTCCGCCGGGACGCGTCCCTCTCCGGGGGTCCAGATGAGCGTCTCGCGCGGGTCCTTCAGGGCCCGGTAAGCCGCCAACAGATCGTTCCCGACCACCGCGATCTGGTCGCCGAGCGCGAACACCCCGAGCGTCGGCAGCTCCCGCCAGGCCGGCGGCCGCGGGCTGTCCCAGCGCTCTATCCCCTGCGCTACCGTCGTGACCTGCGCGGCGAGCCAGTGACCGGCCCGCGCGCGGTCGCCGTAGGGCTCCAGCCGCTGACCGAACTTCGAGTGCGGGAGCCGCCGGTAGCCCTCGGCGAGCTGGGTCAGTTCGCGCTCCAGCAGGTCTGCCGACGAAGCTTCTTCGTCCGCACTGTGTTCCCCCGGTTTGGTGCTGGAAGTCATCCGGGAAGGATACGGGTGGCGAATGCCGCGGGAACGTCGCGGCACGTCACCGACCGCCCGGATTTGCCTGGCGCCGGAATCGCCAGGTCCCGTTCCTCTTGCCAGTCGCCCGACCCTCAGGCACGCTGGCGCACACGGACCGTATGCCCAGTCCATTCGCGGAGGCGCCCGTATGACGATCCACCACTCCGAACAGACCCATCGCAACCTCCTCGCCCGCATCCCCGCAGCCACCGGCCGCAGTCTGGACACCTGGTTCCAGCTGGTCGACCAGGGCCCGTCGCTCCCGCGCTTCGAAGAGCGCGTCAGCTGGCTCCGGGCCGAGCACGACCTTCCGCGTGGCTACGCCAACGCGATCGTCCACGAGATGGACCTGAAGCGCGCAGCTCGCGCATTCGGATAAGCCCCCCTCACCCCCCCCGGAAACTCAAAAGCCCCCAAAGCCCCCAGAGCCCCCGGCGCGAGCCGCGGGCTCTCAACCTGCGCGCACGCACCCGTTCACAGGGCTCCGGCAGACGCCTCCGCGCACCGCATGTCGCCTGAATGCCCGCAGGCCCGGCGCGGCTCCCCTCGATGGACGTCCGCCTGACGCGAACGCCGCGGGAACACCAACCGGAAGTCCGGTGAAAGTCCTCTCCCTGTGCAGCGGGGCGCCCCTTGCGACCTGCGCCCGAACAGGACCTTCTGCGGACCAGCGCTGGAACTCGATCACGCTTTCGCGGAGTTCTCGCTACGCTGAAGCCCGAAGGATCATCGGCGGTGATCACTTCGGGCCCAGATGGTGGAACAGGCAGACACAGCGAGCTTAAACCTCGCGGCCTTTATGGCGTTGCGGGTTCGACTCCCGCTCTGGGCACTCACGGCGGCCGGCCGGTCTGGGGAGACCGGCCGGTCTTCTGCGTCAAGGTCCTTATACGGACGGTAAGGTGTGCCGCCATGGGTGGGGAAATGCATGATCACGAGGACGACGAAGAGCTCGAGCCGCCGTGGCCGGGCTGGCGGACGCTGGTCTCCGGGCGGGCCGGGGTGGTCGCCGTGGTGCTGGTGATCGTGGTGGGGTTCTGGGCGTACCGGATGGTGGCGGCGCAGCAGCGGTACAACGCGCCGTCGAACACCCAGACCGTGTGCATCCCCATCAGCTACACGCCCACCGCGCCGGGAAGCGTGCCCGTCTCCCTGCCCGCGGTGTGCGTCACGGCCCACGGGTGACGCCGGGGCGCACTCAAACCTCGGCCGGTCAGGCCGAGGCCGACTCCGTCGCGCTCGCGCCGGTCCCGGAAGAGCCCGCGCCCTTCGCCGCGGTCACTTCGGTCACTTCGGCCACCTCGGCCACCTCGGCCTCTACTTCGGCCGCCGCCTCGCCGCTGACGACCACCGGCTCGGCGATCTGCTGCCGCCGCCGGTGCCGCAGGATGCCCCAGCCGGCGCGGGCGGCGCTGCCGACCTCGCGGCCGACCTCGGTGCCGCCGTGCCGGGCGGCCAGCACCGCGGCGCGGGCCAGCGGCATGCGGGCCTCGCCGCGGGCCGGCTCCAGGACGTCCGGCTCGCCGGTCTCGGCGTCGGGCCAGCGGCCGATCGCGGCCGCGACCGAGGGGAGCAGGGCCATCGCCGCGGTGGCGTAGCCCTCGGCGCTGGGGTGGAAGCGGTCGGGGCCGAACATGTCCTCCGGGCGGGCGTCGAACTCCGGGCCCAGCAGGGAGCCCAGGGAGACCGTGCGGCCGCCGGCGGAGACCACCTCGATCGTCTGCGCGGCGGCGAGCTGGCGGGACCACCTGCGCGCCAGGCGCCGCAGCGGCTGCGCCACCGGCCGGATGGTGCCCAGGTCCGGGCAGGTGCCGACGACGACCTCGGTGCCGGTCGCGCGCAGCCGGCGCACGGCGTCGCCCAGGAAGCGGACCGACTCGGCGACCTTGACGCGGTGGGTCACGTCGTTGGCGCCGATCATGATCACGGCCACGTGCGGGGCCTTGCCGTCCGGGCCGCAGGCCAGCACCCGCTCCAGCTGCCAGCCCAGGTCCGAGGACTGGCCGCCGACCTTGGCCACGTTGTGCAGCCGCACCGGCGAGCCGGCGGCCTCGGCCAGGCCGGAGGCCAGCAGCGCACCGACGGTGCGGGCGGACTCCGTCACCCCGTAGCCGGCCGCGGAACTGTCGCCCAGGACCGCGATGCGGATCACCTCGACCCCGGGCGCCGCGTACCACGCCCCGTAAACCCCGTCCGCGCGCGGGGGATCGCCCTTCGCGGGGCCGATGGCCCGCCGGGCGAGTTTCGCCTCGGCGACGATCAGCCCGATCGCACCGCCCGTGAGGACCCCGATCCCCCCGCCGCTCAGCGCGGCGGCAGCAGCGACGCGCTTGGCGACACCCAGCCTTGTGAGCCCGGTCATCGTCGACACACCTCCTACTACAAGCCTCAACTGAAGTATGTCCGCCGTTCCAGCGACCTTACCTTGGGCACTGTTGGCTACGGCGGAGCGGTGGTGCACCGTAGGCTGGTAACCACCGTAGAGAGCCACCGTAGACAGCCGTCCCCCGAGGAAGCGGAGACACCGCCGATGAAGTACGCCGAGTCCATGGTCGATCTGGTGGGGAACACCCCGCTGGTGAAGCTGAACAACGTCACCAAGGGACTCCAGGCCACCGTCCTCGCCAAGGTCGAGTACTTCAACCCGGGCGGCTCGGTGAAGGACCGGATCGCGCTGCGGATGATCGAGGCCGCGGAGCGCTCCGGCGCGCTCAAGCCCGGCGGCACCATCGTGGAGCCCACCTCCGGCAACACCGGTGTGGGATTGGCCATAGTGGCGCAGCAGAAGGGCTACAAGTGCGTCTTCGTGTGCCCGGACAAGGTCTCCACCGACAAGATCAACGTGCTGCGGGCCTACGGCGCCGAAGTCGTCGTGTGCCCCTACGCGGTGGCCCCGGAGCACCCGGACTCGTACTACAACGTCTCCGACCGCCTGGTCCGCGAGATCCCCGGCGCCTGGAAGCCCGACCAGTACTCCAACCCTGAGAACCCGGCCTCGCACTACCACTCCACCGGCCCGGAGCTCTGGGACCAGACCGAGGGCAAGATCACGGCGTTCGTCGCCGGCGTCGGCACCGGCGGCACCATCTCCGGGACCGGCCGCTACCTCAAGGACGTCTCCGGCGGCGCGGTCAAGGTCATCGGCGCCGACCCCGAGGGCTCGGTCTACTCCGGCGGCAGCGGCCGCCCCTACCTGGTGGAGGGCGTCGGCGAGGACTTCTGGCCGACCGCCTACGACCGCGACGTGGCCGACGAGATCATCGCGGTGTCCGACAAGGACTCCTTCCTGATGACCCGCCGCCTGGCCCGCGAGGAGGGCCTGCTGGTCGGCGGCTCCTGCGGCATGGCCGTGGTGGCCGCGCTGGAGTACGCCGAGCGCCTGGGCCCGGACGACGTCGTCGTGGTGATCCTGCCGGACTCCGGCCGCGGCTACCTGTCGAAGATCTTCAACGACGACTGGATGGCCGACTACGGCTTCCTGAACCCCGGCACCGAGGAGCCCACCGTGGCCGAGGTGTTCGCGCGAAAGGGCCAGGGCCTGCCGGACCTGGTCCACATGCACCCGCACGAGACCGTCGGCGAGGCCATCGAGACGCTGCGCGAGTACGGCGTGTCCCAGATGCCCGTGGTCAAGGAGGAGCCGCCGGTCATGGCCGCCGAGGTGATCGGCTCCATCGTCGAGCGGGACCTGCTGCGCGCGCTGTTCTACGAGAAGGCCGCGCTGGAGGACCGCCTGGACGAGCACATGTCCGCGCCGCTGCCCCAGGTCGGTTCCGGCGAGCCGGTGTCCGCGCTGGTCACCGCGCTCGAGGCGGCGGACGCCGCGGTGGTGCTGGTCGAGGGCAAGCCCAAGGGCGTGGTGAGCCGTCAGGACCTGCTGGGCTTCCTCGGGCACGAGGCCTCGGTCCAGCTGGGCAGCTGAGCCTCACGTCTCGCCCGGCCTGCCAGCCGGGCAGCTGAGCCTCACCCGCCCACCAGCGGGGCCAGCGACACCCCCAGGTGCAGCCGCAACCGGTCTCGACCGTCAGCCAGGTCGAGACCGGTGAGCCGTTCGATCTTCTCCAGCCGGTGGTACAGCGTCTGCCGGTGGATGCTCAGCGCGGCGGCCGTCTGCTGCGCGCTTCCCGCGTGGTCGAGGTACGTCCGCGTGGTGACGAGCAGGTCCGGCTCCTCCAGGAGCCGCCGCACTGCGGGATCCACCACCGCGTCCCGCAGTTCCCGCTGCGGACCGCACGCCAGGAGCCGGTAGATCCCCAGATCCGTCCACACCGCCGTGGGCCGGAACGCCGGGACCGCACGTCCCACCCGCACCGCGAGCCGCGCCTCGCGCCAGCTGGACCGGGCCTCGGCCAGGTCCTCGCGCGGCGCGCCGATCCCGACCAGTACGTTGCCCCGCGCATCGGTGTCCAGGCGTTCTCTATAGAGCTCCAACGCACGCTCGGCCACATCGGCGACGGAGTGTGGTTCCGGAACCAGCAGGCTGATGTGATCCGTCTCCGGGGCCGCCAGGACGGACCGCGGAAGCCGCCACAGGTTGAGCGGTACGGACTGCCAGTCCTGGTCCCGCGTCTCCAGGACCACCACAGTGATCCGCCGGTCCCGGTCCACCAGTCCCAGCTCGGAGATCTCCTCGGCGGCCTGCTCCGCCACTGCGCGGTCGGGGGAGAGCAAGTTCTGGAGGCGCTCCTCCGTCCGCTCCCGGACCCGCGCCTGTTGCGCCAGTAGTGCGCCGGCCCGGGACGCCTCGTGCATAGCGCTGGCGAGCAGTGCGTCGTCCAGGTGACCGTCCTCGTCGAGCAGCCAGACGTACCCGTACGTCACCCCGTTCCACCGCGCAGGCAGACACACCCGCGGCAGGATCCCGTGTTCCGGGTCCGCCGGCGTCCGCACCGGCCGGTCGCTGCGCGCGATGCCGAACCCCTCGAACCAGGCCCGCACCTCCGGGGTGGAGCGCCGCTGGAGGATCGAGCGCTGGCGGATCACGTCCAGACCGCCGGACTGCGAGGCGAAGGCCACCAGGTCGAAGTCGCGGTCCTCCAACGTCGCCGAGGACGAGGCCAGCTGGGAGACCAGGTCCACGAGGTCCTGCAGCTGATCGGTGGTCGGGGTCGCCATCAGACAAGTGTATGGCGAAATCGGGCGATGATCGTGGCAGTCGTCCATATCCCCGCTGGACACACCGATCTAGCGTGGCCCCCACAGGCTCCACGACCGCTGCGCCACCAGGTGCGCCACCAGGAAAGACAGGCCCGCCATGCTCAGCCAGACGCTGCTAGCCGCGTCCCGTAGCGCCAAGATGCGCGGGACGATCACCGGCTTCCCCCTGACCCGCCGCGTGGTCGACCGCTTCGTCGCGGGCGACAACCTGGACCAGGCCAGCCTGATCATCAGCGATCTGGTCGGCGAGGGCCTGGCGGTCACCGTGGACCGGCTCGGCGAGGACACCCTGGACGCCTCCGACGCCGCCGCCACCCGCGACGCCTACCTGGAGATGCTAAAGCGCTTCGCCGACCTGGGCATCGCGCACCGCACCGAGGTCTCGCTCAAGCTCTCCGCGCTCGGTCAGAAGCTCCCGAAGGACGCCGAGAAGATCGCCCTGGAGAACGCCATCGCGATCGCCGAGGCGGCCCGCGACGCCGGCACCACCATGACCCTGGACATGGAGGACCACACCACCGTCGACGCCACCCTGGGCGCCCTGCGCGAGCTGCGCGGCGACTTCCCGTGGGTGGGCGTGGCGATCCAGGCCGCGCTGTTCCGCACCGAGGGCGACATCACCGACCTGGCCACCGCCGGCTCCCGGGTCCGGCTGGTGAAGGGCGCCTACATGGAGCCCGCCTCGGTCGCGCACCAGGAGAAGCACGACGTCGACAAGGCATACGTGCGCGCCATGCGGACCCTGATGCGCTCCTCGGCGTACCCGATGATCGCCAGCCACGACCAGCGCATGATCGACATCGCGCACGCACTGATCTCCGAGACCTGCCGCGCGCAGGACGCCCAGGAGTTCCAGATGCTGCACGGCATCCGGACCACCGAGCAGCACCGCCTGGTTGCCGACGGCGACACAATGCGCGTGTACGTGCCCTTCGGCGACGACTGGTACGGCTACTTCATGCGCCGCCTGGCCGAGCGCCCGGCCAACGTCATGTTCTTCCTGAACTCGCTCGTCAAGCGCTAGAAGAGGGGATCCCCCGCACCACTATGGATGCCATCACCCACACCCCCGCCCCGGTCAACGAGCCGATCCGCGGCTACGCCCCGGGCTCGGCCGAGCGCGAGTCGCTGCAGCGCCGGGTCGCCGAGATCGCCTCCGAGCGCCACGAACTGCCGATGACGATCGCCGGGAAGCGCCGGATGGGCGCCGGCGAGCGCGTCGAGGTCGTCCAGCCGCACAACCACAAGCACGTGCTCGGCGACACCGCCAACGCCTCCGCGGCCGACGTCGCGGACGCCGTGGCGGCGGCCAAGGCGGCGGCGCCGGCGTGGCGCGCGCTGCCCTTCGACGAGCGCGCGGCGGTCATCCTGCGCGCGGCGGACCTGCTGTCCGGCCCCTGGCGCGACACCGTCAACGCCGCGACCCTGCTGGGCCAGTCGAAGTCGGCGCAGCAGGCGGAGATCGACAGCGCCTGCGAGCTGATCGACTTCTGGCGGTTCAACGTGCACTTCGCCCGGCAGATCCTGGCCGAGCAGCCGCCGGCCAACTCCGCCGGGGTCTGGAACCGCACCGACTACCGCCCGCTGGACGGCTTCGTCACCGCGATCACCCCGTTCAACTTCACCGCCATCGCCGGCAACCTGCCGACCGCGCCGGCGCTGATGGGCAACACCGTGGTGTGGAAGCCCTCACCGACGCAGCAGCTGGCCGCGCAGTACACGATGGAGCTGCTGGAGGCCGCCGGGCTCCCGGCCGGCGTCATCAACCTGGTCACCGGCGACGGCCTGGCGGTCAGCGAGGTCGCGCTGAACGACCCCGAGTTCGGCGGTCTGCACTTCACCGGCTCCACCAAGACGTTCAAGACCCTGTGGCGCCAGACCGCGGAGAACCTGGACGTCTACCGTTCCTACCCGCGGATCGTGGGCGAGACCGGCGGCAAGGACTTCGTGGTCGCGCACCCCAGCGCCGACGCGGCCGCCCTGGTCACCGCGCTGGTCCGGGGCGCGTTCGAGTACCAGGGGCAGAAGTGCTCCGCGGCCTCGCGCGCCTACATCCCGCGCTCCCTGTGGGAGTCCGGCGTGCGGGAGCAGCTGGCCGACGTCACCGGGACCATCACCTACGGCGACGTCACCGACTTCTCCTTCTTCGGCGGCGCGGTGATCGACCGGCGGGCCTTCACCAAGCACAGCGACCTGTTCGCGCGGGTCCGTGCCGAGGGCAAGGTCGAGATCCTCGCGGGCGCCACGGCGGACGACTCGCAGGGCTTCTTCGTGCAGCCGACGGTCCTGGTCGGCGAGGACCCGCACCACGAGATCTTCACCGACGAGTTCTTCGGTCCGATCCTCGCGGTGCACGTCTATGACGACGCGAGCTATAGCGAAGTCCTGGAGTTGGTCGACAGCTCGACCCCCTATGCGCTGACCGGCTCCGTGTTCGCCACGGACCGCGCAGCCGTCGAGGAAGCGCACAGCAAGCTGCGCTTCGCCGCCGGCAACTTCTACGTCAACGACAAGCCGACCGGAGCGGTCGTCGGGCAACAGCCCTTCGGCGGCGGTCGGGCCTCCGGAACCAACGACAAGGCCGGCTCCGCGCAGAACCTGATGCGCTGGCTGAGCCCTCGCACGGTGAAGGAGACGTTCGTGCCGCCGGTCGACCACCGGTACCCGCACATGGGCTGACGGCCACCCTCAACCGCCAGCCCGTTGGCTGCCGCTCCTGGGGCGCTCCTAGGGCGATCTTAAGAGCAGCAGCCGCCGCCGCAGCATCCGCCAGCGTTGCCGGATGCTGCGGCGGACTTGTTTCCGCCTCCGACGTTCACGGCTACTGCGGAGATGAGCTTGACGGTGTCGTCGTGGCCCGCGGGGCACACGGCGGGAGCCGAGGCCTCGGACATCGGACGCGAGAGCTCGAAGGTGTCGCCACAGGCGCGACAGCGGTACTCGTAACGGGCCATACGCCGAATCATAAACGGTAAGTGTTTTCCGCCTAGTGTCGGAAAAGGGTCTATTAAGATCTTCACAGAGGTTTGCGTTATCTGATACGACCCGCGATCCTATAGCGCATGTCGCACCGCTTGGGGTCGCTCATGGGTGTCTGTGGCATGGCCGCCTTGGCGTTCATGCCCCCTACGGTGCGCGCGGATGATGCCGTGCCCAAGCCGGCGGCGCAGTGGCCCCTGACGTATCTGAAGGCCGACCAGGTGTGGCAGCACACCAAAGGGGCCGGTGTGACGGTCGGACTGGTCGACTCCGGCGTCGCGCCGCTCGGGGACACCCGCGACAACCTGCTCCCCGGCGCGGACTTCTCGCTCGGCCCGGACAGCACGGGCATCGCGCACGTCGACACCGACACCGACAGCCACGGCACCACGATGGCCGTCCTGATCGCCGGGACCGGCGACGGCGACGGCCTGCACGGCGTGGCTCCCGAGGCGAAGATCCTGCCGGTGCGCATGCAGCAGGCCACCGGCTCGGATCCCGTGCACATCGCGGACGCCATCAAGTACGCGGTCGCCCAGCACGTCAAGGTGATCAACATGTCGCTGGGCACCGCGGACACGCCGGGGATGGCGGCCGCGGTGAAGCAGGCCGAGGCCGCGGACATCGTGGTCGTCGCCGCGGCCGGGAACTACGGGACAGAGCATGTCATCATCCCGGCGGCCTATCCCGGGGTGGTGGCGGTCGGCGCGATCGACGACAGCGGTAACCGGTGGTCGGGTTCGAGTTATGGACCGCAGGTCGCCCTTACGGCTCCCGGAGTGGGGATCCCTGTAGAGGACACCAACGGTGTGCCGAAGACGGTGAAGGGCACCAGTGAGGCGTCCGCTTATGTGACCGGCTCTGTCGTGGTGGTCCGTGCGATGCATCCTGACTGGACGGCGGGGCAGACCATCCGTGCTCTCTTGGCGTCCGCCACTAAGGCCGGCGGCGCTGCCGGACTACAGCGCAACAACACATATGGATACGGCATCGTCAATCCGCTGGCGGCGCTTAGCGTTGGCGCCCCGGTCGCGAAGGACAACCCGCTGCTTCCCGGCGCCGCTCCGTTGGCGCCGCCGCTTCCCGCTGCCGCGGCGACGTCCGCTGCGCCGGCCCCCACGACCAGCGGCGCGGCCCACTCGTCAGCTCCTGCGGCGTCCACTCCGGGACCCATGACCACCGAGGCCCTGAAGGACTCCAGCAAGGCGGCAGCCGCGACGAAGGGCGGTCTGCTGTCTTCACGCCGGAACAAGGTCCTCGCCGCTTGTGCTGGGGCGGCGGTGCTGGGACTCGTGCTGTTGCTGCTGAACGGTTCGCTCAAGCGGAGAGCCCAGCGGAAAAACCGCGTGTGGCACTAAAGCGTGTTCCTAGGCAGGGCGCACAGTCAGTGGGAGAGTGAAGAAGTGGACCACATTGCGCACTTCGAGAGGGAAACAACCGCTTTCCATCGCGCCGCCCTGATGGCCGCCCTGCCAGACGTCCCACCGCCGGTACCGTCGTGTCCGGACTGGAGCACCGTGGATCTGGTGCGGCACCTGGGCCGCGTGCACCGGATGGTGAACCACATCATCGTGGAGCGGCTGGAGACCCCGCCGCCGGACCGGCAGAAGCTGTTCACGGCGCCGGCCGAGGCCACGGCGGACGACCTGGCCGACTGGTTCGCCGAGGGCGCGACCGACCTCGCGCAGACCTTCCGCTCGACCGATCCCGCGACGGCCGTCTGGACCTGGGGCGAGTCGCAGACCGTCGGCTTCTGGCTGCGTGCGCAGACCGTCGAGGCGGCCGTGCACCGGTGGGATCTGGAGGGCGCGATCGGTTCTCCACAGCCTGTGGATGAAGAACTGGCGGCCGACGGTGTCAGGCAGTTCCTCGAGGTCCTGGTACCCCATCGCCGTGCCGCGAAGTCGGCCCCGCCTATGGAGGGCGAGAGCTACCGCTTCCTCCAGACCGACGGCTCAGGCGTCTGGTCCCTCGCGCTGGACCCGGACGGTCCCCGTCCGCTGGGCGAGGACGAGCAGGCCGGCACCGACCTCGAGGGGACGGCTTCGGATCTCTTCCTGTTCCTCTGGCACCGCATTCCCGGAGAACCGCTTCTCGTGCGCGGAGAGGCGAAAACGCTACAGCGTTTCTTCGAGTTGGTTCCGACGGTATAGGCGCCTAGCGAGGACCGACGGCCATGGCCAACAGGTACTTGTTGGTATAGCGGTTCTGGATTATTCGCGTAATGGGGCCGCCTAAGCGCGAATACCAGAGAGCCGGCTGGGAGAACGCCATGACGGTGAATTCGACGAGCCCTTCTCCGCGCGTCACGTAGAAGGCTTCGCGTCCGCGTTCCGGATGCCCGGGCAGTGTCTCGTAGGCGTACCCGGCGTGGTCCGCGCCGGCGAAGTCCGCGGCGATCACCCGGAAGGGAGCGCGCAGCCGGACCAGCCCCGCGACCCGCGAGAGCAGTCGTCCTTCGAGCCCGACCGCAGGGACCGGCAGGGGAGTGAAGCCGTGTGCGGTATCGAACTCGAGCCGCATTCCGGCGCCGACCTGCGGTCCCCAGGCCTGGAGCATCGCCCTGGCCCGCTCGAAGGCACGGTCCAAAGCCGCGTCGCCGGGGTCGAAGGAGTGCGCGAGCGGGATCGAGCGGCGGAAATAGCGGTAGCCGTCGGGGGTCGGGCCGAGGGCGGCGTCGCCGGGATGGACCGGATCGCCGGGCTGGATCGGCTGGATCATGGTGATGCGGCCGCCCGGCTCGCCGATCAGCTTCCGCTCGGCGGCGAGGTCACCTCGTCGCCGCGGCCGAGCGCGATCAGGGTCAGGTTGGCCAGCGCGGTGTCCCCGGTGCGCAGGTAGTCGCTGTGGCCGCCGTTGCCGGCGTCGAACCGCCGGGCGCCGAAGGCCGGGTCGACCGGGTCGTCGCCGAAGCCCACGGAGACGCCGAGCAGGTTCACCTGGACGTGCGGGACGTCGGCGATCCCGTCGTTGGCACCCCGGCCGGCCCACACCCGCGCCGTGGTGTCCAGGTCGGACACCGAGCCCACGCCCATGCCCGGGGAGCCGAAGACCGCGATGTCCGTGACCTTCACGTGCGGCGCGGCCTGGCCGCACAGCACCGAGCCGTAGCTGTGGCACAGCAGTGAGACCGGCGCGGGGTTGACGGAGTGGATCTGCGCCAGGAACGACTTCAGCGCCCGCGCGCCGGAGTCGGCGTGTCCAAGCGTGGCGATGTGCATGCTGTCCATGCTCGGCGGGTCGTAGCCGAGCCACCCGATGACCGCCAGCGAGTCCGGGCTCGCCCCGTCCTGCATCGCCTGGTGGTACAGCGCCTCGGCGCCGACCCCGGGGCCCTTGGCGCTGTCGAAGTTGGACAGCGTGTTGCCGGCGCCCGGGACGACGACCGCGATCCGCTTGGCGTGCACCAGGTCGCCGACCACCTCGATGCCCCGGCCGTCGCCGGTGGGGTCGAAGGACAGGAAGTCGCGGGTCGGGACCGCCAGGTTGCGCAGCGCGTGCGCCAGCGCCGGGTCGCCGCCGAACTCGGCCTCGTTCGCGGCCTTCGCCATCGCGGCGCGGTTGATGTCATAACGCTCGGTCAGGGCGGAAGCACTCAGCGTGGGGAGTTTGGGCAGCGGGCTGTAGGCGATGGCCGCGTGCGCGGGACTGCTGGTCACCAGGGCGGCACTCAACGCGATCGACACCGCGAGGGTCTTGCGGGGGATACCGTGCGGCATGATCTTGCCGGGGCGCAGGTGGTCGATCTGGTGCCGCAGAAGGCCGTGCGGGAACAATGCGGACAGGCCGATGCGGGCAGAATCGAGCAGGCGCATCGCATCGGTTCCTTACAGCTTAGGTGGGATTCAGGCGATCCTACGCGATCCGCGGAGTGCCACGGGACCGGCTCGCTTGATCGCTTCTCGCAGATCAGCCCCATAGCCGCCCGGTATCCGCCTGGAGAAGATCCGGACTCGCCCAACGATCATCTGGTGTTGATCCGGGTTTGTCGAGGGTCACCGGGCGTATATCCCAGTGCGCCAACTGAGGGACCGCTGGATCAGTCGAACAGCGATCGCGGCCATGACGCGCGCGCCCGGACCACATCGGTGGCCACGGCGATGAGTGTCAGCCGGGCCTGCAGATAGATCCAGGCCAGCAGACCGAGGACCAGTCCGAAGACCCCGTACAGGGTCGAGGCGTGGCGCAACTGGTGCGCGGCGATGAAGCCGCCGAGGTATTGCAGGCCCTGCCAGAACAGCGTCGTGAGGATCGCGGCCAGACGGAGATCCCTGGCCGCCACTTCCGGCGCCGTGGCCGTGCGCATGCCCAGCCAGAACAGCAGCGCGGTGAGCACGAACGAGGCGGCCAGCAGGACGATCCGCAGGCCCCCGCTGAAGAACTGTCCGCTGGCCCACTCGCCGAGCGCGGTCAGCGCGGTCGTGGACAGCACCCCGAGCCCCATCGTCCCGATGATCCCCAGGCTGCGCAGCCAGGACTGGGGGAATCCCGGCCGCCGGTCCTCCGGCACGCCCCAGAGCAGGTTCATCACGTACTGCGCGGCGTTGGCCAGCCCCAGCGAGCCGATGACGGTGACGACGATGGAGATCACCAGCGCGACCCCGTTGCGTCCGAAGTCGTGGATGTTGTTCTTCAACTGCTCGCCGATGACCGGGAAGTCGACGAGGGCGGAGTTCAGCACGTCCTGCTGCAGCTTCGGGTTCGAGCGCAGGATGACGCCGAGCACCGTGGTGAGGATGAGCAGCAGCGGGAACAGCGAGACGAACGCGAAGAAGGTGAGCATGGCCCCCAGGAAGCCCGCCTTCGCCGTCTGCAGCTCCCGGAACACCGCGACCGGGAAGGCCAGCGTGCTGTGCCGCTGCTGGAATCGGTCGACGCGGCCGGTCAGGGCGCGCAGCCGGGACAAGAACGCCATGGCCCTCATATAAGCACTGGTGAACCTCTGCGCGGACCACACCACGCTGACTCCCCACGGAACGCCAGACGCATCTTTCGCGCCGGCCCCATCCAGGGCGTTCGCTAGGCTCGCAGCCATGAAACTGCACGTCGGCTGTGCGATGTGGACCTTGGGGCCGTGGCAGGGTCGGCTGGTGCCCCATCCGCTGCCGCCGCGCGAACGCCTGGCCGCGTACGCGACGCTGTGCAACGCGGTAGAGGGCAACACCACCTTCTACGCCACGCCGTCCCGCGCCACCGTCGAGATGTGGGCCGCGCAGGCCCCGGAGGACTTCCGCTTCCTGCTCAAGCTGCCGAAGCCGGTCACCCACGAACGCCGCCTCGGCCCCGACGTCTTCGCCCCGGACGGCGCCCTGCACGGCTTCTTCACCGCGATCGAACCCCTCGGCCGCCACGCCGCGCTGTGGATCCAACTGCCGGCCGGCTTCGGACCCGCGGACCTGCCGACGCTCGCGACGTTCCTCAGCCGCGTCCCGAAGGGCTATCGCTACGCGGTCGAAGTGCGCCACCCCGCCTTCTTCGGGGACTCGCGCGCCGAACGGGACTTGGAGAAGCTGCTGACCGAGGCGGACGCCGAGTGGGTGCCGTTCGACACGCAGGTCCTGTACGCGACCCCACCGACCAGCGACGCCGAGCGCGAAGCCTGGACCAAGAAACCGCGGCTCCCGCGCCGTACTCGAGCTCTGACTCGCTTCCCCGTGGTGCGCTACATCGGCCGCGACGACGCCGACCTCACCGCCGAGGGCTGGCAGCCGTGGGCCGGCATCACCGCGGAGTGGCTGCGGGAGGGGCGCTCGCCGACGGTCTTCATCCACACCCCCGACAACGCCGACGCCCCGCTGCTGGCCCGGCGGTTCCACGAGGACGTGCGACTGCGGGTGCCGGAGGTGGAGGCCTTGGCGGAGCCGATGCCGGTGGGGCCGCCGACGTTGTTCTAGTACGCGTCTGGTTTTCGTCTGGTATCTCGGTGCTGATTCGGTCGAGAGCCTGCGCTTGGCAACAGGTTCCTGATTTCCTTGGCGGCCTCGCGGGCGGTGTCCGCGGTGCCTACTTGGTGCAGGTGATCGAGGCGATCTTCATCGTGCTCGTGTCGAGGGTGAGCGTGAACTTGCTGAGCTCCTGACCGGGCTGGTCCGGGTGCCACATCGGCCAGGTGACCATCTTCAAGGTCGTCGTGGAGCCGGAGGTGGTGGGCGTCGAACCGTCGGCCACCTCGACCGCTCCGGGCACCTTGTTCGCGCACAGCAGCGGAACCGGGCCGGTCGCCGACCACGCGGCGGTGAGAGCGGCGTCCGAGACGAAGTACGGCTGGATGGCGGCCTTGGCGTCGACACCGAGCGAGGTCTGGTCTGCGGCCAGGCGGTAGTACTCCATCAGAGCGTCCGCGTACTGCGACGGGTGCGCGCTGTCAGTCGCAGACGGCTTCGCGGCGCATGACACCCGCGAGATCTTGGACGAGCCGAGGTCGACTGCCATCGAGCCGGTGAAGCCGACCGGCAGGCCCGGCTCTGCCGGATCGGCGATGGTCCTGACCGGGGCGGGCGAGTAGTCCCAGGCACTGGCGGCGGAGGTCGCGCCGGTCAGGGCGACGATCCAGAAGTCCGGCACGTCCTGCGTGCAAGTCTCCCTGTTGTAGTCCGTGTCGGCGGGCTTCCACGTGGCGAACGCGGGGGTGAAGTAAGGCATTGATTTGTCGTTGAGCACCGCGGTGTCCATGTTGGCCGTCGCGCCGTAGTACGCCGCGATCGGCGAGATGCCCGGGAAGTCCGCGGCCTTCGGCGTCCCGCACGACACGCCCTTGATGACACCCGTACCCGGATCCACGGTCACGGTGATCTCGCGGCCCCCGGCCTTCGCACCCTGATAGAGCGTGACGGGGACGGTCGTCGTCTCGCCGGAGCTCTGCACCGCTCCGATGGCGACGCCGTCGTACTTGGCCGTGCCGCAGTCCATCAGCCGGTCGGCCCCGGTGCCACCCGAGCCCCACAGGGCCTTCATCGTCGTCGCGCTGTCGAAGTCGGCGGCGAGTTCCTTCGGATCGGGCGTCATCTGGAAGAGCTGCGGCGCCGGAGCGGTGACGCCCTCCCCGTACACGGCGGCCACCTTGGCGCGCATGGTCTCCAGCTGGTCGGCGCTGAACGCGGCCGGCGTGCCCGAAGCGCCCGAGGCGCCCGAGGCATCCGACGCGGTGCTTGCCGGGGTGGTCGCCGTGGCACTCGGCACCGTCGCGCTCGCCGAGGTCCCCGCCGCCGTCGGAGCGCCCCCCGGCGCCCCCTTCGACGTGCTGCTGCACGCCCCGAGGCCTGCGACCAGCGTCGCGGCGACCGCGGCTGTGGCGATGCGTGAGCGCATCATCGTTTGTTCCCCTCCCGGATGGACCATGCTGTCGCCTGTATGACGTGCGATCGCTTCGGAGGTTGCGTGGCGCTGTGCGGGCAGTTCGCCGGCGTGCGATGTCCCAAAAGCTAGGTATCGTCCTTTTCGGGTGATACGACTGGGGCTCGGGAGGCGCCGATGGGTTCGCTGATCGCGGGAATGCTCGACGGGCTCGGCATACCGAGCGGGCTGGCCGGTGACACCACGCCCTACGTACCCAGTGCTCCGGTGCAGATCGGCACGTCGACGCCGCGGCACGGGGCGGCCGAGGCCGGGGCGTGGCAGGTGCTGCTCGTGCTGTTCGCGCTGGTGCTGGTCCTGGGTGCCGCGGTGCTGATGTACGTCGTGCGGCAGCGGACTCGGGTGCTGGATCGGCGGCGGGTACGTCGGATGGGTGAAGCCGCCGCTCTGATGGCCGAGATGGAGGCCATGGAGGGTGAGGCCGCGGTCGCTGCCACCCTCACCCCGACCACGCCACCGCGCACCACGCCCGCCACACCGGGCCGGCCCGCGCCGAACGCGTAACCTAAGGCCCATGTCCGCATCTGACGCCCACGCCAACGCCGCCTTCGAGACCCTGGCCATCCACGCCGGCCAGGACCCGGACCCGCTGACCGGCGCCGTCGTCCCCCCGATCTACCAGGTCTCCACCTACAAACAGGATGGAGTCGGCGGCCTGCGGGGCGGCTACGAATACTCGCGCAGCGCCAATCCGACCCGCAAGGCGCTGGAGGACTGCCTCGCCGCCGTGGAGGGCGGCCGTGTCGGTCTGGCCTTCGCCTCGGGTCTGGCCGCCGAGGACTGCCTGCTGCGGACCGTGTGCGTGCCCGGCGACCACGTCGTCATCCCGGCTGACGCCTACGGCGGCACCTTCCGCCTGTTCTCCAAGGTCCTGTCGCGGTGGGGCCTGGGGTGGACCGCCGCCAACATGTCCGACCCGGCCGCCGTGCGGGCCGCGGTGGTGCCCGGCAAGACCAAGGCGATCTGGGTCGAGACGCCCTCGAACCCGCTGCTGGGCGTCGCCGACATCGCGGCGCTGGCCGGGGTCGCGCACGAGACCGGGTCGCTGCTCGTCGTCGACAACACGTTCGCCACCCCCTACCTGCAGCAGCCGCTGGCCCTGGGCGCCGACGTGGTCGTGCACTCGACCACCAAATACATGGGCGGCCACTCCGACGTTGTCGGCGGCGCGCTGGTGGTGTCGGACGAGGAACTGGGCGCGGAGCTGACCTACCACCAGAACGCGATGGGCGCCATCGCCGGCCCCTTCGACGCCTGGCTGGTGCTGCGCGGCGTCAAGACCCTGGCGGTGCGCATGGACCGGCACTGCTCCAACGCCCAGCGCATCGCCGAGGCGCTGGCCGCGCACCCGAAGGTGACGGCCGTGCACTACCCGGGCCTGCCCGACGACCCCGGCCACGAGGTCGCGGCCAAGCAGATGTCCGGCTTCGGCGGCATGATCTCCTTCCGGGTGGCCGGCGGCGAGCAGGAGGCCGTCGACCTGTGCGGCCGCACCGAACTGTTCACCCTCGGGGAGTCGCTCGGCGGCGTCGAGTCGCTGATCGAGCACCCCGGCCGGATGACCCACGCCAGCGCCGCCGGCTCTCCGCTGGAGGTGCCGAACGACCTCGTCCGGCTCTCCGTCGGCATCGAGTCGGTCGACGACCTGCTGGCCGACCTCCTGCGCGCTCTGGGCTGATCGCGGGGACGTCGTCGCGCCGGATCACCACTCCGGACAAGGGCCACTCGCTGTCGAGTGGCCCTTGTCGTTGATCCCGAAGATCCCGCAGGCTGGCCGCGTACGGTCAGGGGCGTGGAGGGATCAGGGCTATGACAGTCGTCCCCGAGCAGGGAGCTGCTCACTCGAACGGAGCAACGCCGCGAACGCGGCGAGTGCAGCCGACGCAGCAGATGACGACGGCCGCCTGGGCCGCCCTCGCAGCGGTGTACTTCATCTGGGGTTCCACCTACCTCGCGATCCGCTACGCCATCGAATCCATCCCGCCGCTGTCGTCCGCGGCGCTGCGCTTCACTCTTGCGGGCCTGATCCTCGGCACCTTCCTCGCGATCCGCCGCGGCCCCTCGGCGCTGCGCGTCACGCGCGGGCAGCTGGCCTCGGCCGCGCTGATCGGCACCCTGCTGCTGCTCGGCGGGAACGGCTTCGTGGTGCTCTCGGAGCAGTACATCCCCTCCGGGACCTCCGCGCTCCTGGTGGCGTCCGTGCCGCTGTGGATCGTGGTGTGGCGTGCCGTGGCCAAGGACCGGCCGACCCTGCCGATGCTGGTCGGCGTCCTCATCGGCTTCGCCGGGCTCGTGGTCTTGATGCGTCCCGGCGGGGGCGGGGCCCACAACTACGTGCTCGGTGTCGTACTCGTGCTCATCGCCTCGATCAGCTGGGCCTTCGGCTCGGTGGCGTCCAAGGCGTGGCTGACGCCGCCGAAGGACCCGTTCGTGGCGTCGGCGTACCAGATGGTGTTCGGCGGCATCGGCTGCGGCATCGCGGCGGTGCTGCACGGCGAGCACTTCCACCCCGGCGCGATCACCGCCACGTCCGTCTGGGCGACGGTTTATCTGGTCGGCGCGGGATCGCTTGTGGCGTTCTCGTCCTATGTGTGGCTATTGAAGAACGCGCCGATTTCCACAGTAGCAACATATGCATATGTGAACCCTGTTGTCGCCGTCGCACTTGGGGCGCTCTTCCTGAGCGAGACCATCACCGTCGCGGTGGTGGTCGGAGGGCTGATCGTGGTGCTCGGAGTGGCCGTGGTGATAGCCGCGGAACGCAGGTGAGAGGCCGTCCGGTGAACGTCCGGGGCGACTAGACGAAAATACGCTTCGCAGGACTGTCCCCCCGCTGTCCAAGGGGTCGAACACTGTGCACAATTAGCCGCCGTGGCAGGTATATCGGGAGTCTCCGCGGGCATCGTCCTGGCTGGTCGCTACACCTTGTCCCGGCGGCTGTGGCACCGCGGGATCGGAGAGCTGTGGCTCGCCTCCGACTCGGTGCGCCGGCGCCGGGTCTGGATCCAGATCTCGGCCTCGGGCGGCCTGGAGAACGCGGTCTCGGCGCTGACGCACGTCGAGCATCCGGCGATCGCCGTGGTCCGCGAGGCCGGGCAGAAGCGCATCGCGCACGAGGACCGCGTGGTCACCGACCACGATCAGCACTCCCACAAACTGATCCACAAGAGCGACAGCTACATCGAGTTCGCGGTGTACGACCAGGACAAGGGGTCCTCGCTCACCGCGCGGCTGATGAAGAGCGTGCTGACCTCGGCCGAGATCGGCGTCCTGGCACTGAACGTCGCCGAGGTCTTCGAACGCGTCCACGCCGCCGGCCTGGTCCACGGCTGGATGCACACCGACTCGATCTGGCTCGGCAAGGACACCGTCTTCGTGGACCTGGCCCTGGGCCTGGCCTTCGAGGGCGACGCGGCCGCGGTCGCCGCCGAGGCCTCGAGCGGCTTCCTGACGGCGGCACGCCTCGGCGGCGCGGCGGCCACCGCCGCGGACGACGTGTACGGGCTGGCATGGCTGCTGTACACGGGGGTCTTCGGCTGGCAGATCGTCCGCGAGGACATGGAACGCGCCCGCGCCGAGGCCGCGGGCTCGGCCGCGGCGGCCGGCTCGGGGCTCGGGCAGGGGCGCGGCCACGGCCACGGCCATGACCATGGCCACGCGCAAGGCCTGGAACTGGCCGGGGGAGCGGCGATCGCCGGCGCGGCCGCGTCCTACGACGCCGCCATGCTTCTGGCCTACCGGCGCGAGATGGCGGTCGGACGCCTGACGGAGTACTTCGGCGACAGCTCGGTCCTGGCAGAAGCCTTCGCACTGAGCCTGTCGGAGGAAGCCGGCGCACGTCCGTCGATGGCCGAGGTCGTCGAGGCACTGCGCGCGCACCCGGTCGCGGACCTGGCGCAACCGACGATCGTGGTGGAGCGCGCGGCCGCAGCCGCGGCGGCCCTGGCCCTGGCGGCGGAAGCAGCCGAGGCGGAGGCGCACTCGGAATCGCTCGGCGCGAGCGTCGAGGACGCGGACTCGGGCGCCTGGACGCCCGCGGTGAGCCCGACGGCCGGCGCCGCACGCAAGGACACGATCCCGCTCGCCGAGGCGGAGGCCGCCACAGCAGCGGCGGTCGCCCTGGCGGTGGCAGAAGCGGAAGCGCGGGCGGACGCGGCGCGCGAGGAAGCCATCGCCCTGGCGACGTCGGCCGCAGTGGCGGCAGCCCTGGCCGAAGCCGAGGCATCCCACGCACGGGTGGACGAAGAGGCGGTCTCGCTGGCATCGGCGGCGGCGATCGCTGCCGCCCTGTCCGAGGCCGAGGAACGACACGCGGCCGAACGCGAGGCGGCGGTCGCCACAGCCCTGGCCGACCAGCAGTCCGCGACAGCGGAGCTGACCGAGGCGGCCATCGCCGCAGCCGTCGCCCAGGCCCTCGCCGAAGTCGAGGCCGCCCACGCCGCGTCGAACGAGCAAGCGGTCACCGCCGCATCGGAGGCCGCCGTAGCGCTGGCACTCGCCGAGGCGGAGGCCACGCACCACGCGGAGCTGGAGGCGGCCGAGGCGCGGCATTCGGCGACGCTGGAGTCGACGCGGGCTGAGCACGCTTCGGCCGGCGAGGAAGCGCTGGCTGTCGCGACCACTGCCGCGGTGGCGGCCGCTGTCGCTGAGGCTGAGGAACGGCATCGTGCCGAGCTGGAGTCGACGCGGGCTGAGAGCCACGCCGAGTCCGGGGAAGTCGTGGTGGCTGCGGCTGTTGCGGCGGCGGTGGCTGAGGTCGAGGCGCGGCACCGTGGCGAGATGGAGGCTGTTGAGGCGCGGCAGGCTGCTGCGATCGAGGCCGCTGTGGCCGCCGCGGTCGCCGAGGCGGCTGTTGCTCGCGCCGCCGAGGTCGAGGCGGCTCGCGCCGAGGCCGCCGAAGCTGCGCGGGCGGGGCAGTCCGCCGTGGTCGAGACCGCGGTGATCGCGGCGCTCGCCGAAGCGACCGTCGCTCATGCCGCGGAAGTCGAGGCGGCTCGGGCCGAGGCCACGGCCGCCGCCGAGACGAAGCAGGCCTCTGCGATCGAAGCGGCCAGTGCGGTGGCGGTGGCGGCGGCGCTGGCCGAAGTGGCGGCATCGAGCGCCGAAACCCAGCAGCTGCCCGCGCAACGCTCCACCGGGGCGGCGACTGCGACCGGCGCGCTGGCCGGCGGTGTTGCCGGGTTGGTGATCGGCGCGGAGCTGGCCGGTTCCGAAGCCGCGGCGGCAGGTGCGACCGGTGCGGCAACCGGTGGTGCGGCAACAGGTTCGGCGAGCGGAGCGACCGGCGCGGCATCCGGTGCCTCGGCCGGCGGTGCGACAACCGCAGCCGCCTCGGGCGGCTTCATAGCCGGCTCGTCCACGTCGGCCGGCGGATCCTCGGGCGGCCTCGTCGCCGGAGCGTCCCCGAAGCCGCGTCCCTGGGCGCTCGCCTCCGGCGGCGTTCTGGTCGGCGTTCTGGTCGGCATCGGCATCGGCTACGCCGTCCACGGCAACAACAGCCACTCCTCCGCGTCGGGTCCGTCGACGAACTCGTCCACCTCCGCAGCCGCAGGCGGCTCCTCGCTCCCGAGCGGTGCGAGTACCGCCAGCACCGCGAACACCGGCGCGTCGGCCGGGGTTCCCAGCATCTCGCCGAGCGGGTCCGGCAGCGACACGGCCGGCGGTTCGAGCGCTTCGAGCAGCCCGAACGCCGGCGCCTCCGGCAGCACCGGCGCCTCCACCGCCGGCTCGACCGCCCCCGGCGGCGTTCCCACTGCGCCGAACACTGCGCCGAGCACAGCGCCGAACACCGCCCCGAGCTCAGCACCCGGCGCGCCGGGTACCGCCCCGAGCGCCCCCGGCGCCCCGAGCACCGCACCCAGTGCCCCCAGCACCGGCCCCGCGGCGCCCGGCCTCCCGACCAGCCCGCAGCAGTCGGAAACCCAGATCACCACCATCATCACCACCCAGGTCACCGTCACCAGCGCCCGGAGCAGCCTGACCAACATCGTCAACCAGCTGCGCAGCACGCAGGTCGGCTCCAACGCCTACAACCAGGCGCTGGCCTCGCTCGCCCGGACCATCACCTCGCTGGAGAACCAGGGGTCGATCACCTCCTCCACCGCGCAGGCGCTGCGTCAGCAGGAGACGTATCTGCAGGGCTTCTCTGGAAGCTGATACAAAACCGCCTAAGGTGTGCAGCATGACGGCGACTGACACCTCCGGGGGCGCCCCGGTACTGGCGATCGACATCGGCGGGACGAAGATGGCGGTCGGGGCCGTCGACGCGCTGGGGGAGGTGCTGGCCTCCTTCCGGGCGCCGACGCCGGCCGGGGCGGGGGCGGACGGCGAGGCGCTGTACGCCGCGCTGCTCGACGCCGTCGATCACCTGCCGTACCAGCGCGACGCCTACCGTGCGGTGGGCGTCGGCTGCGGCGGTCCCATGCGGTGGCCGGCCGGGGAGGTGTCGCCGCTGAACATCCCCGGGTGGCGCGGTTTCCCGTTGCGGTGGCGGCTGGAGGCCGACTTCCGGCGCGACGTCCGGCTCCACAACGACGCCATCTGCCTGGCCGCCGCCGAGCACTGGCAGGGTGCCGGGCGCGGGGCCGCGAACATGCTCGGCATGGTCGTCTCCACCGGCGTCGGCGGCGGCCTGATCCTCGGCGACCGCCTCATCGACGGGGCCAAGGGCAACGCCGGGCACATCGGCCATGTCGTCGTGGACCAGGAGACGCCCTGCGCCTGCGGCGGTACCGGCTGCCTGGAGGCCGTCGCGAGCGGTCCGCGGATGGCCGCGTGGGCGGCGGCGCAGGGCTGGCGCGCCGGCCAGGAAAGCCGCACCGGCAAGGACCTCACCGACGACGCCCGGGCCGGCGACGGCATCGCCGAGGCCGCGTTCACCCGCGCCGGGACCGCCCTGGGCGTCGCGATCGCCGGGGCGGCGGCCATGTGCGACCTGGAGTTGGTGACCATCGGCGGCGGGATCGTGCAGGCCGGCGAGCTCCTCTTCGAGCCGCTGCGCGCCGCGCTGTACCGGCACGCGCGCCTGGACTTCACCAAGAACCTGAAGGTGGTCCCGGCCGATCTGGGCCAGGACGCCGGTCTGGTCGGCGCCGCGGCGCTGATCCTGCGCGGGGACGCGTACTGGTCGGCCGACCGCGTGGACTAGCGGCGGGAAAGACGGAGTAGAGCTAAAGCAGAACACTGCGGCGCCCGGGGAAACTCGGGCACCGCAGTGTTCTTAGTTGTGCGCACTAAGTATCCGGCAAAGCGGAATCGTCAGTGGGCCAACGCCGGGGCCTCCACGTCGGCGGCGCTCTGCTTCGAACCGCCGGCCGGAGCCATCGAGCGCAGCTTGTGCTCCTTCAGGAACCAGCTGGCGAACCAGGCGAGCAGGCTGAGCACGGACCCGAACAGGAACACGGTCGACAGCGCCTGCGTGAAGGAGTGGACCAGCACGTGCTGCACGGACTGCGGCAGCTTGGCCATCAGGCCCTCGCTCTGCAGGATCGCCATGCCGTGGTCGCGCACCGGGGCCATCGCCGGGCTCGGGCCGGCGTTGGTCTTCAGGTGGCTGGTCAGCTGGTTGGTCAGGATCGCGCCCATGACGGCCGCGCCGAAGGTCTGGCCCAGCGAGCGGAAGAAGGTCGAGGACGTGGTCGCAACGCCCATGTCCTTCATCTCCACCGCGTTCTGCACCGCCAGGATCAGCACCTGCATCGTGGCGCCCAGGCCCAGGCCGACGATGAACATGAACAGCGCGCCGGTGAAGAACGTGGTGTTCTCGTCCATGGTGGTCATCAGGCCCAGCCCGATGGTGGTCACCGCGATGCCGGCGATCGGGAAGAACCGGTAGCGGCCGGTCCGGCTGATGATGCGCCCGGAGCTGATCGAGGTGGTCAGCAGGCCGACCATCATCGGCAGCATCCGCAGGCCCGCCTTGGTCGGGCTGTCGCCGTTCACGACCTGGAAGTAGAACGGGATGTACATCATCGCGCCCATCATCACCATGCCGATGAGGAAGCCCATGACGCTGGACACCCGGAACACGTCGCCGCGGAACAGGCGCATCGGCAGGATCGGCTCCGGCGTGCGGATCTCCCACATCACGAAGGCCGCCAGGACCACGACGCCGGCGATCGCCAGGCCGATGATGACCGGGGAGCCCCACGCGTACTGCTGGCCGCCCATCTGCGCCGCCAGGAGCAGGCACACCACGCCCGCCACGACCAATGTCGCGCCTATGTAGTCGATGGTCGCCTTCACCCGCCGCTTGGGCAGGTGCAGCACGGCGCTGATGACGAACAGCGCGATGATGCCGATCGGCAGGTTCACGTAGAACACCCAGCGCCAGCCGGTGATGCCGATGATCGAGCTGTGCTCGGTGAAGATGCCGCCGAGCAGCGGGCCGGCCACCATCGCCAGCATGAACACGCCGCCGAACAGGCCCTGGTACTTGCCGCGCTCGCGGGGCGGGACCACGTCGCCGACGATGGCGAAGGTCAGGCCCAGGATGCCGCCGGCGCCCAGGCCCTGCAGCGCGCGGAAGGCGATGAGCTGGTCCAGGTTCTGCGACAGGCCGGACAGCGCCGAGCCGGTCAGGAACAGCGCGATCGCCGTCATGTACAGCGGCTTGCGGCCGAACAGGTCGGAGAGCTTGCCGTAGATCGGGGTCGCGGCGGTCGAGGCCAGCACGTACGCCGTGGTCACCCAGGGCATGCGGGCCAGGCCGTTCTGGCCGCCGATGTCGCCGATGATGGTGCGGATCGCGGTGCTGACGATGGTGTTGTCCAGCGAGGCCAGCAACAGGCCCAGCATCAGCGAGCCGAAGACCACCAGGATCTGCTTGTGGCTCATGGTGGAGCCCTCGGCGACCGGGGGCGCCGGAGGGCTCGCTAGCTTCTCGGATATTTCGGTGGTCTCACTCATTCGCGGTTCTTTCTGCCGTTGAGGGGCCGTTCTGGAGTTGTGTGGGAGGAATGTCAGAGCTCTGTGATTCGGGGTTCTTGGCCTGCTCCTGCGCCTTGGCGACGATGGCGGCGAAGTCCTCGACGTAGCGGTTCATCAGCAGGCCCAGGGTCCGCAGGTCCGCGGGGTCCCAGTGCTCGAAGCCCTCGCGCATGGCGTCGATGCGCTTGTGCCAGAAGTCGTGGATGTGCTTTTGGCCCAGGTCGGTCAGGTGCAGCTGGGTGGCGCGGCCGTCCTTGGGGTCGGCGACCTTCTCGACCAGGCCGTCGGACTCCAGGTGGGCCACGTGGCGGGAGACCGTCGACTGGTCCAGGAACAGTTCCTTGGCCAGGTCGCTGGAGCGGATCGGGCCGCACTTGGCGAGCATGCTCAGCGCGGCGATCTGGCCGCCCTCGGGCTCCCGGCGGGAGCGCATGATGCGCTGGAAGAGCATGCCCATCGTCTTGCCGAGTTCGCTGTACTCCTCGTCGGTCAGAGGCTCGCTGCTCAACGGCTCGCCGCTCATGGTCCTTCTCGTCTCCCGCCGAGTCCTGCCGCGCCCGAATGCTTGGTTGCTGCAAGCATATACCTGGATGCATGCGCCATGCAAGTAGTTTCGGAAGGCCGCTCGTGGGGCTGGCGATCACCTGCGAGACTGGGATCATGTCAACGGCGACTGTGACCCTGGAAGACATCGAGCGGGCCCGTGACCTGCTCGAAGGCGTGGCGCGGCGGACGCCCCTGGAGGGCTCCCGGAGTATCTCGGAGCGGGTCGGCGGACAGGTCCGCTTCAAGTGCGAGAACCTGCAGCGGACCGGATCCTTCAAGATCCGCGGCGCCTATGTGCGGATCGCCAACCTGTCGTCGGCCGAGCGCGCCAACGGCGTGGTGGCGGCCAGCGCGGGCAACCACGCGCAGGGCGTGGCGCTGGCGGCATCGCTGCTGGACAGCAAGTCGACCGTCTTCATGCCCGAGGGCGCGCCGCTGCCGAAGGTGGCCGCGACCGAGGCGTACGGCGCGCACGTGCGCTTCGCCGGGCACACCGTGGACGAGGCGCTGATCGCCGCGCGGGCCTTCGCCGCCGAGACCGGCGCCACCTTCATCCACCCCTTCGACCACCCCGACGTGATCGCCGGGCAGGGCACGGTCGGCCTGGAGATCCTGGAGCAGTGCCCCGAGGTGCGCACCATCGTGGTCTCGGTCGGCGGCGGCGGGCTGCTGGCCGGGGTCGCCGCGGCGGTGAAGGCCACGCGGCCGGACGTCCAGGTGATCGGCGTGCAGGCGGCCGGCGCCGCCGCCTACCCGCCCTCGATGGCCGCCGGCAAGCCGGTGCAGCTGGCCGAATTGGCGACCATGGCAGACGGGATCAAGGTCGGCCGGCCCGGCGACCTTCCCTTCGAACTGATCACCCGGCTCGTCGACGAGATACGCGTGGTCTCCGAGGAGTCGCTGTCCAAGGCCATGCTGGCGCTGCTGGAACGGGCCAAGCTCGTGGTGGAGCCGGCCGGCGCCGCGGCGGTCGCGGCGGTGATGGACGACGCCCGCGCCTTCGACGCCCCGGTGGTCGCCCTGCTCTCCGGCGGCAACATCGACCCGCTGCTGATGATGCGCATGATCCGCCACGGCCTGGTCTCCGCCGGCCGCTTCCTGGCCCTGCGGCTGCGCATCCCGGACCGCCCCGGCGCGCTGGCGAAGCTGCTCAGCGAACTCGGCGAGGCGGACGCGAACGTGATGGACATCGAGCACCTGTGGACCCGGCCGTCGCTGGCCTTCGGCGAGGTCGAGGTGGCGCTGCAACTGGAGACGCGGGGGATCGCGCACGCCGAGACGCTGATCTCGCGGCTGCGGGCTGCCGGGTATCAGCCGGAGCCGACTTCTTTCTGAGGCGCGGTTTCGCCCGGGCAGAACAGATGTGAACGAGCGCCGGAAGGGATCCGGCGGGGCCTCACCGCTTCATCCATTCGGCCTACCGCCGGTGATCGTCCGCGCACCTGCTGTCGGACCCCTCATCTACGGTCGGTCTATGGCAGCCATCGAGGCCGAGGGTCTGGTCAAGATCTACGGCGGCGACAAGAAGACCAAGGAGGTCCGCGCCCTGGACGGCGTGGACCTCGCGGTGCCGGAGGGCACCATCCTGGGCCTGCTCGGGCCGAACGGCGCGGGCAAGACCACGGCGGTGCGCGTTCTGACCACCCTGCTCAAACCGGATGCCGGGACGGCGCGGGTGCTCGGGATCGATGTGCTGCACAAACCGAACGAGGTGCGGCGGGCGATCGGGCTGTCCGGGCAGTACGCGGCGGTCGACGAGAACCTGACCGGCCGGGAGAACCTGGTCATGGTCGGGCGGCTTTACCACATGGACAAGGCCGCGGCCCGGAAGCGGGCCGGGGAGCTGCTGGAGGAGTTCGCGCTCACCGATGCCGCCGACCGGCCGTCCAAGACCTACTCCGGCGGTATGCGGCGGCGGTTGGACCTGGCCGCTGCGCTGGTGGTGAAGCCGCCGGTGATCTTCCTGGACGAGCCGACCACCGGGCTGGACCCGCGGACCCGGATCGCCATGTGGGACGTGATCGCCGGGCTGGTCAAGGGCGGCACGACGCTGCTGCTCACCACGCAGTACCTGGAGGAGGCCGACCGGCTGGCCGACTCGATCGCGGTGGTGGACCACGGCAAGGTGATCGCGCGGGGGACCGCGGACGAGCTCAAGGCGCAGATCGGCGGGGAGCGGCTGCAGATCGTGGTCTCCGACCGGGAGCGGCTCGGCGAGGCCGCGGAGCTGCTGACCCGGATGGGGACGGCCGAGCCGCGGGTGCACGAGTCCACCCGCGAGATCCTGCTGCCGGTCTCCGGCGGGGCGCAGCTGCTGGTCGAGGCGATCCGGCAGTTGGACGCCCTGGGCATCGCGATCGACGACGTGGCGCTGCGCCGGCCGACTCTGGACGACGTGTTCCTGCAGCTGACCGGCCGGGCCGCCGAGGCGGACGAGGAACGGCCGGCCGAGGAGTTCGACGAAGGCCACGAACCGCAGGAGGCGCTGCGATGAGCTCGGACACGCTGGCCCCGGCGCCCCCGCTGGGCGGCCGCGGCCCGGCCACGGCGCTGCACGACGCCTGGGTCGTCACCCTGCGCAACCTGCGCCGCATGACCAGGATCCCGGAGATCGTGGTCTTCTCCTCGATCCAGCCGATCATGTTCGTGCTGCTGTTCGCGTTCGTCTTCGGCGGCGCGATCCCGGTGCCCGGCGCCGGCGGCGAGACCGCCTACCGGGAGTTCCTGCTGCCCGGCATCTTCGTGCAGACGCTCGCCTTCACCGCCGCGACCACCTCCGTGGGTCTGGCCGACGACCTGCACAAGGGCCTGATCGACCGGTTCCGCTCACTGCCGATCTCGCGCTCGGCGGTGCTGGCCGGCCGGACCACCGCCGACTGGCTGCAGAACCTGTTCGTGCTGCTGGTGATGGCGATCTGCGGGCTGGCCGTGGGCTGGCGGATCCACGACGGGTTCCTCAAGGCCGTGGCCGGGTTCGCGCTGCTGATGCTGTTCGCCTACGCGATGAGCTGGATCGGTGCCACGATCGGGCTCTCGGTGCGCACCGTGGAGGCGGCCAACACCATCGGCTTCATCTGGATCTTCCCGCTGACCTTCCTGTCCAACGCCTTCGTGCCCTCGCGCAAGATCTCGCCGCAGTGGCTGCAGGACGTCGCCAACTGGAACCCGGTCTCAGCGACCGTGCAGGCGCTGCGGACGCTATGGGGAAACCCTGACGGGTATCCCCCTGGGGCGAAGCTGCCCTGGCCGATCGCGCACGCGCCGTGGGTGTCGCTGTTCTGGTCGGCGCTGATCCTGCTGGTGTTCGTCCCGCTGTCAGTGCGCAAATACCGCTCGGTATCCACGTGATATCGAGCACGATCCTGGCATGATCGATCACATCGGCAACCGACCCCGATGTTCAAGCGTCTTATTCTTGGGGAAAGGGGGCGCAACAAACAGCAGCAGGGGGGACCGATGACAGGACCTAGACCGGGCGAGGTGTTGAACGACCGGTACGAGCTGATCGACCGCATCGGCGGCGGCTCGATGGGCGAGGTGTGGCGCAGCCGCGACCTGGTGCTCGGCCGGACCGTCGCGGTGAAGATCGTGCTGCCCGCCCTGCTGGACGCGCCGACCTTCCGGGCCCGCTTCGTGGCCGAGGCCCGGGTCATGGCGATGATGGACCACCCCGGCATCGTCCGGGTGTACGACTACGGCTACACCGACGCCACCGATCCGGACACGCCGGGCGCTGCGTTCCTGGTGATGGAGTTCATCGAGGGCGAGTCGCTGGACCGGGTGCTGGCGCGCACCGGGGCGCTGGAGCCGCGCTTCGCGATGAAGGTGCTGGCCTCGCTGCTGGACGCGCTGGGCGCCGTGCACCGGACCGGTGTGGTGCACCGGGACGTGAAGCCGGCGAACGTGATGCTCACCTCCGGCGGCGTGGTGCTGGCCGACTTCGGCATCGCGCGCTCCCCGGAGTCGCTGGGGCTGACCGCCGCCGACGCGCTGATGGGCACCGTCCCCTACCTGGCGCCCGAACTCTTCCACGCCGAGCCCCCGACCTCGGCGGCCGACGTCTACGCGGTCGGCATCCTGGGCTACGAGCTGCTGTCCGGCCGCCAGCCCTTCCAGGCCGCCAGCACCGCCGCGGTGATGTACATGCACATGCACGAGCCGCCGCCCCCGTTGCCGGACTACGTCGCCACCCCGGTCGCCGAGGTGCTGTGGCACGCGCTGGAGAAGGACCCCTCGCACCGCTGGGCCGACGGCGCCGAGATGGCCGAGGCGGTGCGGCACGTGCTCGCCGGCCCCGTGGAGGCCGGCGAGGACCTCGGGGCCGAGCCCGGTCTGGACGGCCGCTACGGCGGCTACGCCGGGATCCCGAGCGGGTACGAGGACACGCTGACCGACTCCGGCGGACGCCGCCGCCGGCGGCCCGTGGCCGAGGGCGGATACGCGGCAGCCGGGGGTGCTGCCGGGGCCGCTGGAGTCGCCGGAGCCGCCGGGGTTGCCGGAGCCGCCGGTTACGCCGACGGGTTATACGGCGACGCCGTCGGCCCGGACGGCCGCTACGGTCGCGACGCGGCGTTCGGGGAGAGCGCCGCGTCCGGTTTTGGTGCCCGGCACGGCCGCGGGGACTATGAGGGCGAATATCCCGGCTCTTACGGTCACGCCGGCGCCCTCGGAGAGACCGCGCACATGAACGCGATGCCCGGCGGGGCGCCCCTGGACGGCACCCGGGTCTACGACGAGCGAATAGCCCCGATGGCGGACTCCGGGGGCCGTGGCGGCCACGCCGCGGACTTCTCGGACGGGACCCGCCTCTACGACGGAATGGCTCCGATGGCGGACTCCGGGGGCCGTGGCGGCCATGCCGCGGACTTCTCGGACGGGACCCGCGTCTACGACCTCCCGGCCGCGATGGCCGACTCCGGCGGCGGCCGGCACGCGGGCCCGGTCACCCACCACGGTGCCAACGAGCCCCCGATGCCCCCGATGCACTCAACGCCTCCGACGCCCCCGATGCGGCGGCGCGGGGCCGAACCGCACCAGGGCGCCTCAGGCGCCTCCGCCGGCTACGGCGGCCGTGGCGGGGGTCTGCGGCCCGACATGCGGCGCAAGGCGCTCATCACCGCGGCGGTGGCCCTGCCGGCCCTGCTGGGGCTGTCCGTGGCGCTCGCGGTGAGCTCCTCGGGGAAGTCGCCCGACGGCGGCGCCCCCGGTCCCGGCCCGGCGCAGCAGACCGATGTGCCGACCGCCGGCACGGGCACCGACGACACGGTGCCGCCGACCGAGCCGGTGCCCACCTCGACCAGCGTCTACGGGCACACGTACCCGCACCACACGTACACCACGTACCCGACCGCCGGTCACTCCACGGGCTACGGGGCGTCCTCGACCGCGACCGATCCGACCAGCACCGGCAGCCGCTCGGGCCAGCCCACCGACACCGGCTCCACCGCCAGCTCCAGCCAGCCCGGGCTGCCGAGCTCGACCAGCTCGTCGCAGGGCACGACCACGCCGCCGTCCTCGGCGTCGTCGCATCCCTCGACCAGCTCCAGCTGAGCCGCCGACCGGCCGGCCAGACAAACAGACAGACAGACAGACGCAGCGAGCGGCCCCCGCGTGAACCTCACGCGGGGGCCGCTCAAGCTTGGTCGGCGGCTCGGCGGCTCGATGGCTCGGCGGCTCGGCCGGCGGGTGCCGGACGCCTCTCAGCCGGTGTAGGGCTTGGCGTCCAGCAGCTTGACCTTCATCGGCTTGCCGTTCGGCAGCTCGTACTCGGCCTGCTCGCCGATCTTCTTGCCGTTGATCGCCCCGCCCAGCGGCGACTTCGGCGAGTAGACCTCCATGTTCTCGGCGGCGTCCTCGCGCGAGCCGAGCAGGAAGGTCAGGGTGTCGTCCTCGTCGCCGTCGAAGGCGATGGTCACGACCGCGCCCGGCACCGCGACGCCGGACTCCACCGAGTCGCCGACCTGGGCGTGCTCCAGGAGCTGGGTGAGCTGGCGGATGCGCAGCTCGATCTTGCCCTGCTCCTCCTTGGCCGCGTGGTAGCCGCCGTTCTCGCGGAGGTCGCCCTCTTCGCGAGCGGCCTCGATCTTCTGCGCGATCTCGACGCGGCCCGGTCCCGACAATTGCTCCAACTCGGCGGTGAGCCGGTCGTAGGCGTCCTGGGTCAGCCAGGTGACGCTGTCGTTGGTCTGGGTCACGGGTACTCCTAGGGTTCTACACATTGAGGGATCGTGCTTCGCGGTCACTCATGCTTCGCAGTCGCGCATGGTTTCCGGTCACGCATGGTTTTCGGTCGGACACTGCTTTTCAGTCAGACACAGAATGGCGATCGTAACAAGGAGCACGGACGGATAACGGCGGGTTAATCACCCATGGACCGCCGGGGCTAGGTGAGCTGGCAGTCCAGGACTTCGCCGCTGATGGCGCGGCTGCTGGTCCGGATCGTCGCGCTGAGCACCTGCGTCTGTCTGCCCGCGGGAACCGGGACGTCCAGCCGGCCCACTTCGTTCCCGCCGTAGTCGCGGGCCCGGACGGTGCAGGTCGCGGGCTTGCCGTGGTCGTGGTTGTCCACCTGGAAGTGGACGTCGACGCTGTGGTCGGAGGCGACCTGGTAGCCCAGGACGGTCGCGGTCAGCGGGGGCGCGGCCTGCTTCAGGCCGATGTACGACACCACGCCGGTGAGCGCGAGGACGCCGGCCACCCCCAGGGCGATGCGCGAGCGCCTGGTCAGGCCGGAGGAGCGCGCGTAGCGCGCGACCACCTCGTCCTGCACCTCGGACGTCAACGCGGTTCACCTGGCTTTCACGGGCGGGGGCGATTCGGATGTGCGTAGTGTCGGATCCGTGCGTCAGTATATTCGGGCGGCTACTGATGGAGGAACACCGTGACGCACGAACTGCGCCTGATGACCGTCCACGCGCACCCGGACGACGAGTCCAGCAAGGGTGCGGCCACGAGCGCGCGGTACGTCCGCGAGGGCGTGGACGTGCTGGTCGTCACCTGCACCGACGGCTCCCGGGGCGACATCTTGAACCCGCAGCTGAAGAAGGACCCGGCCGTGCAGGCCGCGATCGAGGCCGACCTGCTCGAGGTGCGCCGCAAGGAGATGGACGCGGCCCGCGAGATCCTCGGCGTGCGCCAGGAGTGGCTGGGCTTCGTCGACTCCGGCCTGCCCCAGGGCGACCCGCTGCCGCCGCTGCCGGAGGGCTGTTTCGCCCTCCAGGACGTCCAGACGGCGGCCGAGCCGCTGGTCAGGCTGATGCGCCGGCAGCGTCCGCAGGTGGTGGTCACGTACAACGAGAACGGCGGCTACCCGCACCCGGACCACATCATGACCCACAAGATCACGATCGCCGCCTTCGAGGCGGCCGGGGACCCGGAGAAGTACCCGGACGCCGGCGAGCCGTGGCAGCCGCTGAAGCTGTACTACGACGTGGCCTGGTCCGTGCAGCGCATCGACGCCGAGCACCAGGAGATGCTGGACCGCGGCCTGGAATCCCCCTACTGGGAACTCCTGAAGGAGCGCGAGAACTGGCCCCAGCGGGAGATCACCACCCGCGTCCCGGTCGGGGACTACTTCGAGACCCGCGACGCGGCCCTGAAGGCCCACGCCACCCAGATCGACCCCGACGGACCGTTCTTCCGCACCCCGAACGACATCCGCCGCGCGGTCTGGCCGACCGAGGACTTCGAACTGGCCCGCTCGGTGATCGACACCACGCTGCCCGAGGACGACCTGTTCGCGGGCGTCCGCGAGCACGAGAAGGCCCAGGGAGCGGTCCCGGGGCAGGGTGTGCACGAGCCCGCCGGAGTCTGCTCGTAGACTGCGGGACATGAACGCTGTGTCCGGATTGCTCACCAACGCCCAACCGGTGCTCGCCGACAGCGGCAGCCTCGACAAGACGAAGCCGGGGCTGGTCGCGTTCCTGATCGTGCTCGCCCTCGGCGTGGCCCTGTGGGCCCTGCTGAAGAACATGGGCAAGCAGCTCGGCCGCGCCCAGGAGCACTTCGAGGCCGAGGACGCGGCGCTGGCCGCGCAGGCCGCCGCGGTCCCGGCGACGGTCGGCACCGCCGAGGCGGTGGCCGAGGTGCCGAAGCAGGACGGGCCCAAGGGCGCCGGTGCTGCGGCCAAGGCGAAGGCGAAGGCGGCCGACGCCAAGGGCGCCACGGATGCCAAGGACGCCGCGGCCGAGTAGCCGAGTAGCCAGGGCCGGGGCTGGGCCGCGCGGCCGAGTCGCGCTGCTGTGGTGCGGGTTCGGCCATCGGCCGGCCCGCTGTGAGTGGTACCCGGCAGTCGGTTTGTCGGGTTGAAGGTCAGGAAGCCTCAGTAGTCATCGACGCGCCGCCGCAACTGCTTCGTCTGCCCGCGCCGCGTCTTGGTGTCCAACCGCCGCCGCGTGACACCGGCGGGCGTCTTCTTCTCCCGGCGCGGCGGGGGCGGCGGGGCGAGCGCCTCGGCGAGGACGTGCGCCAGCCGTTCGCGGGCCGCCTCGCGGTTCTGTAGCTGGGAGCGCTGCTCGCTCGCCGTCACCGTCAGGACGCCGTTCACCAGACGGCCGGCCAGGCGCTCGAAGGCGCGGGCCTTCAGCCAGTGCGGCAGGGCTGTGCTGGCGGTGAGGTCGAAGGAGAGTTCCGCGCGGCTGTCGGTGGTGTTCACGCCCTGGCCGCCGGGGCCGGCGGAGCGGGAGAAACGCCAGGTCAGCTCCGCTGCCGGGATGACGGCCTCGGCGCGGTTGCGGCCGGCGTGGCTGGACGCGGGCATGGCGTTGTAGCGGACCGTCAGGGGTCCGTTCACGCCGGTCGCGGTCTGGTCAGCCATGTCTTGATGGTCTCAGACCCCGGCGGTGCTTGACACCGGTTATCCGGTGCGCGTTACGTGATCGGCATGGGCTACCTGGCCGGGCGGGGCATCGCGGACATCACCGGGGAGATCGCCGAGTGCGGGCTGCTCGGCTACGGGCTGCCGGCGCAGCAGGCGGCCGGGCTGCACACGCGGTTGCGGGCGCGGGCCTTCGCGCTGGCCGACGGGGACCGCCGCGTGCTGCTCGTCGTCTGCGATCTGCCGCTGGTCTTCAGCAGCGTGACGCAGGCCGTGCTGCGGCGCCTGCCGGCCGTCTACACCGAGGCCAACGTCGTCATCACCGCCACGCACACGCACTGCGGTCCCGGCGGCTACTCGCACCACGCCGTCTACAACAGCACCACCGGCGGCTTCCGCCCGCAGACGTTCCAGGCGATCGTCGACGGCATCGTGGAGGCCGCGCGCCGGGCCATCGCCGATCTGCGGCCGGCGAAGCTGCGCCTGAACCACGGCGAGCTGCGCGACGCCAGCGTCAACCGCTCCCGCCGCGCCTTCGAGCGGAATCCGAGCGCCGACAAGGCGTTCTTCCCCGACGCCGTGGACCCGGCGACCACCCTGCTGACCCTGGAGCGCGACGGCGTCCCGGTCGGGCTGATCAGCTGGTTCGCGGTCCACGGCACGAGCATGACCAACCGGAACCGCCTGGTCAGCGCGGACAACAAGGGCTACGCCGCCTACCACTGGGAGCGCGCGATAACAGGGGTCGACTATCTCGCCGAGGACGCGCGGCCGGCCCTGGTCACCGCGTTCGCGCAGACCAACGCCGGCGACATGTCGCCGAACCTGGGCCTGCGCCCGGGCGGCGAGCCGGCCGGCGACGAGTTCGAGAACACCCGCGTCATCGGCACCCGGCAGTACGAGGCCGCGGCGAAACTGTTGGCGGACAAGGAGAACTCCGAACTCCTCGAGGGCGGCCTGGACCACCGGCTGATCCACGTCGACATGGCGCGGGTCGGAGTCGGCCCGCGCTTCACCGGCGACGGCGGCTGGCACCGGACCTCGCACGCCGTCCCCGGAGCCACGGCCTTCGCCGGGGCCCTCCCCGACGGTCCCACCGGCTGGTGGTTCGCCGACCCCGAGCGCAATCCGCTCCTGGACGCCGTCTCCCGCCTCGGGATCTACCGCATCGCGCGCCGGCTGCGCGACGCGCAGGCCCCGAAGACGCTGGCCGCCCCGATCAGCCTCCTGAACCGCTTCGTCCCCTTCGGGCAGGAGGTCCTGCCGATCCAGTTGCTGCGCATCGGATCGCTCTACCTGCTGTGCCTGCCCTTCGAGGTGACGATCGTCGCGGGCCTGCGCCTGCGGCGCACCGTCGCCGAGTCCGTCGGCGCGGATCTGGACCACGTCCTGGTGGCCGGTTACGCCAACGCCTACGGCCACTACGTGACCACCCCCGAGGAGTACGACGCCCAGATGTACGAGGGCGCCAGCACGCTGTTCGGACGCTGGCAGCTGGCGGCGCTGATCCGCTATGCCTCGCTGCTGGCCAAGGCGATGCACGACGGCCGGCCGGTCGCGCCCGGCCGGCCCGCCCCGGACCTGTCCCGCCGGCGACGCCGCCGGGCCGCTCCGCCGGCGCCCGACCGCCCGCTCCCGAACGCCGACATCGGCGAGGCGATGTCGTTCTCCTGGGACGGCCAGACCGTGGTCGCCGAGTTCGCCGGCGTCCACCCCGCGCACGACCCCCGGCGCGGCGGCACGTACTTCGAGGTGCAGCGCCGCGAAGGCCTGTACTGGCACCGCGTCGCCGACGACGGCGACTGGTCGACCCGGATGTACTGGACCCGCCGGCCCGCCCCGCGCCACAGCACGCTGTCCACGGTCCGCATCCAGTGGCAGGTGCCGCCGGAGACGCCACGAGGCCGGTACCGCCTCGTCTACCGAGGCGACACCGGCCGGGTGGCGTTCGAAGCACGCAGTCAGGAGTTCGACATCGGGGTCGTCGAAGAGCTCTGATCCCCTCCGGCCAGAGCTCCGGTCGCGGACCCGGACCCGGACACCGTCCCTACACCCGCGACCGCAGCATCAGCACGGCCCAGCCGGTACCGAACAGCACCACCAGTGCCAGCGGGTACAACGCGAAGTCGGCCAGCATCGGCTGCGTGGCGAAGAAGTGCCCGACGTGCCCCATCCCGTGCACCAGGAACAGCGCCGCCACCACCGCGGCGCTCAGGAAGGCCAGCGCCACGAAGCACACCCACAGCCCGAACTGCCCGAAGACCCGGAACACCGCGCCCAGGAAGGCGGTGATCGAGGTCAGCGCCATCATCGGGACGCCGTAGACCAGCGCCTGGGTGAAGTAGTCGTCCTGGTGGACGTGCGGCAGGTCCAGCAGCCGCATGTGGACGAACCAGCCGTCCGTGCCGATCTCGATCTTGTTCAGCAGCGCCAGCCCGAGCCCGGCGATCACCGTCTCGGCCAGGACCAGCAGGATGGTGGCCCGGATGAAGGCCCGGCGGGTGATGGACAGCGCGGCCGAGAACGGGAACAGCTGGGTCACCAACCACGGCTGGACTCCGACACCGGACAGGTAGAAGGCGCTCAGCGCGCCGGTGCTGCGGCTGTGGTAGGGCACCTGGTCGCCGATCACCGCGAACAGCGCCGTGCACAGGACGATCGCGATGGCGATGCTGAACCACGGGATCCCGAAGGTCGTGCCGGGCTTCAGCGTCTGGATGCGCAGCGCCTTGACGGTCTCGGTCGCCTTGATGCCCCGGGTCGGCTTGACGGTGTGGGCCGCCTCGATGGTCTCGGTCATGCCTGGTCCCCCTGGTTCGTCGTGAGGACGATCAGTTCCTGCAGCGACAGCGAGTCCACGCTCACGCCCTCGGCCGGCCGTTCCGGGCGCTCCAGCAGCGTCACCCGCAGCCGGCCCCCGAGCTCCTGGCGGTGCAGCACCGGGGTGCCGTCGGCGTAGGCGGCCACGGCCTCGGCCGGGCCGGTCACCGACACCGCACGGCCGCGCAGCCCGTCGGCGTCGGCGTCCATCAGCACCTTGCCGTGGTCGATCAGCACCACGTGCTCGATCAGGTCGGCGACCTCGTCGATGAGGTGCGTGGAGAGCACTATGGTGCGCGGGTGCTCGGAGAAGTCCTCCAACAGCCGGTCGTAGAAGACGTGCCGGGCCACCGCGTCCAGGCCCAGGTACGGCTCGTCGAACAGGGTCAGCGGGGCCCGCGAGGCCAGGCCGATGATGATGCCGACCGCGGAGAGCTGCCCGCGCGAGAGCTTCTTGATCTGCCGCTTGAGCGGCAGGTCGAAGTCCGCCACCAGCCGGTCGGCCAGGGCCTGGTCCCAGCCGGGGCAGGCGATCGCGGCGGCGGCGAAGGCCTCGCGCACCTTGAAGTTCTGCGGGTACTTCTGCGCCTCGCGGATGAAGCACACCCGCCCCAGCACCTCGGAGTTCTCCCGCGGCGGCTGCCCGAACACCTCGACCCGGCCGGAGGTCTGGAACTCCTGCCCGGTGAGGATGCGCATCAACGTGGTCTTGCCGGCGCCGTTGCGGCCCAGCAGCCCGTGGATGGTGTCCGGCGCCAGGTCCAGCCCGACCCCGTCCAGCGCGGTGTGCCCGCGGTAGCGCATCGTCAGGTTCTCCACGACCACGGCGCTCATCGTCGGTCCCCCCGCTTCTCGATCAGGCTCCGCACATCGGCCGAGCTGAGCCCGAGCCGCCGGGCCTCGGCCAGCAGCGGCTCCACGAAGTCCCGGGCGAAGGATTCCCGCCGCCGTTCCAACACGCGCTGGCGCGCGTCCCCCGCCACGAACATGCCGATCCCTCGCTTCTTGTAGAGGATCCCGTCGGATACCAGCTGATTGATGCCCTTGGCCGCGGTGGCCGGGTTGATCCGGTGGAACGCGGCGAGCTCGTTCGTCGACGGCGCCTGCGCGTCCGCGGCCAGCGAACCGTCCAGGATCGAGGCCTCGATCTGCTCGGCGATCTGCTGGAAGAGCGGGCGGCCCTCCTCCATCACCGGTCCCTTGGTTCATTACTCATGTAACTAACCATGCAAGCGGGTGGACTCCGGTGTCAAGCCGCGAGGCGAGGCGGCTCGGCGCACCCTTTCCGGCGAGGATGCAACCTTCCCGGCCCGCACGAGGTTCAGGTGCAGAGCGCGCTGGAGCGTGCCTATCGGCACTGGGACCGGGTCGCGGGGATGGAGGCGCCGGAGGCCTACGTGCGGCGGATCCTGGCCACCGACCACCATCGGCGCCGGGGCCGCGGGCCGGTCACGGTGTCGTTGGCGGACTACGACGTACCTGTCCGCGACGCCTCCCACGCGGTGGACGACCACGACGCCGTCATCAGGATGCTGAACGGCCTGCCGCCGCGGATGCGCGCGGTCCTGGTGCTCCGCTACTACGACGACATGACCGAGGCGCAGATCGCCGAGGCGTTGGGGATCTCGCTCGGCACGGTGAAATCCCAGGCGGCGCGCGGGCTGGCCAAGCTGCGCGAGTCGATGGCGGCACAGCAGATGACGGCACAGCAGACGGCGGCACAGCAGACGGCGGCACAGCAGACGGCGGCACAGCAGACGGCGGCACAGCAGACGGCGGCACAGAAGGAGGCGGCACAGCAGACGGCGGCACAGAAGGAGGAGCCGACAGCATGACAGAGATCGAAGACACCCTGTCGCGCGCTCTGGCCGCGGAGGCCGACCGCCACGAGCCGCCGGTCTTCAACGCCTACCGCATCGCCGAGGCGGCCACGGCCGGGCGGCGGTTCTGGCGGCATCCGCTGTTCTCCTTGGTGGCGGGGCGATTTCAGCTCCCGCTACGCGCGCAAGGCGACCGCGGTCCTGGTCGATGGCGCCGTCGCCGCCGTGCCGGCGTTCCCGGGCGCCCAGACCACCGGGCAGATCGGTTTCGCCGCCGGGAACGGGCGGCGGGCGGCCGACGTGCTCGGGGCGATCCTGTGTACCCAGGGCCCCGCCGACCTGGAAGGAGCCACCGTCACCGTCACCACAGGGTGAGGCGTGTCAGCACTCGATGACGTTCACCGCGAGCCCGCCGCGCGCCGTCTCCTTGTACTTCACCGACATGTCGCGGCCGGTGTCCTTCATGGTCTTGATGACCTTGTCCAGGGACACGTGGTGCCGGCCGTCGCCGCGCAGCGCCATCCGCGCGGCCGTGACGGCCTTCACCGCGGCCATGCCGTTGCGCTCGATGCACGGGATCTGCACCAGACCGCCGATCGGGTCGCAGGTCAGGCCCAGGTTGTGCTCCATGCCGATCTCGGCGGCGTTCTCCACCTGCTCCGGGGTGCCGCCCAGGACCTCGGCCAGGCCGGCGGCGGCCATCGAGCAGGCCGAGCCGACCTCGCCCTGGCAGCCGACCTCGGCGCCGGAGATGGAGGCGTTCTCCTTGAACAGCATGCCGACGGCGCCGGCGGCCAGCAGGAAGCGGACCACGCCGTCCTCGTCGGCGTCCGGCACGAAGTTGACGTAGTAGTGCAGCACTGCCGGGATGATGCCGGCGGCGCCGTTGGTGGGGGCGGTGACGACCCGGCCGCCGGCCGCGTTCTCCTCGTTCACCGCCATCGCCCACAGCGTGGCCCACTCGTTGGCGTGCATCTCGCGGTTGCCCTCGGTGCGCAGCGTCCGGGCCAGGCCCGGAGCGCGGCGGCGCACCTTGAGCCCGCCGGGCAGGATGCCCTCCGTGGCGATGCCGTTGCTGACGCACTCGCGCATCACGCGCCAGATCTCCAGCAGACCGGCGCGGACCTCGTTCTCGGTGCGCCAGGCCAGCTCGTTCTCCAGCATCAGGCCGCTGACGCTGATACCGGTCTGGCCGGCCAGGTCCAGGAGCTCGGCGCCGGTGCGGAAGGGGTACTTCAGGACGGTGTCGTCCAGGACCACGCGGTCGGCGCCGACGGCGTCCTCGTCGACCACGAATCCGCCGCCGACCGAGTAGTAGGTCTTGGTCATCAGCGGTTCGCCGTGCTCGTCGTAGGCGGACAGCTGCATTCCGTTGGCGTGGAAGGGCAGCGACTTGCGCCGGTGCAGGACAAGGTCGCGGTCCTGGCTGAAGGCGATCTCGGCGGCGGTGCCGTGCTCGGTGCCCAGCAGCCGCAGCCGGCCGGTGTCGCGGATCCGGGCCAGGTCCGTCTCCACGCCGCGCACGTCCACGGTCGCCGGGATCTGGCCCTCCAGACCGAGCAGCACCGCCTTCGGCGTGCCGTGGCCGTGGCCGGTGGCGCCGAGGGAGCCGAAGAGTTCGGCGCGAATTCGCGTCGCCTTCGCCAGCAGGTCCTCGTTGTCCAGCCGCTTGACGAACATCCGGGCCGCCCGCATCGGGCCGACGGTGTGGGAACTCGACGGGCCGATGCCGATCGAGAACAGGTCGAAAACGCTGACCGCCATGCTGGTCTGCCTCTCACGCCATTGTGTTGAGGGAGGGCTGTACTCACCGAACAGCCACGGCGGAATGCCGACCTTTCGAGGGTATCAACCCCGCCAGGTCGGCATTCCTTCGTGATTGCGTGGAAACGGTTTAGGTGACCGTCGTCACAGCGCGCTACTCGGTCCGCAGCGCCGTGGCCGTCCGCGATCGCGCCGCCCAACCGGCCGGCAGTATCGCGCCGAGCAGCGCGATGACGATCCCGCCGGCCAGCAGCGGGAGCAGCAGCCCCGCCGAGTAGGTGTTGGTCACGCTCGGCGGCAGGTGCATCCCGACCGCGTTCCCCATCGGGGTGATGGTCGCCCGTTCCAGCGCGGTGCCGATCGGGACCCCGATCAGCCCGGCGACCAGGCCGGTGAACGCCACCGAGGTGAGCACCATGGCCACGGTCTGCCGCGGCGTCATCCCGAGCGCCTTGAAGACGCCCAGCTCGTGGATCCGCTCGCGGGTGTCCTGGACCACCGTGTTCAGCACCCCGAGCGCCGCCACGGCCAGCAGCATCAACGACAGCATCGCCACCAGAGCGCTCATCGTCACCACGACGTCGGACTTCCCGCCGTTCTGCTGGTGGTCGACCGAGGCGTTGAGCGGCGTCAGCGCGGCCGTGGCCGAGGCGGCCCACTGCGGTCCGTCGACGTTCGGGGCCAGCTCCACGTTGAACTGGTCGATGTGCGGGGTCAGGCCGGCGGCGCTGAACGCGGCGCTGTCGACCAGGACGGCCCGGCCGCCCTGGTAGGCGTCGAAGGCGATGCCGACCACCTTCAGGGGCAGCGGCTTGCCCTCCTGCACGACGGTGACGGTGTCCCCGACGTGCAGCCCCATCGCGGTGGCCAGCCGGTCGCTGAGGACCGCCTCGCCGGGCCCGGAGTACCAGCGGCCGCCGATCAGCTCCAGCCCGGTCCAGGACATGTTCCCGGACACCGTGTCGACCTCGCTCGGGTCGCCGCTCGGCGCGCCGATGATGGTCGCGCCGCTGTCGCCCCAGCCGAAGGCGGCCTCGGTCCCCGGGACGCCGGCCAGCGCGGCGGACACCTTCGCGGCGTCCAGGTGCGGGGTGCGCGGATCGTTGGGGCCGTACTGTCCGCCGGTGATGTCGGGGTGATCGGCGTCGGACACGCCGGGCACCACGATCACCGACGCGTCGGCGAACCCGGCGCTGCGCTGGTCCTGGAACTTGCTGAACCCCGCCTCCAGCCCGAGCGCGAACGTCACGCTCACCGCGCCGAACAGCACCGCGGCGCCGACCAGCGCGGCCCGGGCCGGCCGGGCGAACGGCTGGGCCAGGCCCAGCGACATCGATCGGGGCAGCGGGAGACGGGAGGCCAGACGCTGGGCCGCGCGGCCGCGCTCGGCCTTCGGGGCGCGGCCCACGACCAGCGTCTGCACGGCCGGCAGCCGGCCGGCCCGCAACGCCGGGATGAGCGCGGTGACGCCGACGATCGCCAGCGTCCCCAACGGGACCAGGATGCTCACCCACAACGGCAGGCTGGCCCCGGCCGCGCCCAGATCCCGGCTGGTCCCGCTGAGTACCGGGACGGACAGCAGGTTGCCGAAGATCGTCCCGGCCACCACGCCGAACGCCGCCGGGATCATCGCCTGCGCGGCATAGGCCCGGGCTACCTGCGAGGGGGTGAAGCCGAGCGACTTCAGGATCCCGATGCGCCGGGTCGCCGACACCACCGCGCCGCTCACCACGATCGCGATGATCAGGACGGACAGGAACAGGCCGAGGACGCCGAAGACGACAAGGAACGGCACGAATGCCTTGGCGTTGCCGGTGGCCTGTTGTTCGGCGGTCAGGTACGACTGCGAGCCCTCGTACGAGCCGGCCGGCGCGGCGGCGGTGACCGCCTGCCGGTCGGCGGTCACCTGGGCGGTGGTTCCGGCCGAGGCGAAGCGGTAGAGCATCTGCGAGTCGGCGCGGGCCCCGGCGGCCGTGAGCCGCGCGAAGCCGTCGGTGGTGGTCCAGCCGGAGGCGGTGCCGGTCAGCGAGTTCGCGAAGCCGACGACGGTGAACGACGGCTTGCCGGGCAGCGAGCTGAACACGACGGACTTGCCGAGGCAGTCGTCGGGCCAGTTGTAGAGCACGATCTGGTTCGCGGTGGTGGGCCAGCTGCCCTGGTTCAGGACGATCTGGTCCAGCCCGGAGCCGCTGCTCAGGTTCGGCCGGGTCGAGATCGTCGCCGGGGGCGCCGAGGTGCCGGCGAAGGGCATGTCGGGCCCCATGGTCGCGGTGCAGTCGGTGCCGATCGTCGCGTCCAGCGAGGCGGTGATCGGGTAGGGGCCGCCGGCCTGGGTGACGCCGGCGGCGTGCGCGGTCGCGGCGATCTGCGCGGCGGTGGCCTTGGTGGTGTCGAACTGGACGGCCAGGTGCGCGCCGTCGCGGCTGGCGAAGGCGTGGTCGAAGGGCGCGGACACCGCACTGAGCAGGCCCAGCGAGAGCACGGAGGAGGTCACGGCGGCCAGCGTGGTCAGGGCCATGACGAAGGACTGGACCCGGCGCCGGCCGACGCCGGAGCGGACCACCTTGCCCAGGGCGCTCATCGGCTCGCCGCCAGCAGCAGGCGGGCCATGGCGTGGAACGCGGCCTCGAAGAGGCGGCGGGGGATCGGCGGTTTGCGCAGCGTCATCGGACCGCTCCCGACGGGCCGTTGGCCGCGTTCGCCGTGGTCGGAGAGCCGAAGGAGTCCCTTTGAGCAGCCTGCGATGCGTACCCCCGCGCCGCACCGTCGGCCACGCCCGGGTTCACCACGTCCCGCGCGACCGCGCCGTCCACCAGCTCGATCGTCCGGTGCGCGGTGGTCGCCGCCAGCTCCACGTCGTGGGTGACCAGCAGGATGGTCTGGCCCTCGCTGTTCAGGTCCAGCAGCAGCCGGCGCACGTCGGCGGCCGCGTGCGAGTCCAGGGCGCCGGTCGGTTCGTCGGCCAGCAGCAGCGCCGGCCGGTTCATCAGGGCCCTGGCCACCGCGACGCGCTGCCGCTGGCCGCCGGACAGCCGCTGCGGGTAGGCCTTGGCGTGCTTGTCGATGCCCAGGGAGCCGAGCAGCTCGCCGGCCCGGCGCCGGGCCTCGCCCTTGCCCATCCCGGCCAGCTGCGCCGGGATGAGGATGTTGTCCAGGACGGTCAGGTCGTCCAGCAGGTTGAAGAACTGGAAGATCATCCCGATCGAGCTCCGCCGGTACTTGGCGGAGCCGGCCTCGCCGAGCTGGTCCACGCGGGTGCCGTTGACCGTCACGCTCCCGCCGGTGGGCCGGTCCAGCCCGGCGATCAGGTTCAGCAGCGTGGACTTGCCGCTGCCGGAATGGCCCAGGACGGCCAGGCACTCGCCGGCCGCCACGGACAGGGTCACCCCGGCCAGGGCGGGCGGGCCGTCGTCGTACTTCTTCGTCGCGTCGCGCAGGTCGATCATGGGCGCATTCGTCATGGCCACGAACCTACGAACGGACCGTGATCGGCCGCGTCGGCCTGGGTCATGAAACCTGATACACCGCTGAGCCTATGCCGGGGCGCCGTCATCCTCGGGATGTATCCCGCAGGCTTAGGCCGGTAGACGGAGCGGATGATGTGCGGCGGCCTCGGTTCTTGCGACACTGGGCCGGTGAACAGGGACGACGAGGGTTGGGCTGGGCGGGCTCGGGGCGCGTGGAGCGCGTTGCGCCGCCGGACCGGGGCGACGCCTTCGCCCAGCCGCTGGGCCTGGGCGGCGGACTCCGCCCTGGCGCTGGCGATGATCGTCAGCACCCTGAACAGCGGCTACCACCACGCGGTCGTCAACCCGGACCAGCACGGCCCGTTCTACGCCATGAACCACCTGATCGACGTGGGACCGCGCGACACCTTCCTGGTGGTGATGACCGCGCTGCCGCTGGCCGTGCGCCGCCGCTTCCCGCTGGCCGCGTTCTGGGCCTGCGAGATCGCGGTGATGGCGCTGCACGCCAATGTCGCCGACGCCAACGAAACCGCGATCTTCACGTTCATGTCGATCCTGATCGCCGCCTACAGCGCCGCGATCTACAGCCCCTATCGCTCGGCGATGGTCTACAGCCTGGGTTTCGGCGCGATCACGCTCGCCGCCATGCGCGGCGGCCAGATCCCGAACGTCACCCGGGGCTTCGTGCCGTTCTTGTTCCTGATCCCGATCGTGTTGGGCGCCAACGCGATCGGGAACTGGCGGCAGCGCGTGCACGAGCTGGAGGAGGAACGCGAGTCCTCGATGCTGCGGGCCGTGGAGCAGGAACGCGCGCGGATCGCCGCCGAGCTGCACGACGTGGTCTCGCACAACGTGAGCGTGATGGTGGTGCAGGCCGGCGCGGCGCGCAAGGTCCTGGCCACCTCGCCGGACCTGGCACGCGAGGCGCTGCTGGCGGTGGAGGACAGCGGCCGCGCGGCGATGGCCGAACTGCGGCACGTGATGGGGCTGCTGACGATGACCTCGCAGGGCGGCGACCCGGCCGGCACCGCGGACCTCGCCCCGCAGCCCGGTCTGGAGCAGATCCCGGCGCTGGTGGAGCGGATCCGCAACGGCGGGGTGCGCGTGGACCTGGCGATAGAGGGCGAGGTGATAGCGCTTCCGTCGGGGCTGGACCTGGCGGCGTACCGGGTGGTGCAGGAAGGGCTGACCAACTCGGTGAAGCACGCGGTCGGCGCGCTGATCCGGGTGACACTGGACTACAGTCCGCAGCGGTTGAAGGTGGACGTCGTCGACAGCGGCGGCACCGCCTCCTCCTCGGCCACCACCGGCAACGGCCGCGGCCTGGCCGGGCTGCGCCAGCGGCTGGCGGTCTACGGTGGGACGCTGAGCGCCGGGCCGAGACTGACCGGGGGGTACATGGTGAGCGCAGTGATCCCGCTGAGGGAAGGGGTGGCGGCGTGAACGCGCTGCGCGTGGTGATCGCCGACGACCAGGTGCTGGTGCGCACCGGCTTCCGCATGATCCTGATGTCCGAGGGCATCGACGTGGTCGGCGAGGCGGCCAACGGGGACGAGGCGCTGCGGGTGGTGCGCCGGACGCGGCCCGACGTGGTGCTGATGGACATCCGGATGCCGGGGATGGACGGGCTTGAGGCGACGCGGCAGATCCTGGCCGAGGACATCGTCGTCGATCGGGGCGATCGGGGCGATCGGGCTGACCGGGCTGACCGGGCTGACCGAGGCGATCGGTTCGACCGGGGCGACTGGGCCGACGGCGACGTGGCTTCCCCCGACCGCCCGCGGATCATCATCCTGACGACCTTCGACCTGGACCAGTACGTCTACGCCGCGATCACCGCCGGCGCCAGCGGCTTCCTGCTGAAGGACGTCAGCCCCGAACACCTGGTCGCCGCTGTGAACATGGTGCGTGAAGGCGACGCGATGCTGGCCCCGGCGATCACCCGGCGCCTGGTCGAGCGCTTCGCGGTCCCGATGGTGAACCCCCGCATCGAGGCCCTGCACAAGGACCTCGCGACCCTCACCCCGCGCGAGCGCGAAGTCCTCGGCCTGCTCGGGCGCGGTCTGTCGAACGCGGAACTGGCGGCCCGCTTCCACCTGTCGGAGGCGACGGTGAAGACGCACGTCGCGCGCATCCTGGCGAAGCTGAACCTGCGCGACCGGGCCCAGGCCGTCGTGGTGGCCTACGAGACGGGGCTGATCAAACCCGGTGTGGCCTGATCAGTACTTCTACCCGATCGCTGCTTCACACAGGTCAGGTTGGCCGACTGGAACACGCACCCGCCGCCGGCATCCGCGGGAACGAAGCGCAGGTGCAGCACCGGCAGCGTCTCGCCGGTCTCCACGACGTGCGAGGACGCCACCGCGACCTCCTCGCCGGCGGCCGTGGCGGCGTTCGACTGAGCCTCGGACTCCTTGAGGGTGACGCCGTTGAGCCGCAGCTCTCCGATCCCGAACCCGCCCTCGCCGGCCGCGACACCGATGATCTTGTAGTCCACCAGGTAGCTGCTGCCCGGTTCGAGGATCAGCTCCTTGGCCAGATACAGGTCGCCGTGGTCCACCTGGGCGAGAAACTCCACAACCTCTGCTCCTGGCACGGGCGCTCCTTCCATCGCGGTTCGGCTCCCTGCTGCCCTGCCGATCCTGCGACAAACGGTGTCCGCGCGGGCTCAGCCCGAATGCCCCCGAACGAGCGACGTCGTAACGCGCGATGCCGTAACGAGTGACGCCGCCGCGGACCCCATCCGCGGCGGCGCCCGAACCGGCCTCGTCGCCTCAGCCGGCCGCCCCGGCCCCGACCGGCTCGCTGCCGTGCTTCACACTGCACACCAGCTTGTCGTCGGCCTCGTCCGCGACGATCGTGTCCCCGGGGGTGGTGTCCCCGGACAGCAGCAGCGAGGCGACCTTGTTGTCCAGCTCCGCCTGGATGGTCCGGCGCAGCGGCCGCGCCCCGAACTCCGGCTTGTAGCCGCGCTCGACGAGCCAGTCCTTGGCCTTCTCCGTGACCTCCAGGCCGAGCTCCTGGGCCTTGAGCCGGCGGCGGGAGCCGTCCAGCATCAGGTCCACGATGTCGCCCATCTCGTCCTTGCCGAGGCTGTGGAAGATCACCACCTCGTCCAGCCGGTTGATGAACTCCGGCGGGAAGAAGCCGCGGACCTGGTCCATCAGCTGGTCGCGGATCTCGTCGGTCTGGCCGGAGTGCGCCAGGATCAGCTGGCTGCCGATGTTGGAGGTCATGATGACCACCGTGTGGCGGAAGTCGACGGTGCGGCCCTGCGCGTCCGTGAGCCGGCCGTCGTCCAGGACCTGGAGCAGGGTGTTGAAGATGTCCGGGTGCGCCTTCTCCACCTCGTCGAACAGGATCACCGAGTAGGGCTTGCGGCGTACCTTCTCGGTGAGCTGCCCGGCCTCCTCGTAGCCGACATATCCGGGCGGGGAGCCCAGCAGCCGGGAGACCGTGTGCTTCTCCTGGAACTCGCTCATGTCGAAGCGGATCAGCCGGTCCTCGTCGCCGAACAGCAGCTCGGCCAGGGCCTTGGCCAGTTCGGTCTTGCCCACGCCGGTGGGCCCGAGGAACAGGAACGAGCCGGTCGGCCGGTCCGGGTCGCCCATGCCGGCCCGGGAGCGGCGGACGGCCTCGGCGATCGCGGTGACCGCCTCCTGCTGGCCGACCACGCGGTCGTGCAGGGACTCCTCCAGCTTCAGCAGGCGCGTCTTCTCGTCCTCGTTCAGCTGCGCGACCGGGATGCCGGTGCGCCGGGAGACGACCTCGGCGATGTCGTTCTCGGTCACCTTCAGGGCGCCCTCGCGGCGCTCCTCGATGGTGGCCACCTCGTCGCTGATCTCCTCGATCTGGCCCTTCAACTGCTTGGCGCGGTCGTAGTTCTCCGAGGACACGGCCTCGTCGCGCTCGCGGGTGAGCTTGGCCAGCTTGTCCTCGCGCTCGATGGCCTCGGTGGACTTGCCCAGGTTGCGCAGCCGGATGCGGGCGCCGGCCTGGTCGATCAGGTCGATGGCCTTGTCCGGCAGGAAGCGGTCGGAGATGTAGCGGTCGGACATCGCCGCCGCGGCCAGGAGTGCCTCATCGGTGAACTTCACGCCGTGGTGCGCCTCGTAGCGGTCGCGCAGGCCCTCCAGGATCTGGACCGTCTCCTCGACCGTGGGCTCGGCGATCAGCACCGGCTGGAAGCGCCGTTCCAGCGCGGCGTCCTTCTCGATGTTCTTGCGGTACTCGTCGATGGTCGTGGCGCCGATGACGTTGAGCTCGCCGCGCGAGAGCGCCGGCTTCATGATGTTGCCGGCGTCCATCGAGCCCTCGCCGCCGGAGCCCGCGCCGACGACCGTGTGCAGCTCGTCGATGAACAGGATCGTGGAGTCGGCGGCCTTGCCGACCTCGTCGATCACGTTCTTCAGCCGCTCCTCGAACTCCCCGCGGTACTTCGACCCGGCGACCAGCGCCGCCAGGTCCAGCGCCACGACGCGCTTGTTCTCCAGCGTCTTGGGGACGTCGCCGGACAGGATGCGCTGCGCCAGGCCCTCCACGATCGCGGTCTTGCCCACGCCGGGGTCGCCGATCAGCACCGGGTTGTTCTTGGTGCGCCGGGACAGCACCTCGACGGTCTGCTCGATCTCGTCGGCGCGGCCCACCACCGGGTCGAGCTTGCCGGCCTTGGCGTCCTCGGTCATGTCCCGGCCGTACTCGTCCAGGGTCGGGGTGTCCGAGGGCTGCTCGGGACCGGCCGGCATGCCCTCGGCGCGCGAGGCGTTGGTGATGCGCTTGCCGAGGTCCTTGGGGTCCACCTGGGTGTTGTTCAGGACGTGGCCGGCGCCGGAGTCCGGATCCTCGGTGAGCGCGGCCAGGATGTGCTGGGGCCCGATGTAGGTCGAGCCGGAGGACTGCGACAGCTCGTGCGCGCGCATCAGGACGCGCTTGGCCGAGGGGGTCAGGCCCGGCTCGGAGGACGGCGTGCTGCCGGAGGCCGGCAGCGACTTCTCGATGGTCTGGGCCAGCCGGTCCGGGTCCACGTTGGCCGCGGCCAGGATGCCGCGGGTGGGCTCCACCTGGGTGGCGGCCCACAGCAGGTGCTCGGTGTCCAGGTCCGAGCTGCCGTCCTGGGCCGCGCGGTGCGAGGCCGTGGAGATCAGCTCGCGGGCCGACTCGGTCAGCAGCTGACCGAGTCGGCACCCGCTGGACCCGCGGCGGCGAGAACTCCGGGGACATCCCGAAGAACCGATTGAGCAGGTCGTTGAAGGGATCGTCGGAGCGGTCGAAGAAGCCGCCGAAGGAGCTCATGGACATGAATCCAGACAACACCCGCTCTGCGAGGTCCGCACCGCGAGACTGCGCCGAGCGGGTAGGCGGCCCTTACAGCGCGGACGCTGGGGAATCGGCCACAGCGCCCTCGGCCAAGACACCCTCGGCCACAGCACCTTCGGCCAGCGCCAGCGCGAGCGCCCGGCCGGGACACACCCGGGGGCCGCTGCCGAACGCCAGCCCGACCGGGCCGACTTCCAGCAGCACCGGCTCGCCTTCGGGGATCTCGACCGTGCCGACCCGCGTGGCCGCGATCGCGATCCGGCGCATGACCTGGACCGGAGGCGCGCTGCGCACGGTGGCGTGGACGTCGCCCGAACCGTCCCGCGCGGCCGCGATCAGGGCCGAGGTGGCGTCACACGCCTGGACGAGGATGCCCACCCGGTTCGCGGCCTGTTCCGGATCGCCGGCTCCCATCAGCGGCAGCAGCAACCGCACGGCGTCGTCGTCGGCCGGGTCGTCCCCGCCGAAGTAGTTGTCGGCCACCGTGCACAGCGCGGCGACCGCGGCGTCGTCCAGATCCGGCAGCCGCATCGCCTGCGCGAGGGAACGCAGGACGCGTGTCCGATCGTCGCCGGACCGGCTGAACTGTCCGGCGGCCAGGCGGCGCAGCGCGTCCACGTCGATGCGTGCCAGCTCTGCTTCCACATAGGCACGGCGGCGCGCGTGGACCTCCCCGTGCGCGAACCGCGCGACCGTGGCCCGCAGCCACGCCATCGAGCCCACGGCCTCGGCCCCCGATCCGGGCCCGGTCGCGGCGGGCAGCGGGACCAGCGAGGGATCGGCCAGCGCGGCCTCGATGTCGGTGCGCGAAGTGAGAGTGACCATGCCGCGACCCTATGGCCGGGTCGCTTCGGCACTCCCCGAAGTGTCCGGCTAGGCTTGGCGATCATGGCAGGCCACATTGTCGCGACCGGTGCCGGACGGGCTCTCATGGAGCGCCGGAACGACCCCTACCACGAGTTCGTCCTGGGCCTCACCGGCAAGGAGCGCCCCCGGGTCCTGTTCCTGCCGACCGCCACCGGCGACGACCCGGCGTACATCGTCTCCTTCTACGAGACGTACACCGCCGACCGCTGCGAGCCGTTCCACCTGCGCCTGTTCACCCGCACGGTCGGCGACCTGCGCGCGTTCGTGCTGTCGATGGACCTGATCACCGTCGGCGGCGGCAACACCGCGAACATGCTCGACGTCTGGCGCCGCCAGGGCCTGGACGTGATCCTGCGCGAGGCGTGGGAGAACGGCGCCGTGCTCACCGGCGGCAGCGCGGGCGCGCTGTGCTGGTTCCACGGCGGGACCACCGACTCCTTCGGCCTGCCCTACCAGGTGCTCGCGGACGGCTTGGGCTTTTTGGACGGCAGCGTCTGCCCGCACTACGACGGCGAGGGGTCCCGCCGTCCGGTGTACCGCGACGCGCTGCTGTCCGGCGTGCTCCCGGCCGGGTACGGCGTCGACGACCTCGTGGGGCTGCACTTCCACGGCCCGGACTTCGTCGAGGCGGTCAGCTCCTCGGCGGCCGGCGGCGCGCTGCGTATCTCGGTCGTGGACGGGATGATCGCCGAGACCCGGATCCCGGTCCGGCAGCTGCCCCCGGCGTTCTCGGTCTCGGACCCGGTTCTGGACTCGGCCTTGTACGGGGGCCGCGTTCCGAGCAGCTGACGCGCGCTCACGCCCCGGGCCGGGTAGCGTCTGGAGCATGTCCATCCCAGGAGTCGATCCCAGCGTTCCGCCGAGCGGCACCGGTTGCGTCGAGTGCGACGAGAGCGGCGGCTGGTGGGTGCACCTTCGCCGCTGTACGCAGTGCGGCCACATCGGCTGCTGCGACAACTCGCCGGAGCAGCACGGCCGCAAGCACGCCGCCTCGAGCGGGCACAGCATGATCACCAGTTTCGAGCCCGGCGAGGACTGGTTCTACGACTTCAGCAACGACAACTTCTACGAGTCCGGCCCCGCGCTGGCTCCGCCGGACAGCCACCCGGCCGACCAGCCGGTGCCCGGGCCGAAGGGCCGCGTGCCGGTCGACTGGCAGAGCAAGCTGAACCCGTAACAGGAGGCGGGCTGGAGCCCGTTCCCCCGACCCCGCTAGATTCGCCGCCATGGACGGCATCGAGCGGGGTCAGTTGTCAGTCATGCCCATCCACGCCGTGACGGAGGTCTACGGCGAAGCGGGGCTGCGCATGCTCTTCGAGATCGAGAGCGAGGCGTTCCCCGACCAGGAGCGCGCCACGATGCTGCGCGCCGAGCGGGTCGCCTCGCGGCTGCACGCCGGCGACAAGCGCGTCCGCGAGCCGTATGTCAACCATCTGCTACGGGTCGCCCTCCGGATCATCCGCCACTACCAGGTGCGCGACGCCGAGGTGATCGTCGCCGCGCTGCTGCACGACGCCGTCGAGGACCACCCGCGCGATCTGGCCGACCTGGCCGGCGACGCCGAACGCGCCGCGGGCGAGCGGAACGCGGCGCTGACGATGCTCGCCCGGGCCTTCACGCCGCGGGTGGCGAACCTGATCGCCTCGGTCACCAACCCCGACTACGACCCCGGGCGCGACCGCGGGGAGCAGTACCGGGAGCACGTCGTGGAGAGCCTGGAAGTGGATCCGTGGGCGCGGGTCATCAAGCTGTCGGACTTCACCGACAACGGCGTCGGCATCATCCACACCACCGGGCCGAAGGTCCGTAAGGCTTCTGCGAAGTACGCACCGCTTGTTCCGCAGTTGCGTGATTTCGCCCTGCGCGACGACACGCCGCTGAGCGCCGAAGTGAAGGCGCACATAGTCGGGCAGCTCGATCTCGCGGCCGAACGATTCCGAGCCATCCTCGGGTAGCTCGGGTAGGCTGCCCGGCGGGGTGGGTCCAAGACCTTCGTATCAAGGACCCCAATGCTGGATGGGCAAGATATAGCGGACGCCCTCGCAGGCGCCGTTCGCGGTGACGAGGCTTCCTTCGCCGTGCTCTGGCGCGCCCTGAACCCGCCGCTGCTGCGCTATCTCCGAGTCCTGATCCCCGGGGCCTGCGAGGACGTCGCCTCCGAGACCTGGCTGCAGGCCTCGCGCGACCTGGGCGGCTTCACCGGGGACGCCAAACAGTTCCAGGTGTGGCTGTTCCGCATCGCCCGCAACCGCGCGATCGACGAGGGCCGCCGCAATCAGCGCGTGTTGGACCTGCCGGTCCCCACGCTGCCCGAACAGCGTTCGAGCGACGACACCGCCGAGGAGGCGCTGGCGGCGATGGCCACCCGCCGCGCGCTGGCGGCCATCGCCGCGCTGCCCCGCGACCAGGCCGAGGCGGTCCTGCTGCGGGCCGTGGCCGGACTGTCCGCCGACCAGGCCGGCTCGGTGGTCGGCAAGCGCGCCGGCGCCGTGCGGGTCGCGGCGATGCGGGGCCTGCGCACGTTGAAGAAGCGGCTCGACAAGGCCGCGGAACCGGAGAAGGCACAGGCCAAAGGGATGGCGCGGACGGGTTCGAGGGCGGGTGTAACACGATGAGGCGCAGGATCGCTCCTTCGGGCACGATGCGTACGACAGGGAACTCCCCACGGGCCCTCGGCCGCCGGCGACCGGGTCGCCGCGCCGCCGAGGAGCTGCTCGACCACACCGGCGGCGCGGGAGCCGCCGGAGTGGTCCCGGGCGCGGCCGCGGGGTCCTCGCCGGCCGGACCAGGCCTCGAGCCCGGGCTCGAACCCGGGCCTGATCTCCAGGCCCTGTCCCGGCTGCTCGACGCGGCCGCCGGACCGGCCCTGGCCGCCGAGCTCTCGGGCGAGGACGCGGCCCGTGCCGCGTTCTGTGCACATAACTCGGCCGCCGCACAGCACTCTGTCGCCGCGCATCACTCCGTCTCCGCGACACCCACCAAGGAGCGACGCGTGTTCAGCAAAGCCCTTCTCGCCAAGACCCTGACGGTCAAGATAGCCGTCGCGGTATGCGGCGTGTCCGTGGTCGGCGTCTCCGCCGCCGCCGCGACGAACTCACTGCCATCCGGCATCCAGTCCAAGGCCCACTCCCTGGGCTTCCCGGCCCCCAAGCCCGCCACGATCCACAACGACATCCTGTCCGGAGCCCACCACGACTCCGACCTTCCGCACCCGGGCACGCCGACCCCCACCGGCACGTCCGCGAAACCCGCCGCCGCGCACGACGACCAGGCCGCGCTCGACGCGGCCGGCGCGAAGCTCCTCGGCGACGACGGCTTCCGCCTGTGCAAGGCCGCCGAGGACGGCGACCGCGACGACCAGGGCCACGACCTGACCGCGACGGAGCTGCAGAAGCTGGCCAAGGCCGCGAACGTCCCGGCCGCCGACATCGCCCGCCTCCAGTCCCGCCTCGACGCCGAGCGCAGCCAGGCCCAGAAGCGCATGCAGGACTTCTGCGACCGCCTGGCCCAGGCCGAGAAGGACGCCCGCGAGGGCCACGTCCCGACCTTCCCGATCCCCACCCCGCACCCCGGCGACGGCTGGCCCACCACCTGGCCGACCACCTGGCCGACGCAGCTGCCGACGATCCCCGGCCTGCCCACGCACCTGCCCACCGGCCTGCCCACCCACCTGCCGACCGCCCCGCCCTCGCACCTGCCGACCAGCCTGCCCACCGGCTGGCCGATCGACGGCGGACCGCAGAACCCGGTCGACCCGATCCACCCGGGGGTGCCCTCGGCTTCGGGGAGCGGTGGCGGGCAGCACTGATAACAGAACTCTGATAACGCCGTTGCTGCGCTGGCTCTTCGGCGGATCCCGCGGCACCCGGTGCTTCTCACCCACCCACCCCATCTGCGCCGGGTGCCCGCGGAACCGCTCGGCCGCCTCGCGTTGAGGCGGGACGGAAGTGTCGCGACAACGCGGTGAACCGTGCCCTATCCTGCGTCGGGTCTGTGCTGTCGGAGGGGATCGGGGACGCGTTCATGAGCTGTCCGGCGGCGCGCACATCGGACCCTATGGCGGGCCGCTGCTGCTCGCCGACGGTGCGAACATCCCGCCGGCCGAGGTGACCTGGTTGCAGGGACACTCCGCGTTCTTCAACACCATCGACGTGTTCGGCGGGACCAAGGTGGTGCCGCAGGCTGCTGTGACGCAGGCCGCGAACACCGCGTGGGGTGCCGGGAACTGGAGCTGAGCGCCGTGGCGTGCCCGCCCGGCCGCCTGGTCGGTCGGGCAGGCCGCGGTTGTTCCCTCAAAGCCTGGCCAGCCCCGCCCGATAAGCCAGGATCACCAGATGCACCCGGTCGCGGGCATCGAGCTTCGCGAGCATCCGGGTCACGTGCGTCTTCACCGTCGTGGAGCTGATGTAGAGCCGCTCGCCGATCTCCGCGTTCGACAGGCCTTCGGCGACCAGCGTCAGGACCTCGCGTTCGCGTTCGCTGAGCCGGGCCAGGATCGGCGTGCCGGGCGTGCCGGGCGTGTCCGATGTGCTTTGCGTGCCCGGCGTGGCGGCGGCCTGCGCCGGCTCGGGCCGCCGGGCGAAGTCCTCGATCAGCCTGCGGGTCACGCTCGGGGCGATCAGTGCCTCGCCGGCCGCGACCACGCGGACGGCCGCCAGGATGTCCGGCAGCGCCATGTCCTTCACCAGGAAGCCCGATGCGCCGGCGCGCAGTGCGGCGTACACGTGCTCGTCCTCGTCGAAGGTCGTCAGGATCAGGACCCGGGCGCCGAGGGCTGCGGCGGTGATCCGGCGGGTGGCCTCGATGCCGTCCATGCCGGGCATGCGGATGTCCATCATCACGACGTCCGGCGCGGTCTCCCGGGCCAGACGCACCGCTTCGGCGCCGGTGCCCGCCTCGCCGGCGAGTTCCAGGTCCGGCGCGGAGTCGATGACCATCCGCAGCGCCGCGCGCGCCAGCGGCTGGTCGTCCACGAGCAGCACCCGTACCGCCATCTCAGTCCCCTTATATTCAGACGCCGGCCGGCAGGGGCAGCGTCGCCGCGACCCGGAATCCGCCGCCGGGCCGAGGTCCGGCCTCGAACTCCCCGCCGAGCAACGTGACCCGTTCCTGGATGCCCACCAGGCCGTAGCCGCCGGTCGGCGGCGCGGCTGTCTTCCCGCCGACTCCGTCGTCCGTCACCTCGATCGCCACGGACGCCGCCGAGAACGTCACGGCGACCCGGCATTCGCCGGCAACGGCGTGCCGGACCACGTTCGTCACCGACTCCTGCACGATCCGGAACCCGGCCAACCCGATGTCCGGTGGCAGGGCCCTGCGTTCCCCGCGCCACTCGACGCCGACCCGCACCCCCGCGGCGGTCGTCGCCTCTGCGAGGCGTTCGATGTCGTCCAGGGCCGGCATCGGTGCCGAGCCCTGCGAGTCCGTGTCCTGATTCCGCAGCGACACCAGCATCCGCCGCAGCCCGGACAGCGTCTCCCGGCTCGTCGACTCGATCGCGCGCACCGCCTCGCGCGCCTTGCCGGGCTCCGCGTCGATCAGCATCGACGCCGCCCCGGCCTGCAACGCGATCACGCCGACGGTGTGCGCGATCATGTCGTGCAGTTCGCGCGCGATCCGCAGCCGCTCGGTCATCGCCGCCTGCGCCATCGCGTGCGCGCCGACGTCCCGCGCGTGCTCCCGCGCCTGGCGCGTGGCGTCGCCGACGAACCACATCACGACCGCCGCCAGCGCGACCGCGGTCTGCGTCGAGAACACCACCGGCCAACTGCCGAGCTTGCGGGCCACGCCGTACGCGGTCAGCACGGCCAGGGTCAGGCCCAGCACCGTCAGCGAGGCCCGCCGCGGCTGCGAGCCGGCGATGAAGACCAGCGCCACGGCGACATCTGTGAACTGGGTGAAGGCGACGGCTGTCGAGTTCAGACACAGCGCGCCGCCGATCGCTCCGGCGACGATCAGCGTGTGCGCGGCGATCGGACGCCGCTGCAGCAACATCCCGCCGGCGACGGTCGCGATCCCGCTCAGGACCAACAGATCCCAGAGGTCCACGGGCCATGTGGACCAGACCTCGACACGCGGGCCCACCACCGACAAGATCGCGTACACCGTGGACGCGCTCCAGGCCAGCACCACCCACACTCCAGGCTGCACCCGCTTCAGGCGCGGGGCGGCGGGCACGGTGGTCATGGGCATGATCGTAATTGCGAAGGCGGCTCAAGGAATCGGCCAGTGGGTGTACGCCCCCGGCGTACACGTGCGCTGTGATTAGTCTGCTGAGCCGACGCGGGGTTACACGCGGCCCCGGCACCGTTGACCCCATGATCGAGATGACGGAGTTGACGAAGCGCTACGGCGGCCGGACCGCCGTCGACGCCCTCACCTGCACCGTGCGCCCCGGCCACGTGACGGGGTTCCTCGGCCCCAACGGCGCCGGCAAGTCCACCACCCTGCGGATGATCCTCGGGCTGAACAAGCCCACCTCGGGCACGGTCACCGTGAGCGGCAAGGAGTTCCGCAGCCTGCCGCGCGGCCTGCGGCACGCCGGCGGCCTGCTCGACGCCGGCGACGTCCACCCCGGCCACAGCGGCTGGAACCACCTGCTGGCGCTGGCCAGGACCAACGCCATCCCGAAGCAGCGGGTCCAGGAGGTGCTGGAGCAGGTCGGCCTCGCCTCGGCCGCGAAGCGCCGGATCGGCGGCTACTCGCTCGGGATGCGGCAGCGGCTGGGCATCGCCTCCGCGCTGCTCGGCGACCCGCCGGTGCTGCTGTTCGACGAGCCGCTCAACGGGCTCGATCCCGAGGGCGTGCTGTGGGTTCGCACGCTGTTCCGGGACCTGGCGGCCGAGGGACGCACGGTGCTGGTCAGCAGCCATCTGATGACCGAGATGGAGCACACGGCCGACCGGTTGATCGTGATCGGGAAGGGGCGGCTCATCGCGGACGAGCCGGTGGCGGACTTCGCGGCCCGCAGTTCCGCGACGTCCGTCGTCGTCCGCACTCCGACGCCGGCCGAGGTCCGCGACCTGCTCGCGGCCGCCGGGGGAAGCGTCGCCGTCGAGGACGCCGAGACGTTGCGCGTCACCGGCCTGGCCGCGGCGCGGATCAGCGAGCTGGCATTCCAGGCGCGCTTGCTGCTGCACGAGGTGACCACACATACCGCCTCGCTGGAGGAGGCCTTCATGGAACTGACCGCCGACAGCGTCGAATACCTGGCAGGAGCCAAGCGATGAGCGACTTCACGAACCTGATGGCCGCCGAGTGGATCAAGATGCGCTCGCTGCGCTCCATGCGCTGGGGGATGGCGCTGTCGGCGGCGGGCATCCTGTGGATGAACGTCAACGCGGCGCTCGCCGACGCGAGCAACTACAAGAAGGGCGACCGCAGCAGCCCCGTCGACGGCCAGCACGAGATCTTCACCAACAACAGCCACCTGGTCGTGCTGATGGTCTTCGGCGCGCTCGGCGCGATCCTGATGGTCGGCGAGTACAGCACCGGTCTGATCCGCGGCACCTTCGCCGCCGTCCCGGACCGCAACGCGGTCGTCGCCGCGAAGATCGTGGTCGCGACCCTGGCGGCGACGGTGGCCGGGCTGGTGGTCGTCGCCGCGTCCTACGCCTGCACCCAGGCGATCATCGCCGGCGACTACGGCGCGCTGAGCCCCACGACCCACGGCCTCCCGATGTTCCTTGCGGCCTCGGTCCTGCTGTTCCCCTTGTCGGCGCTGGTCGGCCTGGGTATCGGAACCCTGATCCGCAACAGCGCGAGCACGATCGTCGCGGTGGTGACCATCCTGATGCTGGTCCCGAACTTCCTCGTCTCCCGCATCCACGCCTGGATCAACGACCTTCACAACGCCACGCCCTTCGCCGCCTGGCAGCGCCTCGACGGCGGGCACGGACATCCGGCCGCCCCCGGAGTGTTCGCCGATCCGACGGTCGGCGGGGCGTGGACGGTCTACGCGGTCTGGGCAGTGGTGCCGGTGCTGATCGCCTTCGCGTTGGTGCGGAAGCGGGATGTGTGAGCGTCCTAGTCCCGCAACGCCCGCCACCCAGCCAGGGCGGCGATCCCCAGCGCGATCCCCGATATCGAGAACCCCTCCCGCGGCCCGACGTACTGCACCACCGCGGCGACCCCGAACCCGCTGATCGGCGAGACACCGGTCATCGCCACGCCCCACAGGCTCATCACGCGGCCGCGCATCTCCGGCGCGCAGCGCAGCTGGGCCAACGTGTTCGCCGAGGCGATGAACCAGATCGACGTCAGCCCGAGCGCCACCATCGCCACCAGGGCCACCGGCATGGTCGGGGACAGTGCGATGCCGAGCACCGCCGCCGCGGTCGCCAACGCCAGCAGGCGGACGCGGCGGCCGGTGGGTTCGGGATGCGAGGCGGCCAGCAGCGCGCCGGGCAGGCCGCCGACGCCGAAGGCCGCCATCATCGCCCCGTATCCGCCGCCGCCCTGGTGCAGGGCGCGCTGGACCAGCGGGGGAAGGGCGACGCCCATGCCGAATATGAGGCCGGAGGCGGCAGACATCGGCAGCAGTGCGCGCATGATCGGTGAGTGGAACGCGTAGCGGATGCCCTCACGGGCTGCGCCTCGGGTCCGCCCGCGTTGTCTCAACGGGATCGTGCCGCTGCGCGATCGCATCCGGATCAGGACGAGCAGCGGGGCCAGATAAGACCCCGCATTCACTCCGAAACAGGCCGTGGCGCCCGGGCCGGCCAGCAGTGCTCCGCCCAAGCCCGGGCCCACCACCCGCGAGGCGTTCAGCGCCACCTCCCACAGACCGACCGCGCTGGCGACGCCCTCGGCCCCGACCAGGTCCACCACGTACACCTGCCGGGCCGGGGAGTCGACCGCCATCGTCGCGCCGGACACCGCCGAGGCGAGCAGGACGTTCCAGACCGCGAGGGTGCCGGTGGCGGACAGGACGGTCAGCACCGCGGCGACGCCCATCAGCACTGTTTGCGTCACGATGAGCAGCCTCCGGCGATCGGAGCGGTCCACCACCGCCCCGGCCCACGCGCCGGCGATCAGCGTCGGGCCCCAGGTGCAGACCGTCAGGACACTGAGCCACACCGCGTCGCCGGTCTGCTGGAGCATCCACCACGACAGCGCCACGGCCTGAGCCATCACCCCGGAGGCCGAGGTGATCTGGCCGGCGAACCACCAGCGGAAGTCGCGTTCTCGCAGGGCGCCGCCGATGCGGCCGAACACAGTGTCCCGGCGGATGCCTTCGGTGCCGGCATCCGCCTCGACTGTCGCGGACAAAGTCCCTCCCAGAGCAGGTCTAGACCTTACTGCGAAAGGGCACCGGTCCCAGGGGTGTTTCGTCAGGTGGTCAGTTCGCTGTCTGCTGCCGGGGGTGCGATGAGACCCTTACCGCGCAACCAGTCGCAAAGCAGGCGCGAAAGCTCGGCGGAGTTGTCGTCCATCATCAGCAAGTGGGAGTTCCCGGTGATGCCGCGCGCGGGCAGGTCGATCCATTCCGAGTCCGCGCCGATCTCGCACAGCGCGTCGTGGAAGCGGCGGGCCGAGGCGTATTCGTCGCGCCACATCTGGTCGTCGTCGAGATGATCGCCCCAGAGGAACACGTGCGGGATGGCGCGCAGGGGCGCCAGATCGGTGGTGTCCGGATCCGGGGCGCCGGACGGTTCGACGGCGATGTGTGCCCGGACGCTGTCTGGCAGCGTCAGTGCGGACCGGAAGCCGTACGGCCCGGCAGCGCTGTGGGTCAGCAGGAGGCAGGGACCGACGTGATCCAGGACAGCGTCGTAGCCGGCCTGGCGCAGTGCCGGCAGGTCGCGGTTGACCGGCACCACCTGCTTCAGGAACGCGTCGAACGCCGCGGTCGGGAACCTGCTGTCGGGATAGCCGACCCGGAACAGGTCCCACAGCGTCTGACGATCGCGGAGCAGCGCCTCGGTCGGACGGGGCCGGTAGGAGGCGCGTCCGTAGCCGACGCCGTCCGCGACCAGCACGTCGAGCCCGGCGGCCAGGAAGTCCCACTGCCAGCCCGGGCGGCCGTCCGGCGTGTCGCCGAAGCAGGCGCCGGTGAGCCCGCCGCCGTGCAGCATCAGCAGCGGGAAGGCACCGCGCGGCCGGGCCAGCCGGACGTACTGCACGTGCGCCTGGCCCTCGAAGCGGCCGTCGCTCTCGTGTCCGCCCACCGGGAATCCGCCGACCGCGGTGACGGTGATCGCCTCACGCATGGCCGCCAGTTCTACCATGAAGCGGTGGGGATCACGGGGAGCGACAGCCCGCCGCGGTTGGCGCGCGGACTGGTGTTCGCCGTGGCCGCGGCGCTGGTGTCGGTGCATGTCTTCAAGGCCGCGAGCCGGATCCCCGGTGATCCGGCGGCGGGGCTGACGATCGTCGCGGCGTGTCTGGCGATCCTGGCGCTGGAGTTCCGGCCGGCGACGTGGCCGCGCATGGCGGCGCAGCTGGTGTGCGGCTTCGCGGCGGTCGTGCCGGCCGGCGCGTCGGTCGGGCTGCTGGCGGTCCCGGTCGGAGCGGTGTTCCTGCAAGGGTTGTGGCCTCTGGTCCTCCCGGTCCTCGGGGCGACCGCGTGGGTGCAGGTGGTGCGCACGGACAGCGTGCGCGACACCGTCGACATGTGCGTCACGGTCCTGCTCGGCGGGATGGTGCTGTATGCCGTGACCACGCTTGCTGCTTTTGCCGCGCGGGTGCACGAGACCCGCCTGACCCTCGCCGCCGCCGCGGTGACCACCGAACGTCTGCGCATCGCCGAAGGGCTGGACACCGACCTGTCCTCGGGCCTGGGCCGCATCCGGGAGCTGGCGGCGAAACAGGACCCGGACGTCCTGGACGGCCTGCTCACCGACGCCCGCGCCACTCTGGCCGCGACCCGGGCCACCGCCGCCGATCTGCGCAGCCTGTCGCTCACGCCGGAGTCGGCCAGCGCCCGGGCGCTGCTCCGGTCCGCGGGCATCGAGGCGGAGGTGGTCAGCGGGCACACCGAGCCGCTGGGCCCGGCCGGGACCGTCCTGGCCACGGTGCTGCGCGAAGCCGTGACGGCGGTGGTACGCGTCGGCGACGCGCGGCGCTGCCTGATCGTCACCGGCGAGGCCGCCGGACAGGTCACGCTGCGCGTCGTCAGCGACGGCGTGCGGACCGCGGCGCTCGGGACGGACGTGCTGGACGGCCTCGCCGAGCGCGTCCGCGCCAGCGGCGGGCGGCTGGCGGCGGGACTGGAGGCGGACGGCCGCTTCGCGGTCGAGGCGTCGGTCCCGGCCACGCCGTCGGCGGCCGAGCCGGTGGACGCCCCGGAGCTGCGGCGCGCGGGGGTGCTCTACTACCTGCTGCTGGCCGCCTTCTGCGTACGGACCCTGCTTTACGTCCCGGCCGCGCTGATCGCCCCGGCCCTGGTGGTGCTGGCGGTGTTGTGCACGCTCCAGGTCGTGTACTCGGTCCGGGACGAGAAGCGGCACAGCGAGGCGGCGCTCGTCCTGTTCGCGGCGCTGACCTTCGCCCCGATGCACGCCTTCGGCCAGAACTGGATCGCCTCCCTGGGCCTGCTGACCGGCTCGCTGCTGGTCGCGCTGCCCCTGCCCCTGCCGCTGGCGGTGCCGGTGGTCGCGGCCGCGCTGGGCGTCGGCGGACTGCTCGCCGCCGCCGACGGCACGAGCGCGCTGTCGGCGGTGCTTAACGCGCTGGTGACGTGCCTGATCGTGTACGGCATGCTGCGGCTGGCCCGCCTGGTGCGCGAACTGCAGCAGGCCAACGAGGGCCTGGCGCGCGCTGCGGTGGTGGGGGAGCGGCTGCGGGCGGCGCGGGACCTGCACGACCTGTTGGGCCACGGACTGGCCGCGATCCTGCTGAAGGCGGAGCTGGCCCGGCGGCTGCGCGCCTCCGACCCCGAGCGCTGCCTGGCCGAGATCCGCGACGTGGAGCGGCTGGCGGCGCAGGGCGAGCGCGAACTACGGGCCCTGACAGGCGGACCGCGCGAGCTGTCGTTCGGCGACGAACTGGCGTCCGCGGCGGCGGTCCTGGCCGCGGCCGACGTGGCGGTGGAGGTCGAGGGCGAGGAGCTCTCGGTGCCGCCGGACGCGGGCGCGGTGCTCGGCGTGGTGCTGCGCGAGGCGGTGACCAACGTGCTGCGGCACAGCACGGCGCGGCACGCGAGGATCGCGGTCACGGCGACCGAGGCGGCCGTACGGCTGGAGGTCGAGAACGACGGGGTCGGCGCCGACGTCGGGTCGCCGGGCTCGGGCGTCGGCGGCCTGACGCTGCGCCTGGCCGAGCACGGCGGCACGCTGACCGCCGGACCGGACGACGGCTGGTATCTGCTGTGCGCGGAGCTGCCGCAATCCAGCCGCGATCAGCGTCAGTAGGCTCGTACGCATGATCGCTCAGGCTTCGTCGAAGATCCGTGTCGGCATCCAGCTGGCACCGCAGCACGTCGACTACCCGGCCATCCGCCGCGCCGCCGCGCAGGCCGAGGAACTGGGCGTGGACGTCCTGTTCAACTGGGACCACTTCTTCCCCCTCGGCAAGGTGAGCCAGGGCAAGCACTTCGAGTGCTGGACCATGCTCGGCGCCTGGGCCGAGGCCACCTCGCGGGTCGAGATCGGCCCCCTGGTCACCTGCAACAGCTACCGCAACCCGGACCTGCTCGCCGACATGGCCCGAACCGTCGACCACATCAGCGGCGGCCGCCTCATCCTCGGCATCGGCGCCGGCTTCAAGGAACGGGAGTACGTCGAGTACGGCTACGAGTTCGGCACGCCGGGCAGCCGCATCGACGACCTGGCGCGCTCCCTGCCGCGCATCGAGCACCGCTTCAGCCGCCTCGACCCGCCGCCCACCCGCAAGATCCCGGTGCTGATCGGTGGCGGCGGCGAGAAGAAGATGCTGCGGGTCGTGGCGCGTCACGCCGACATCTGGCACAGCTTCGCCGGCGGCGACGTACTGGAGCACAAGATGAAGGTGCTGGAAGAGCACTGCGCCGCGATCGGCCGGGACCCGGCGCAGATCCAGCGATCCGTTCTGGTCGGCGGGGATCCGGCCGAGTGTGAGCGCGAGGTGGAGCTCGGCGTGACTCTGTTCGTGGTGCGGGATCCGGGGCCGAGCTTCGACTTCGGGGAGCTGCGGGACTGGCTGGCGTGGCGTGACGAGCACAATCGCGACGAGCACAACCGCGACGGCGACAAGGCTTGAGCTAGACCCACCCCGCCTCGCGCGCGATCCGCACCGCGTCCGTCCGGTTCCGGGCGTTCAGCTTCCCGACGATCGCCGTCAGCACGTTGCGCACCGTCCCGGTCGACAGGTGCAGCGCGGCGGCGATCTCGGGCGGCTCGGCACCGCCGGCCAGCTCGCGCAGGACGTCCTGCTCGCGCGGTGTCAGCGGGTTCTCCGCGAGGTCCCACGCCGTGACCGCCAGCGCCGGGTCCAGGACACGGCCGCCGGCGGCGACCGTGCGGATCGCGGCGGTCAGCTCCTCCGGCGGTGCGGTCTTCAGCAGGAAGCCGTCCACCTTCGCCTCGAGCGCCCGGCGCAGCATGCCGGGGCGGCCGTTGGAGGTGAGCATCAGGGTGCGGCAGGCCGGCACCTTCTGCTTCAGCAGCGCCGCCGCTTCGAGGCCGTCGATGCCGCCGGGCATGTCGATGTCCAGCAGGGCCACGTCCGGGGCGAACACCAGCGCCTGCGGCACCACCTCGTCGCCGGTCGCGGTCTGGGCCACGACCTCCAGGTCCGGCTCCAGATCGAGCAGGGCGGCCAGGGCGCCGCGCACCACGAGCTGGTCCTCGGCCAACAGCAGTCGGATCACGTCACGACGATACCCGTGACGAGGTCACGGGTGATCGATGACGGCGTCTCTGGGGAAGGAAGCCGCAGCTCGGCACGCTTATAAGCATGAACAAGGCGATCACCGGGACGGCGACGGAAGCGATCACGCTTCAGGCCGTCAGCAAGGTATACGGCAAGGGCCGCAGTGCGGTCGCGGCGCTGCGCGAGGTGTCGGTCGGCCTGCCCAAGGGCGGGTTCACCGCGATCATGGGCCCGTCCGGGTCCGGCAAGAGCACGTTCCTGCACTGCGCCGCCGGCCTGGACCGGCCCAGCGCGGGCACCGTCATACTCGGCGGGACGGACCTGTCAGGGCTCAGCGACACCAAGCTGACCGAGCTGCGCCGGGAGCGCGCCGGCTTCGTCTTCCAGGCGTTCAACCTGGTGTCCTCGCTGACCGTGAGCCAGAACATCACCCTGCCGCTGCGGCTGGCCGGCCGGCGGACCGACGGCGCGCGGCTGGCCGAGGTGCTCCGGCGCGTGGGCCTCACCGAGCGCACCGGCCACCGGCCCGGCCAGCTCTCCGGCGGCCAGCAGCAGCGCGTCGCCATCGCCCGGGCCCTGATCGCCGACCCCGAGGTCGTCTTCGCCGACGAGCCCACCGGCGCCCTGGACACCATGACCGCCCGCGAGGTGCTGGTCCTGCTGCGCGAGACCGTGGACACCATGGGCCAGACCATCGTCATGGTCACCCACGACCCGGTCGCCGCCTCCTACGCCGACACCGTCCTGTTCCTGGCCGACGGCCGCATCGCCGACTCGCTGGCCGCCCCGACCGCCGCCGGCGTCGCCGACCGCATGATCCGCCTGGGAGCGTGGGCCCGATGATGCTCTGGCTCGCCGTCGCCACGCTGCGCCACCGCAAGGGCGGCTTCATCGGCGCCCTGGTCGCCCTGTTCTGCGCCGCCGCGCTGGTCGCCGGCTGCGGGACGCTGCTGGCCACCGGAATCCTCGGGACCGTCAAGCCCGAACGCTTCGCCGCCGCGCCGCTGGTCGTCACCGGCGACCAGAACGTGCACGGGATCGAGAACAAGGGCAAGGGCAAGATCAAGGAGAAGGCCAAGCCGGTCAGCGACCACGTGTGGGTGTCGGCGGCGCTCGCCGACCAGATCAGGGCCCTGCCTTCGGTGAAGTCGGTGGCCACCGAGGTGGAGTTCGCGGCTTACCTCCCGGGCGGCCCGACCAGCGATTCCTTCGGCCACGGCTGGGAATCCGCGTCCCTGTCCGGCCTGACGCTGGCCTCCGGCCGCGCGCCGGCTGCACCGGACGAGGTCGTGCTGGACGCCTCCACGGCGGCCGCGACGAAGCTGCACGTCGGGTCCACGGCGCCGATGCGCACCGCGATCGGGACGATGCCGGTCCGCGTCGTGGGGATCACGGCGCAGGGCTTCCCGAGCCAGGCCGCGATCTACTTCGCTCCGGCCGAGGCCCGCCAGCTGGCCGGACACCCCGGGCAGGTCGACGCGATCGGCGTGTTCCCGGCCGGGGATCCGGCTTCTACCGAGAAGGATGTCAAGGCCCTCATTGCCTCCGCCGCCGCCGGAACGGTCCCCGCGCCGGTCGTCCACACCGGCGACTCCCGCGGCCCGGCCGAGTTCCCCGACTCCGCCAACGCCTCGGTGCGCCTGATCAGCATGGGCGCGGTGCTCGGCGGCACGTCGCTGATCGTCGCGATCCTGGTCGTCGTCGGCACCTTCGCCTTGTCGATCCAGCAGCGGCAGCGGGAGATCGCGGTGCTGCGCGCCGTGGCCGCGACCGGCAAGCAGGTGCGCAAGATGATCGGCGGCGAGGCGCTGGCCGTGGGCCTGACCGCGGCGGTGGCCGGGGCGGTCGCGGGGCTGCCGCTCGGCGCGTGGCTGCACGGCGAGTTCGTGGCGCTGGACATCATCCCGGCGAACGTCCCGGTGGTGCTGTCGGTGTTCCCGGTCTTGGCCGCGGTGCCGGCCACAGTGTTCGCCGGCTGGGCGGCCGCGCGGATCTCGGGGCGGCGGGCCACCCGGATCCGTCCGGTCGAGGCGCTCGGCGAGGCGGAGCTGAAGCCGCCGCGGGTGTCGTTCGTCAGGGCCCTGTTCGGCGTGCTGGCGATCGCCGGCGCCACGGTGCTGACGGCGGTGCTGACCGGCCTGCATACCGACGCCGCGTCGACACCGGTCTGCTTCATCGCCGTGCTGCTGTGGTGCATCGCGCTGGCCCTGCTCGGGCCGTGGGTGGCGCGTCTGGCGGCGGCCGTGCTGGGGGTGCCGCTGCGGCTGTCGCGGGTCGGCGGCTACCTGGCGGCGAACAACCTGCGCGCCGCCGCACCCCGGCTGGCGTCGGTGATCACGCCGCTGACGCTGATGACGGCCATGGCCTGCACGATCCTGTTCTCGCAGACCAGCGTCGCGGACGCGGCCACGGCGCAGCGCGCGGCGGGGAACATCGCCGACTACGTGGTGGGGAGCAAGGTGCCGGCGAACGCGGCGGCGGAGGTGAAGGCGGTCCCGGGGGTGCGGACGGTGACGCAGGTGCTGCACGCGACGGTGCGGACCGGGCTGAACAACCGCAACGTGCTCGGCGTGACCCCGGCCGGACTGGCCGACACGCTGGACCTGGGCGTCACGGACGGGAGCGTCGCACAGCTGACCGGGCCCGACACCGCGGCGGCGGCGTACGGACAGGGCTACCACGTGGGATCGCAGGTCTCGATGACGCTGCCGGACGGGACGCCCGCGCACGTGACGATCGTCGCGCTCTACTCCCGGCAGCTCGGCTTCGGCGACCTGGTGGTGGCGCACGACCTGCTGGCACCGCACGTGGACGTGCCCCTGGACGACGAGCTGCTGGTGAAGGCGCCGGGCGTCCCGCGCACCGCGCTGGCCGGGGCCCTGAAGGCGGACCCTGGTCTGGGGATCCAGGACCGGGTGCAGGCCCAGGCCTCGAACAACGACGCCGGCGCGAAGATCGGCTACGTGACCCTCGGCCTGATCGTGGCCTTCACGGCGATCGCGGTGGTCAACACGCTGGCGATGAGCATCAGCGACCGGGGACGCGAGTTCGCGGCGCTGCGCCTGACCGGCGCCACGCGGCGTCAGGTGCGGCGGATGCTGGGCTGGGAGACGGCGGCCGCGGTGGCGGTGGCCACGGCGCTGGGGCTGGCGGTGGCGGCCGCGGTGCTGACGACGTACGCAAGCGGGATGACGCGCGGCACGTCGGGCGCGGCGATGCCGCTGGGGACGCTGGCGGTCGTGGTCGGCGGCGGGGCGGTGCTGGCCGGGATCGCGACCTGGCTGCCGGCGCGGGCGGCCTTGGCGGCGGGGCTGCGCGAGGGGTGAGGTTGTGGACAAACCGAAGGCTGCCCCGGCCGACATGGCCGGTGGCAGCCCTCTTGTCTGCCCTCTTGTCTGTTTCCCAGCTGCTCAGCGGATGGCGTCACGGAGCTTGCGCAACGTGGCGACACCGTCGGAGTGCCCCGCGACCTCGGCATCGGCGATGGCCTTGTCGAGCCGGGCCTTCGCGGCGTCCTCCCGATCCAGCGCCCGATACTCGATCACGGCAGCCTGCCGAATCGCATCGAACCGCGGCGCGATCCCCGCGAACCCGGGCCGGTCGTAAAGCAGCGCGGCCCGCTCCAACTGCTCGATGGCCTCCTCCGGCCGCCCCGCGGCATTGAGCACCCACCCGCGCGTGTAGCAGGTCTGCGCCTCATCGACCTCGACACTGAGGAACTGATGCCGCGAAGCCTCCGCGAACCCCACCCGCATCCGATCAGCCTCATCCAGATACCCGAGCGCCTCATCAGCACCCTCGGCCCCGAAGGCGTTGATGGTCTCCCCAGCCATGTCCCGCAGAGCCTCGGTCATATCCGGAACCCGCGGCGCCACGGCATTCGAGGCGACAGCCCGAGCCCAAGCAGCCCGAGCCCCCTCCCAATTCCGCGCCAGAGCAAGCGCCCCCGCAGCCTCGGCAGCGGCAGCCGTCAACCGACTCGCGTCAGGCCACCCGTCCACAGCATCGGCGACATGCAGGAACTCGACGGCAGCTGCCCGCGGCTCCTCCAGCGCGAGCAGCCCCCGCGCCAGGTCGGCGCGCACTTGGACCATGAGCATGTCGGCGCGGGTCGGATGCTTGGTCGGTTTGGCGGGCGGGGGAGTGGGGGCTGTTTCGCTCGGGTCAGCAGCTGCGTGGCCAGCGGCAGCCAGGTCCGGTTCGGCCTCGCTCGCCGCACCGTCGCCGAATCCTGTCTCGCCTGCGCCAGCAGCTTCCCGATCCGCACCAACCGGCTCGCCGGGCATCTCCGCGCCTGCGCCGGCAGATCCGTGCCCATCAGGAACCAGCTCGCCGCCGCCTTCGTATCCGCCATCGCCCCGCAGCGGCACTTCGACCAGCGTCTCCAGCACCGCCACCGCGTCCGCGGTCTGCCCCTGTGCCGCCAGCGCGCTGCTCATCCGCCACCGCGTCTCCACGGCGCCGAAGGCGTCGCCCTCGCGGTCGAGGCGGACCGCTGCTTCGGCGAAGGCGCGGACTGCGGTGGCGTGCTCGCCGCCCTGCAACGCTGTCTCGGCGAGCAGGCGGTACAGGGGTGTCAGCTCCTCCGGCTCGACTGCCGGGTGTGCTTCGGCGATGCCCGTCTGCAAGATCCGCATCGCATCCGCGTGGCGGTCTTGGCCGGCCAGGCTGAGGCCGAGGATCATGCGGGAGCGGTGCAGGCGCCAGGGCCACTTCAGGTCCGTGAAGATCTGCAGGGCGTGGCGGGCCAGCGGTTCGGCCGCCTTGGGGTCGTCGTGGGTGGCGTCGTACTCGGCGACCGCCTCCAGTACCAGGGCCAGGCGCTGGGGTGCGTCGAAGCCGGTGCCCTCGCGGACCATGCGGTCCGTCTCGGCGCGGAAGACGCCCAGCCATCGCTCGCGGTCCTGCGCGTCAGCCGCTCGGATGGCCGCGTTGCGGGCCGCGAACACCCGGCTCTGGTGCACCACCAGCTTCTGGACCTGCGCGTCGGCCAGATGCGGTCCGAGGCCGCCGCCGGCCAGCAGGGTGTCGATCTTCTGCAGCAGTGCGTTCAGCTCCGGCCACGCTTCCTCGGTGACCGCGCCCGCGTCAGCCTCCTGATCCCCGCGTGTGGCCTTGCTCCACTCCACCCGGGCCTGCGACGCGATCGCCCGGTCCGGACGCCCCGCGCGCTCATAGGACGCGGCCGCCTCCAGGAAGTGCGTCTTCACCGCGTCCCAGTCCCGCGCCTGGTGCGCACGGCTCGCGCGCTCCGTCGCGATCTCCCCGCGCAGCATGTCGTCCACCTTGTCGGCGTCCGCACCCTCCGCGCGCTCCAGCAGCGCGTCCCACAGACGCCGCGAATCCGGATGGAACTGCTTGTCCAGCACCAACGCCTCGGTCACCAAAGCCTCGAAGTCGTCCGGCACGATAGTGACAGGACCTTGAGAAGCGGCGACCGCAAGGCCGACCGAAGGCGCAGCGAGCGCAGAATCAGCACTCTCCGAATCCGACAGTTCGGACAGTGCCGACAGAGCGGTCAAGGCAGCTGCCCGCACCCCGAGATTCAACTCCCCGACCAAAGGCACCGCCGCCAGCCGCTCAGCCCGCCGCCCCGAAACCGTCGCGTTCCCGTTCCGCGCGTCGAACCGCGCCGCCAGCGCGTCCGCGTCCGCCGCGACCGACTCCCGCAGCTCGGCGACCGTCCACTCCCGCCCCAGCGGCCCGCCGCAGGGCGTGTCCGCGTGCCCGACCGCCGCCAGACGGCGCAGCAGCAGCTCGACCCGGGTCAGGAACTCCAGCCGGCCCAGCGGCGCCGCCGTGAAGCCGAACAGCGCCCGGTTCTGCGCCAGCAGCTCCAGCCCGCGCGCCTCGTTCCCGGTCAGTGCGCAGAACTCCAGGTGCCGTCCGACCGAGGCCAGGTACGCCTCGCGCCCCCGCACCGTCCGGTACGAGGCCAGGTGCGCCCCGCGCGCCTCGTCCGTCCGGCCCAGCCGGACCAGCGGCAGCAGCGCCACCGACTGGCTCACGTGCGGCTCCTCGTCGCACTTACTGCGGCCGTCCAGCGTCGGCTCGAGCTCGGCCATCCCGAGCTCGTCCTCGCCGCGCCCGAAGTGGTACTCGGCCCGCGCGCGGGCTTCGCAGGCCTCGCAGTCGCTCATCCGCGTCCGGCCGCGCGTGGCCCACAGCTCGTAGGCCAGTTCCTCGCCCTCGCCGATGTGCTGCGCGAGCGAGTGCAGCTGGCCGTACACCGGCTGCAGGCCGTGGTCGGCGGCCTCGTAGCGCTTGCGCATCTCGGCGATCCAGCCGCGGATCGCCGGCAGCGGCACGTCCGGCGTGGTGAGCAGGCCCGAGCCGACCCACTTGAAGTACCAGAAGACGCGGTGCGCCTCCCAGTCGTCGAACGCCTTCGGGTTGCGGTCCCACAGCCGCAGCAGCCGCGCGAACACCACCGGGTACTTCACCCGCTCGCCGCTGCCGTGGTAGGCGCTCATCAGCTCCACCAGCGCGGTGGCGGTGACCTCGTCGTCGCCGAAGACCTCGGCCTCGTCGGCGATCTCCTCGGCGATCGCCGCCTTGGCCCGGCCGTCGCCGCGCTCGCGGTTCTCGCGCAGCGCGCCGAAGAACTCCTCCTTGGTGGAGAACCCGCTCACACGTCACCCCGTGCGTCGGAAGCGGTGTCCGCCGCGGTGCCGCCCACGTTCCCCCCGCCCGCGGCCGCCGCGAACTCCAGCAGCCCGATGAACGACCGGTTCAGCAGCGCGTGGTCGGCCGGCCGCAGCGGACGCCGCGACAACAGCAACGCCTGGCCGTACAGGGCCTCGATCGCGGTCTCCGACAGCGCCGGGTCCGCGATGTCCGCGATCTTCCGGATCAGGGGATTGAGATGGTTGACGATCAGCTGCGCGCGCGGCGCCGAGGACCCCAGCGATCCCAGGATCCCGGCCCACAACTCGTCGGCGTCCGCCGAGAGCTCCGCGCGCCGCCGCTCGTGCCGGGCCTCGCGGTTGTCGACCAGCATCGCCGGCACGCCGACCGGCTGGAACGAGCGAAGCGCCACGTCGGTGTCGAACTTGTCGCAGACCGCCCGGGCCCGCGCCAGGAACGCCGCCGCCGCGAGTTCGGCCGCCGGGTCCACGGTGTCCAGGTGCGCGCTGACCGTCTCGGGGTCCAGGTCCGCGACCGTGACCCCGGGCCGGACCTCCGGAAGCCGGTGGACCAGCTCCCTGTCGTACACGTACCCGCCGTTGACGACGCCGAGCCCGGCCGAGGCCGCGATCGGCGCGACCTGCCGGAACTCCTCGACGCTCTGCGTCACCAGCACCACCGGGTGCGCGCGGGCGAACTCGTCCAGGCTGACGTTGCCGTCGGTGGTCTCGAACGGCAGCCAGGGCAGCAGCAGCGCCAGCAGCCGGTCGTCGTAGCGGGCCAGCGCTTTGACCGCCAGGTGGTGCACGTCGATGAAGCGCCGCAGCAGCGTCAGGTCCGAGGCCGCCAGCCCCACCAGCCACTCGCGGATCCGCTCGCCGATCGCGTCGCGCACCGCGGCCAGCGTCTCGTCCTCGTACAGCGCCTCGCGCGAGGCCGTGGGCCGCAGCCCGGTGGTGTCCACGACGCAGGACACGAAGAAGGCCCAGTCCGGCACCAGCTCCTGCGCCGAGTCCGACAGCAGCATGCCCTTGAGGTGGACGCGGTGCCCGGAGCGCTTCGTCGGGTGCACCGGCGTGGGCAGCACGAACGCCACGCCCTTGAGCCCGACCAGCGGCAGGTCCAGGTCGATGGTGTCCAGCGGGGTGAAGTCGAACGTCGACTTCGCGTACCCGGCCAGCGCCTCGCGCCGGGCCAGCGGCGAGCCGTACTGCCGGTCCCACACCGGCGGGGTGTCGTTGACCTTGCTGACGTCGCCGAACCGGTCGACGATCTCCACGTCGTAGCGCAGCAGCGAGCCGAAGTGCCGGGCCAGCCGCAGCACGCGGTTGGGCTCCAGCCACTCGCTGCCGTCGCCGCGCGGCACCAGGGTGACCGTGGTGCCGGGCTCGGCGACCGTCCCGGCCGGCAGGGTCCTGATCCGGTACGTGCCGTCGCTGCGGCCGCGCCACTCCACGGCCGGCGCGTTCGCCTCGCGGGCGCTGCGCGAGACCACGGTGATCTCGTCGGCCACCACGAAGCAGGCCAGCAGGCCGATGCCGAACTGGCCGATGAAGTCCTGGCGGGCCGCGGTCAGGTCCAGGCCGCCGTCCTCGGCGCGCTTGGAGGACCGGCCGATGGTGGCCAGGAAGGTGTGGACGTCGGCCTCGGTCAGCCCGACGCCGGAGTCCTCGACCTGGATCCCGCCGTCCACGCCGGTCCGGATCCGGATCCGCGCCGGGGCCGAGGCGTCCAGCAGGCGGCGCGCCGTGATGGCGTCCACGGCGTTCTGCATCAGTTCCCGCAGATACACCTTCGGGGAGGAGTAGAGGTGGTGCGAGAGCAGGTCGACCAGTCCCCGCAGGTCGACCTGGAATGTGTGGCCGGGTTCGGTGCTCACGTGTGGCTCCCCTACTTCTTTCGCTTCTTGACGCAGTCCTGCCGTGCCACCGCGAACACCCGCTCGGGGTCGCCGCGGTAGCGCCATGGGGCTTTGGTGGCGTGGTCCCCGATCCGCTCGAACAGCCGGCCCGCGGCCTCCTTGTCGTCGGCCAGCCAGAAGGCCATCGCGAAGGCGTTCAGCGCGGTGTACGGGGAGGACGTGGGGGCGAAGGCCGGGTGGAACACCGAGGCCTTGGCGGCCCGCCGCAGCTCCCCGAGCACCTCCGCGTGCCGGATGTAGAGGTCGTCGGGGCCCTGTTCCAGGTCCAGCCAGTGCTCCAGGTGGGCCTGCGCGACGATCTCGCCGAGGCCGCTGCCGGGCGGCGCGTCGGCGAAGGCCTTGGCGGCGAAGGCGTGCATCTCCTCGTGCGACCCGCCCCACTTCGCGCACAGCTGTTGGAGCATCTGCCGGTGCAGGCCGACGTGGCCGGGCGCGCGCCGGATCCCGGCCTCGAACCGCCGCCGGGTGATGTCGGCGCCGTGCTCCAGCCCGCGGCTGGTGACGCAGAGCGTGTGCCAGGGCGCGGCACTGGCCGGATCGAGCTCGGCGGCGGTGTACAGGTACTCCTCGGCGACCCGCAGCCGCTCGTGGAACACCCGGAACTGCTCCTCGGACACCTGCGACGCGCGATAGCCGGTGCGCGCCTCCCACGCCCACGCCGAGTGCCGGGCACCGGCCACGCTCAGCGCCAGCGGGTCGCCGGGCAGCTGCTCGGGCAGCTTGAGCAGGAAGTCGCCGCCGAGATCCTCGACATTGCCGATCAGGAAGGTCAGCCGCTCGAAGTCGCCGCGCTCGCGCACCGGCCGCAGGATCGCCTCCATCCCGGGCCAGTCGGCCACCCGCGCGGCCTGCCGCAGCGCGGCCAGCTCCGGATCGCCGTGCGACCGGTCGATCGGCACCGGCTTCACGGCATCGGGCTGCGCGGCCCGCCCCGCCTTCCCGCCGGCCCGCCCGCCCCGCGTGCCGTATCCCTTGGCCAGCCCGCGCACGATGGACGCGGCGGCCACGGCGGCGACCGCCATGCTCGGGATGCTCGACGTCAAAGTGTGATCCCCTCCGTTGGCCCGGTCCGGCGCGGTTCACGGCCCGGCACGGCTACCGTAGCCGAACGGGCTGTCTGTGCGGTAACCGGTTCGGCCGCTGCGCCGCAGGTCAGGTCTCCGGCTCGGACACGATGCCGGGAGGGGCGGCGGAGATGCGAAAGGACTTGAGGAAGGGTGGTTGCGGGGTGGCCGGTGAGCCTGGCGGGGCGGCTGCGGGGACGGAGATTCTCAGGTACCTGTCGGAGATCTGGCAGGAGCGGATGGGGGAGCGGACGCCGCTCGCCCACGAGTTCGTCACCGAGCATCGTGAGCGGTGGGTGCGGTTCCATAGCCTGCCGGAGTCGAAGCGGTACGCGAGTGACCAAGCGGAACGGCGGACGATCCTGGAGCGGCACTACACGGTGCTCGGGGAGCTGTTCGGTCGCGCCACCCCTCAGGCATGTGAAGCCGCCGTCTCGCAGACCTTTCGGAACTTCATCAAATCTGTAGCCTGACACCCGTGGCCGATAACAGCATGCGCCGTCGCACCTTCCTAGCCGCCTCCGCAACGACCGCCGCCACCGCGGCCGCGTTCACCACCCTCGGGGTGTCGGACGCCAACGCCGACTACACGACCACGGTCAACCCGGGTACCTCGTGGGGCACTTGGGAGGGCTGGGGGACGTCGCTGGCCTGGTGGGCCAAGGCCTTCGGGAACCGCGACGACATCGCCGACATCTTCTTCACCCTCAACTCCGCTCCCTATAACGGCGGCACGCTGCCGGGCCTCGGCCTGAACATCGTGCGCTACAACGCCGGCGCTTGCGGTTCGAACTCCATCGGCGGCGCGACGATGGTCAAGGGTGCGGCCGTGCTGGCGACCCGGCAGATGGAGGGGTACTGGCTCGACTGGTACTCCCAGGATCCGTCCTCGTCGAGCTGGAACTGGTACGTCGACGCGCCGCAGCGGAACATGCTTTGGAAGGCTCGCGATCGGGGCGTCAACCACTTCGAGCTGTTCTCCAACTCGCCGATGTGGTGGATGTGCTACAACCACAACCCCTCGGGTTCGGCGGACGGGACCTCGGACAACCTGCAGTCGTGGAACTACCAGCAGCACGCCGTCTACCTCGCGACGATCGCCAAGTACGCGCATGACAACTGGGGCTTCCAGTTCACCTCCGTCGAGGCCTTCAACGAGCCGATCTCCGGCTGGTGGAAGGCCGACAGCAGTTCGCAGGAGGGCTGCCACTTCGACGTCTCGACCCAGGCCGCCGTCATCAACTACCTGCGCGCCGAGCTGAACAGCCGCGGGCTGAACGGCGCCCTGGTCGCCTCCTCCGACGAGAACACCTACGACGAGGCCACCTCGACCTGGCAGGGGCTCGGCGGCACCGCGCAGGGCAACGTCGGCAAGATCAACACCCACGGCTACCAGTACGGCGGCGGCCGCCGCGACCTGCTCTACGACGCCGCGAAGTCGGCCGGCAAGGTGCTCTGGAACTCCGAGTACGGCGAGGGCGACGCCTCGGGCATGTCGCTGGCGAGCAACCTGAACCTGGACCTCACCTGGCTGCACCCGACCGCCTGGGTCTACTGGCAGGTCCTCGACGGCGGCGGCTGGGGCGCCATCCAGTGCGACGAAGCCGCCGGCACCACCGGCGCGGTCAACCCCAAGTACTACGTCCTGGCCCAATTCACCCGGCACATCCGCCCCGGCATGCGGATCATCGACAGCGGCGACCACAACTCGGTGGCCGCCTACGACCCGGTGAACCACAAGCTGGTGATCGTCTGCACCAACTACGGGACCGCACAGTGGATCAACTTCGACCTCTCGAAGTTCTCCACCGTCACCGGCTCCGGCGGGAACGGCCTGGTCGGCCGCTGGGCGACACAGACCGCCGGCGGGGACGCGTACACGTACCACGCCGACACGTTCCTGCACGGCAAGGTGTTCTGGTCGTGGTTCACGACGGACACCGTGCAGTCGTTCGAGATCGACGGGGTGTATCTGTAGGGCGTGCGGGTGCGGTTTGTTCGTGGGTTGACAGTCAACTGCGTTTTTTGACGGCGGGGAAGGATCCCCGCACCCCACGCAGGCGCCGCCGGAGGCGCCCTTGACTTGTCGCTCTTGACTGTCGCACTAGACCCGACCACCTGCCCAGACCACCGCCGCCCGGCGCCACGACCGCAACCGCCGACCCGCGCCACCAACGAAGCCCGTAAACCATGCGCGAAGCCGTCAAAAAACGCCTGTGACTGTGGGTCCACCAACAAACCGCACCCGCACGCAGGAACCCACCCACACACGGGTCAGCGGTGCCCAGCACCCAGCGCTCACTCGGCGTAGTACTCGTCGGGGTAGTCCTCCTCCGGCGGCTCCTCGAAGTCGAGCTCGGCAGGAGGCTCTTCAGGAGCGAAGAGTTCGACGGGTTGTTCGGCGGCGCGTTCGGCGGGGCGTTCGGAGCTTTCCGAACGTCCCGGCCGGTCCAGCGCCTCGGCGAGCGCGTCCAAAATCGGCTGCCCGTACTTGGCGAGCTTGTTCTCCCCGACGCCGCTGATCGTGCCGAGCTGCGCCAGCGAGGTCGGGGCCTGCGCGGCGATCTGCTTCAGCGTCGCGTCGTGGAACACGACGTAAGCCGGGACGCCCTGCTCCTTGGCCGTCGCGCCGCGCCACGCGCGCAGCTTCTCGAAGATCGGCTTGGCGTCCTCGGACAGGTCCTCGACCGCCGCCGCCGAAGCCGACCGGCTCTGCTTCGCCGCGCGCGCCGGCCGCTCCGGCTCCCGGCGCATCAGGACCTTGCGATCGCCGCGCAGTACCTCGCCGCTGTCCTGGGTCAGCGCCAGCGTGCTGTAGTCGCCCTCGACCATCAGCAGCCCCTGTGCCAGCAGCTGCCGCACCACGCCGCGCCACTCGGGCTCGGACAGGTCGGTGCCGATGCCGAAGACGCTCAGCTGGTCGTGGCCGAACTGCGTGACCTTCGGCGTCTGCCTGCCCAGCAGGATGTCGATGGACTGGCCGGCGCCGAAGCGCTGCCGCCGCTCGCTCTTGAGGCGGTAGACCGTGGAAAGCAGCTTCTGCGCGGGGACGGTGCCGTCCCAGGACTGCGGCGGGCTCAGGCAGGTGTCGCAGTTGCCGCAGGGCTCGCCGGACTGCCCGAAGTAGTTCAGCAGCTGGACCCGGCGGCACTCGATGGTCTCGCACAGCGCGAGCATGGCGTCCAGGTGCGCGGTGAGCTGGCGGCGGTAGGCGTCGTCGCCGTCCGAGGAGGCGATCATCTTGCGCTGCTGGACGACGTCCTGCAGCCCGTACGCCAGCCACGCCGTCGAGGGCAGGCCGTCGCGGCCCGCGCGGCCGGTCTCCTGGTAGTAGCCCTCGACCGACTTCGGCAGGTCCAGGTGCGCCACGAAGCGGACGTCCGGCTTGTCGATGCCCATGCCGAAGGCGATGGTCGCGACGATGACCAGGCCGTCCTCGCGCAGGAAGCGGGACTGCGCGCTCGCGCGCGTCTGGGCGTCCAGGCCGGCGTGGTACGGCAGCGCCGCGATGCCGTTGTTCGCCAGGAACTGCGCGGTCTTCTCGGTCGAGGCGCGCGACAGGCAGTAGACGATGCCCGCGTCCCCGACGTGCTCGGTCCGCAGCAGCTCCAGCAGCTGCTTGTTCGGCTCGGCCTTCGGCACGATGCGGTACTGGATGTTCGGCCGGTCGAACCCGGCGACGAAGTGCTTGGCGCCGCCCAGGTTCAGGCGCTCGGCGATCTCCCGGTGCGTGGCCTGGGTCGCGGTCGCGGTGAGCGCGATGCGCGGCACGTCCGGCCACCGCTCGTGCAGCATCGACAGGCCCAGATAGTCGGGCCGGAAGTCGTGGCCCCACTGCGACACGCAGTGCGCCTCGTCGATCGCGAACAGCGAGATCTTGCCCCGGTCCAGCAGTTGCAGGGTCGACTCCGAGCGCAACCGCTCGGGCGCCAGGTAGAGCAGGTCCAGCTCGCCGGCGAGGAACATCTGCTCCACGAACCGCCGCTGGTCGGGATCCTGCGTGGAGTTCAGGAACCCGGCCCGGACGCCCACCGCGGTGAGCGCGTCGACCTGGTCCTGCATCAGGGCGATCAGCGGTGAGACGACCACCCCGACCCCCGGCCTGACCAGCGCCGGGATCTGGTAGCACAGCGACTTGCCGCCGCCGGTGGCCATCAGCACCAGCGCGTCGCCGCCGCCGATGACGTGCTCCACGATCTCCTGTTGCGCCCCGCGGAACGAGTCGTAGCCGAAGACCCGCCGCAGGACGTCGTCCGCCTCGGTCACCGTTTGCGTCGTTTCGTGGGGAGCCATGGGACGAGTCTACGGAGGTGGATGGCGGCCGGGGCGGGAGGTTGCGAGTTTTGCGGCGCCCCTGAGCTATGTGTGGGTGAGTTCTTCGTGTGGGTGCGGCTGGGGTGGGTGGCTTGCAGGCGTTTCTTGACGGCTTCGCGCATGGTTTACGGGATCCGCTGGTGGCGCGGGCCGACGGTGCCGCTGGTCTCGCGGGGCGGCGGTGGTGTGGGCAGGTGGTCGGGTCTACTGCGAAAAGCAAGGTCAAGGTCAAGGGCTTACAGGCGCCTCCGGCGGCGCCTGCGCGGCGAGCGGCCTCGCTCCGGGGAGTGGGGGGTCGCGCTGGCTGCCGGCGGTCGCTGCTTGTGGTCGCCTCTGTCCCGGATTCCCCGCCGCTTCGTCGCCTTACGGAAGCAGACCGGTCCGGTGGTATCAAGTCGGATCGCAGAGCTGGTGGTCCAGTGTCAGTGACTTGACACCACCGGCCCGGCCTGCTTGGCTTCGCCCGCCGAAGCGACGGGGAATCCGGGACAACCCCGGTCTGTGGTGTGGACGGGGTCCACTCCGTGAGGCACAGCGGCGGCCAGGCGGTGTGTGCGTGTGGTGCGGGAACCGTTCCCACAGGTGGGTTTGTCCCGGATTCCCCGTCGCTTCGGCGGTGCTTGCACAACCATCCCGGACTGGGCGGTGTCAAGCCGCTGATACTGGGCCACAGCAACAGTGATCCGGCTTGATACCGCCCAGGCCGGGATGGTTCCCTCCGGGCGCTGAAGCGGCGGGGAATCCGGGACAGAGGCGACCACAAGCAGCGTCCGCCGGCAGCCAGCGCGGCCCCCACTCCCCGGAGCGAGGCCGCTCGCCGCGCAGGCGCCGCCGGAGGCGCTCTTGACTGTCGCCTTTGACTGTCGCTCTTGACCTTGACTGTCGCAGTTAGAGCCGACCACCTGCCCAGACCATCAGCAGCCAACGCAGCGCCGACCACCGTCCCAGCGACCGCGCCACCAACGGATCCCGTAAACCATGCGCGAAGCCGTCAAGAAACGCCTGTGCCTGTCAGCCCACGAACAAACCGCAACCAGCCACCCACACCCACACCCACATACAAGCCAGGGGCGCCAGTCTTGCCAGGTCCGAGGCCTTCGCGCGGCGGGGGCACGGGTCTGCCAAGGGTCGTATCAAGGGTATGCGAACCCCTTTCCCGCGATTACCCTCACGGTGACCGCACATCCCTGCCAAAGCACTGAGTTGGGAGCAATTCAGCATGCGCGTGAACAGGAACGGGCGAATCGCCGCAGCCGCCGTCCTCATGGCCGCGGGCCTCGTCGGCGCCACCGCGGGAGCCGGCCAGGCCTCCGCCGGCCCGCAGCACGTGGCCGGCTACACCGCGAACGTCAAGGCCGCAGCCGGCGAGAACATGCAGTACGGCGGCGGGCCGGTCCAGCTGCACCCGGTCGTGTACCTGGTGTTCTGGGGGTCACAGTGGAACAGTGACACCAACGGCATACCGGCCTACCTGACCAGCATGTTCAAGGGTCTCGGGGCGACCGGGGACAACTGGTCCACCATCACCTCGCAGTACACCAACTCCAGCGGTCAGGGACCGACCTTCAACGGCGCGGTGTTCGGCGGCATCTGGATGGACAACGCCAAGGCCGAGCCGACCAACCCCAGCGCCAACGCGGTGGCCAACGAGGGCAACCGGGGCGCGTCGCACTTCGGCGTCACCAACAACGGCAACGCGCAGATCGTCGTGCTCAGCGCGCACGGCACCCACCCCGACGGCTGGCCGAGCTCCGGCTTCTGCGCCTACCACGACTACTCCGGCTCGGTCTCCTACACCAACATGCCCTACCAGCTCGACGCCCCGGCCGGCAGCCGCTGCCCGAACAGCGCGCTCGGCGGCCACCTGGACGCCTTCAGCATCGTCGAGGGGCACGAGTACGCCGAGTCGATCAGCGACCCGCAGGCCGGCAACGGCTGGGTGGCGCCGAACGGCGAGGAGATCGGCGACCAGTGCGAGAGCGGCTTCCAGAAGGTGACGCTGTCCACCGGGACGTTCGCGATGCAGCCGCTGTGGAGCAACAAGTCCAGCGCCTGCGTGATCCACAACTGAGGAGGCGCGCTTTCGTCGCTCCACCGATCCCCCCGCCTCATCGAGTACCGTGAAACCCGGGGCGGCGGCGCCCCGATCACGTGCGTTCGGCGTCCCCGCAGCGGGGGCGCCGTTCCTTCGTGGCGTTCCGCTGGCGGTAGGAGGCGACTTTCTTGAACGTGTCCCCCGATTCCCGGGTCAAACGCGCTGAGTCCCGGGTCAAGCGCGCGACGATCGAGGACGTGGCGAAGCTGGCCGGGGTGTCGCGGCAGACCGTGTCGCGGGCCGTCAACGACAAGGCGGAGATCGACGCCGAGACCAAGCGGCGGGTGCTGGACGCCGCGCGCAGCCTGAACTACCGGCCGAGCCGGTTCGCCCGCGGCCTGATCCGGCAGGACACCACCACGCTCGGGCTGATCATCTCCGACATCGGGAACCCGTTCTTCCCCGAGCTGGCCTCCGGCGTGCTGCGGGCCGCGCAGGCGCGGGACTGGCAGGTCGTGCTCTACGACACCGGCGAGGACCCCGAGCGGGAGGTGCTGGCGCTGTCGACGCTGGCCGACCAGGCCGACGTCGGCGCCGGGTTCCTCACCACGCCCGCGGTCTTCGCCCACGCGGTGAAGCTCGGCGTGCCCTTCGCCGTCCTGGATCCGGGATGGGACGCCGGGCACGCCCCGGGCGTCGGCATCGACATCGCGGCCGGCGTGCGCCTGGCCGTGGAGCACCTCGCCGGCGCCGGCCACCGCCGCGTCGGGATGATCGACGGCGCCGCCGACCCCCGCGACAAGCGCCGCACCAGCTTCCTGGCGATCGCGCGCGAACTCGGCCTGGACGTCTCCGAGGCCGACATCGAGACCGCGCCCCGCACCGTCGAAGGCGGTGCCGACGCGGTTCGCGCACTGCGGGCCCGCCGCCCCGATCTCACCGCCGCCTTCGCCTACAACGACGTCCTCGCCGTCGGCGCCGTGCGCGGCCTGAAGGCCGAGGGCCTGCGCGTCCCGGAGGACTTCGCCGTCGTAGGCTTCGACGGCCTCCCGCTCGGCGAACTGGTCGAGCCGCCGATCACCTCGGTGTACGTGGACATCCGGCGCATGGGCGAACTCGCCGTCGCCGCCGCGGCCGAACTGCTGGCCGGACGCACGCCGGAGCCGGTCGTGGTGCGTCCCGAGCTGCGGGTGCGCGGCTCGGCCTGAGGCGGAGCCTGAGTCGGAGCCTGAGTTGGAGCCGGCCGAAACAAACCAGTAACAGGTCTTGACGAGACCGTGTGACCTGTCCCACTCTTACCTCCGTGAGCGCTCCCGTGAGCGCTCACGGGAGCACATCCCCCAAGCCCCGGGAGGCAGTGGATGTTCATACGTCGACACCTGGTACCGACTTCGGCCAAGGCTCTGGTCGCGCTCATAGCCGGCGCCGCTCTGGCCCTTTCCGCCTGTTCCGCCGCCGGCGGCGACTCGGCCACCAGCTCCGGCGGTGGCGGCGGCGACAACACCATCACGTTCCTGACGTTCGAGACGCCCAACCTCACCCCGGCCTACTGGGACGCGGCCATCAAGCGCGTCACCGACCAGTACCCGGGCATGAAGGTCAAGCGCCTGGTGTCCCCGACCGCCGACCGGACCAGCTACGCCAAGCAGCTCAAGGCCTCCGGCCAGTTCCCCGACGTGATGATCGCGGTCACCCCGACCGGCTTCGCCCAGGCCGGCGACCTGTACGCCTGGCAGCCGACCGAGCTGACGAACTTCGAGGTGCCCGACGGCGGCGCCATCGGCGGCAAGGTCTATCAGCTCCCTGCGAACACCCAGACCATCCCGATGGTCTACTACCGCAAGTCGATGTTCGCCAAGGCCGGCATCACCGGCACGCCGACCACCTACCAGCAGCTGCTCGACGACTCGGCCAAGCTCAAGACCGCGGGCCTGCTGCCCTTCCAGGTCGGCGGCGGCTCCGACGCCTTCGCCGCGGTGCTGCCGGTGTCGGCCACCGTCGCCACCCAGGTGTACCGCCAGGACCCGAACTGGCTGGTCGAGCGGCACACCGACAAGGTGAAGTTCTCCGACCCGGACTTCGTCGACGCCCTGCAGCGGGTCGGCGACCTGGCCGCCAAGGGCTACATCGACCGCTCCGGCCTGTCGCGCAACTACGCCGACAGCCAGAAGGCGTTCCTGGACGGCAGCGGCGCCATGTACCCGATGGGCGTCTGGTTCGCCTCGGCCGCCGACGCCAGCCCGATCAAGGACGACATCGGCGTGTTCGCCTGGCCCACCGACGACGGCAAGCTCGTCATGCCCGCCTACACCGGCGGCGGCCTGGAGGTCAGCGCGCACGCCAAGAACCTGGACCTGGCCAAGAAGTTCGCGCTGGCCTTCCAGCTGGACAAGACGAACCTGGACAACAACGTGCTCAGCGATGCGCTCTTCCCGGCCATCAAGGGCTACACCCCGCCGGCCACGACCGGCCCGGTGTTCAAGGAGTCCTACCAGCTGTACCAGCAGGCGCAGACGCAGGGCACGGTCGTGAAGGCCTTCAGCTGGGAGGCCGGCGACGACGCGCTGCTGCCGGGGATGGTCGACGTGGTCTACGGCGCGGTCGAGGACGTGATGCTCGGCAAGAAGTCGGCCAAGGATGCCGCGTCCTATCTGGACTCCGAATGGGCCAAGCAGGCATCCAGCTGAGAGGGCGACGGCTATGCGGATCCTCGTGTTCAACGAGAACCACCACGAACTCACCCGCCCCGAGATCGCCGAACGTTATCCGCTCGGCATCCACGGCACCGTCGCCGCGGCCCTGGCCGAGCGCCTCGGCCCGGCCGCGGACATCACCACCGCGACCCAGGACCAGCCCGGCTACGGCCTGACCGTGGCGGCCGTGGAGGACACCGACGTCCTCGTCTGGTGGAGCCATCTGCTGCACGCCGAGATGGACGACGCCACCATCGCCCGGATCCGCCGCCGCGTCCTGGACGGCATGGGGCTGGTGGTCCTGCACTCCGGCGCCGGCTCCAAGCTGTTCACCTCCCTGCTGGGCACCAGCGCGGACCGCCGCTGGCGGCACGGCGACGACCGGCACCTGGTGTGGACCGTCAAGCCCGGCCACCCGGTCGCCGCCGGCATCCCGCAGCCGCTGGTGATCCCGCACGACGAGATGTACGGCGAGCCCTTCGACGTCCCGGACCCGGACGAGCTCGTGTTCGTGTCCTCGTTCACCGGCGGCGAGGTGTTCCGCAGCGGCCTGTGTTACACGCGCGGCGCCGGCCGGATCTTCTACTTCGGCGCCGGGGACCAGGAGTGCCCGGTGTACCACCAGAAGGAGGTGCAGGACGTGATCGCCAACGCCGTGCGCTGGGCCGCTCCGACCGGCCCGATCATCAAGCGGTTCGTGGACGAGCAGTCGCCGGTCGGGTGGTGGGACCGATGAGCGGATTCGCCACGGTCACCACGCCGGGACCGCTGCGCGCGGTCATCGTCGGCGCCGGGTTCATGGGCCGCAACTGGGCCCGCGAGATCGCCCGGCAGCCCGACACCGAGTTGGTCGGCTGGGTGGACCTGGACGAGGCCGCGCTGCGGGAGGCGGTGAAAATGGCCGGACCCGACGCGCCGGAGGGCGTCGTGATCGGCACCGACCTGGCCGCGCTCCTGGCCGAACTCACTCCGGACATCGTGTTCAACAGCTCCCCGCCGGCCGCGCACCGCACCGTGACCACATCAGCTCTCGAACTAGGCTGCGCGGTCTTGTCGGAGAAGCCGATGGCCATGACCCTGGCCGAGGCCCGCGACCTGGTCGCGGTCGCCGAACGGACCGGCCGGCTGCTCGCCGTCACCCAGGACCGGCGCCAGCTGGCGGGCACCCGCGCCCTGAAGGACGCGGCCCGCCGCCTGGCCCCGCTCACCCGCCTGGAGATCGACTTCCGCCTCCCGCACCGCGCCGGGCCCTACGTCCACCTCTGGGACGAGCCGCTGCTGCGCGAGATGGCGATCCACCTGTTCGACGCGGCGCGCGCGGTCACCGGCGCCGACGCGCGGTCGGTGTTCTGCACCGCCTACCGCACCCCGTGGTCCTGGTACCCCGGCAACGACTCGGCCGAGGCCCTGTTCCAGATGGACGACGGCCTGCACTTCGCCTTCACCGGCTGCTGGACCGCGCGCTCGGACTTCACGTCCTGGACCGGCCGCTGGTACCTGGAGGGCGCCGGCGGCTCGGCCACCTGGGACGGCGTCGCCGCGCCGGTGCTGACCCCGGCGCGCGAGGAGGGGCAGCCCGAGCCGGCTTCCGAAACGCTGACGGTCGAACCGCAGTCCCCTGAGTTCCCCGGCCTGGCCGAGGTGCTCGCCGGATTCGTCCGCGCCCTGCGCACCGGCGAGGCGCCGGACGGCGAGTGCCACGACAACCTTCGCAGCCTGGCCATGGTTGAGGCCGCCGTCGCCTCGTCGCAGTACGCCCAACCGGTCGTCGTCGAGAACTGACACCCGTCGTCGAGAAGGGAGAACAGCTCATGACCGCCATCAGCCGACGCGCGGTGATCGCCGCGACCGGGGCCGCGGGCGCGGCATCGGTCGCCGGTGTCGCCTTCGCGGCTCCGGCCTCCGCCGACCAGCTACCCGACCAGCTACCCGACCAGCTACCCGACCAGGCACGCGATGAGGGCTGCGAGTCCGGTGTGCGCTGGCCGGACGTGCAGTGCCAACTGGCCGCCGTGAACCCGCACGTGACCGCGCCGATCCAGAAGGTCGTCACCAACAAGTACACACCAGGCATGTTGCTGGGCAACGGCGACATCGGCGTGGTGGTCGGGGACTCCTCGGCCACGCAGCAGACCTTCCACTTCGGCAAGAGCGACTTCTGGGGCAACAACCGCAAGACCACGAGCCCGCTGGTCTGGCAGAACTCGATCCTGCCGGTCGGCGCCCTCACGGTCGCCGTGCCCGGGGCCACCGCGGCGGCCACCGGCTACTCGATGGTCACCGACATCGGCGCCGCGCAGGTCACGACCGTTCTGCCGCTCGAGAACGGCACGCTTACCCTGACCTCCTGGACCGCCGATCACGACAACGTCCTGGTCACGGAGATCTCCTCGGCCAAGGGCGACGCCGACCTCACCCTGAACGCCGGCGTGGTGCTGCCGAACGATCCCGCGTATCCGTCGGTGTCCGGCGCGACCGGCGGTGCTTTGTGGCTGACGCGGCAGAACAATGCCGTCGGCTACGGCGACGTCAGCTACAAGGCATCCGTCGCCTCGGCGACCGTCCTCGTGGACGGCTCCCTCACCGACGGCACTTTCGTACTTTCGGGCGGCGGCAGGGCGGTCCTGCTCACCGTGTTCCGCTCGCACGGCCAGGACCTCTCCGACCCGACTCCGGCACCGACCCCGGACGATCTTCGCGACCAGGCGATCGCGGCCGCCGCATCGATGCGCGATCGCTGGTTGCATGAGGCGCGCGCCGTGCACCGGGCCTACTGGACCGACTTCTGGACCCGGTCCAGCGTCGTGCTCGGCGACTCGCAGCTGGAATCCTTCTACTTCAATGCCCAATACGTCCTGGGCAGCGGGACCCGCTCGGGCGTGCACAACCCGCCGTCGCTGTGGGCCGCCTGGACCACCAACGACACTCCGAACTGGGGCGGCCGCTACTTCCTGAACTACAACGAGGAAGCCCTGTACTACGGCGCCTTCTCCTCGAACCACGCCGACCTGTCCGAGCCGTACCGGCGGATGATCCTCAACGAGGTCGCCTGGCAGCGCAACACCACGCACGGCGCGGGATATCAGGGCACGGCGTTCCAGCGCAGCCTGCCGCCGTTCCACCTGTACCAGACGCCCCCGGCGCCGGTCCCGGTCGCGGCGGCCAAGAACTACACCAAGCTCCCCGCCGACCAGAAGTCGAACGGCACGTTCGGCGCGCTCCCGCTGATCTGGCACTGGGAGTACACCCGGGACCTGGACTACCTCCGCGACGAGCTGTACCCGCTGTTGAAGGAGCTGGACGCCTTCTGGCGCGACTTCGCTGTCTGGGACGGCACCCGCTGGATCTTCCAGCACACCTCCGCGCACGAGGGCGGCGACGACACCAACCCGAACCTGGACCTCGGGTTCGCCCGCAAGGTCATCAACACCCTGCTGGACACCTCGGCCGTGCTCGGCGTGGACGCCGACCTGCGCCCGGTCTGGCAGGACTTCCTGGCCAAGCTGAGCGCGTACCCGACCGGCACGTACAACGGCGTCACGGTCTTCTACACCGGCGAGATCATCAACAACCCGGGGCTGCCCGACACCTTCGAGCCCGGCAACCAGCCGATCAACATGGAAGGCGTCATCTTCCCCGGCGAACAGTGCGCCGTCGGCGGCGACGCGATGCTGCTCCAGTACGCCATCAACTCCCTGACCCAGATGAACTCCTGGGGCGTGACACCGGGCGGCAACTCCAACAACGGCTTCTGCAAGGAGTTCGTCATCGCCGCCCGCGTCGGCTGGCCGGCCGAGGACCTGCTGCAGAAGCTCAAGGCCTCCATCGCCTACCTGTGGCGGCCCACCAACAACACCGTCTTCCAGGGCGGCGGCGGAGTCGAGACCACCGGCACCACCGAGGCGCTGAACTCGATGCTCCTGCAGAGCGAGGGCGGCGTGATCCGGGTGTTCCCGTGCTGGCCGGCGGCGCGCGACGCGTCCTTCACGTTGCAGGCCAAGGGCGCGTTCCTGGTCAGCGCCGCGCAGCGCGCTGGGGCGGTCGCCCAGGTGCGGCTGCACAGCCGGGTCGGCGGCGACGCCACGCTCCAGCTGCCCTGGAACTCCGGATCGGCGCGGGTGACCGACGAGTCTCGCGGCGGCCGGGTCCCCGCAACGGTCTCCGGCGGCCGGGTCACGTTCCGCACCATCGCAAACCGCACCTATCGCATCGAGGAGGGAAGATGAGCAGCAACGGAAACCCGCTCGTCGGCCGGCGCACTCTGCTAGGCGGCACGGCGGCCGGGGTCGGCGTGGTTCTCGTGGGGGCCGGCGCCGAAAACGCGAGTGCTTCGGACGCTTCGGGCGTTTCGGGCTCGGCCGGCACGGCAGGCACCACCGGTATCACCGGCACCGGGATCGCGGCCGCCGCCACCGGTATCAGCTGGTCCGCCGTCCAGGCCCAGCTCGCCGCCGTGAACCCGCACGTCACCAAGCCGATCTCCGGTGTCGTCACGAGCAAGTACACGCCGGGCATGCTGCTGGGCAACGGCGATCTCGGCGTGGTGGTCGGTGACTCCTCGGCCACCCAGCAGACCTTCTTCTTCGGCAAGAGCGACTTCTGGGGCAGCGACCGCAAGACCACGAGCCCGGTGACGTGGCAGCCCTCGATCCTGCCGATCGGGACGCTGACGGTCGCCGCGTCCGGCGCGACCGCGGCGTCCAGCGGGTACTCGATGACCACGGACCTGGCCGGGGCGACCGTCACCACGGTGCTCGCGCTCTCGAACGCGACCGTCACGATGAAGTCCTGGACCGCCGACAACGACAGCGTCCTGATCACCCAGCTGTCGTCCAAGAGCGGCAGCTCCTCGGTGACGCTGACCGCGACGGCCGTCCTCCCGGTGGACACCGCCTTCCCCTCCGGCGCGGGCTCGCTCAACGGCACCCAGCTGTGGCTGACGCGCCAGAACAACTCCTCCGGCAACGGCAACGTCAGCCTGCAGGCCACCGCCGCCTCCGCGACGCAGCTCGTCGGCGCGAAGTTCACCAAGGTCAGCAGCTCGAAGACCTCGTCGCAGACCTCTGCCACCGGCACCTTCACCCTGGCCGGCGGGGCGACGGCGACGCTGGTGACGGCCGTCCGCTCGCATGCTCAGGACGTCTCCGACTCTACGACCGCGCCGACCCCGACCCAGCTGCGCGACCAGGCGGTCAGCGCGTCCACCGCCGTCAACGCCGCCTGGATCAGCAGCGCCGCGAGCACGCACGCCGCGTTCTGGCAGGACTACTGGACGCGCTCCAACGTCGTGGTCGGCGACTCGCAGTTGGAGGCCTACTACTTCAACGCGCAGTACGTGCTCGGCAGCGCGACCCGGTCCGGTGCGCCCAACGCGCCGTCGCTGTGGGCCCAGTGGCTCACCAACGACACCCCGAGCTGGGGCGGCCGGTACTTCCTGAACTACAACGAGGAAGCCCTGTACTACGGCGCCTTCTCGTCGAACCACGCCGACGCCTCCGAGCCCTACCGCCGCATGATCTACAACGAGGTCCCCTGGCAGCGGAACGCGACGCACAGCGCCGGGTATCAGGGCACGGCGTTCCAGCGCAGCCTGGCACCGTTCCACATGTACGAGGCCGCTCCCGCGACCGTCCCGGTCGCGTCCAGCAAGAACTACACCAAGCTCCCCGCCGACCAGAAGTCGAACGCCACCTTCGCGGTGTTGCCGCTGATCTGGCACTGGGAGTACACCCGGGATGCCGCCTACCTCCAGAACCAGCTGTATCCGCTGCTGAAGGAGCTGGACGCCTTCTGGCGGGACTTCGCGGTGTGGGACGGCAAGCGCTGGGTGTTCGAGCACTCGTCGGCCCACGAGGGCGGCGACGACACCAACCCGAACCTGGACCTCGGGTTCGCGCGCAAGGTCATCAACACCCTGCTGGAGACCTCGGCGATCCTCGGCGTGGACGCGAGCCTGCGCAGCACCTGGCAGGACTTCCTGACCAAGCTCAGCGCCTACCCGACCGGGACCTACAACGGCGTCACGGTCTTCTACACCGCCGAGGTCATCAACAACCCGAGCCTGCCGGACAAGTTCGAGCCGGGGAACCAGCCGATCAACATGGAAGGTGTCATCTTCCCGGGCGAGCAGTGCTCGATCGGCGGGGACGCCACCCTGGTGCAGTACGCGATCAACTCGCTGACGCAGATGAACTCCTGGGGCGTGACGTCGGGAGGCAACTCCAACAACGGCTTCCCCAAGGAGTTCACCATCGCGGCCCGCGTCGGCTGGCCCGCCGAGGACCTCGTCCAGAAATTCAAGGCCTCGATCGCGCACTTGTGGCGCTCCAGCAACGACACCGACTTCCAGGGCGGCGGCGGCATCGAGACCTCCGGGTCGATCGAGACGCTGAACTCGATGCTGATGCAGAGCGAGGCCGGGGCGATCCGGGTCTTCCCGTGCTGGCCGTCGGCGCGGAACGCGTCGTTCACGCTGCTGGCCAAGGGCGCGTTCCTGGTGAGCAGCGCCGTCAGCGGCGGCACGGTGGCCTCCGTGAGCCTCACGAGCCAGGCCGGCGGGAACGCCACGCTGGTCCTGCCGTGGAGCACGGGCTCGGCGACCGTCACCGCGAACGGGTCCTCCGTCCCCGTCACCGTCTCCGGTGGTCGGGCCACCTTCGCCACCACGGCGGGCACCACGTACAAGGTCACCCCATGACATCGCTGCAAGACGCCCTGCCGGGTACCCGGCGACCCGTACGGAAATCCGCACGAACCCGGCGCTCGAACCTGGGGTACTTCCTCGGGTTCGGCGCGCCGGGGCTCCTGTTCTACGCGTGCTTCGTCTTCGCGCCGCTGGTGCTGAGCGTCGGCTACAGCTTCACGAACGCGGACGCGTTCCTGCCCAACACGAAGTTCACCGGGCTGCACAACTATGTGAGGCTGCTCGGCGACCCGGACTTCCGCACGCAGCTGCGGGTCACCACGATCCTCACACTGATCATTGTGATCGTGCCGAACGTCGCGGGTCTGGCGATCGCGGTCCTGCTGAACCGGAACGGCCGGCTCTACCGCGCGCTGCGGACCGTGTTCTTCGTGCCGGTGGTGCTCAGTTCGGTGGTCGTGTCAGTGGTCTGGCAGGCCATGCTCACCGACGGCGGACTGCTGGACACCGTGCTGGGCTCGATGGGGGTGAAGAACCCTCCGGGCTGGCTGTCCGATCCGTCGATCGCGCTGTACTCGGTGGGATGGATCGCGAGCTGGCAGCTGCTCGGGTTCTGCACCGTCGTCTACCTCGCCGGTCTGCAAGGCGTGCCCGACGAGCTGCTGGAGGCCGCGGCGATCGACGGCGCCGGCCGGTGGACCAAGTTTCGCCGGGTCACCTGGCCGATGCTGGCCCCAGCCCTGACCATCAACACGGTCATGCTGCTGATCACCGGCTTCAAGACCTACGACTACGTGCAGGTGATCACGCACGGCGGCCCGGGGACCGGGACCACGGCGACGGTCGCGTACGGCGTGATCCAGACCGGGTTCACCGAGAACAAGACCGGGATGGCCTCGGCGATGGCGGTGCTGATGCTGATCATCGTCGCGGTGGTGTCCAGCGTGGTGCTGCGGCTGCTGCAACGGCGGGAGGTGGAGCTGTGACGGCGGTGATCGAGAAGACCGAGCGCGCTGTGCGGGAGCGGTCCGGCCGACGCGACGACTCGCGCGCGCCGTGGGTCCGTCCCCTGGTCGCGCTGGCTGTCACCGCGGTCTTCGCGGTGCCGCTGTACCTGGTCGTGGTGAACGTCTTCAAGCCCGGCGACCACATCACCGGCTCGCCGGCGTCGGTGCCGTGGCCGCCGACCCTGGACAACCTGAAGGCCGCGCTGGACCGCCCCGACAATCTCTACTGGGACGGCCTGCTCAACAGCGTCGAGATCACGACGGTGTCGATCGTGGTGCTGGCGGTCCTGTCGGCGATGCTCGGCCACTACCTGGCCCGCACACGCAGCCGCCTCGCCCGCGCGACGCTGCTGGTGCTGCTGGCCGGGCTGATGATCCCGCCGCAGGTGATCCTGGTGCCGGTGGTGCGGATCCTGCGGCTGACGCACCTGATGACCACGTTGACCGGCATGGTCGCGTTCAACGTCGGCTACTACATCCCCTTCGGCGTCTTCGTGTTCGCCGGGTTCATCCGCTCGATCCCGATCGAGCTGGAGGAGGCGGCCGCGCTGGACGGGGCCGGACGGTGGCGGACGTTCTGGATCGTGGTCTTCCCGCTGCTGCGGCCGGCCACCGCCAGTGTGCTGATCTTCCTCGGGGTGTGGATCTGGAACGACTTCCTGGATCCGCTGATCATCCTCGGGCCGGTCGGCGGGACGACCGTCACCGTCGGCGTCTACCGGGCGCTCGGCGAGCATCAGTCGAACTACGGACAGCTGTTCGGGCTGATGTTCTTGGCGGCGCTGCCGGTCGTCGTCTTCTACTTCCTGTTGCAGAAACACTTCGTCAAGGGCCTGACCGGTGGCGCGGTCAAGGGCTGAAAGGGAATCATGACGCTCATTCGGTCGATTCCCGGGGCCCGGGCCTGGCTGGTGACCGCCGGCGGCTCGTGCGCGGTGCTGCGGCTGGACGCCCGCGACCGGCTGCTGTCGGCGCATTGGGGACGAGAACTCGGGCTGGAGCAGGCCGCGGCGCTGATCGGCGTCGCGGCGCCGGTGCCGGCGGGTGTGTCGGGCGCGTCAGGTGTGTCGGGCGTCTCGGACGTGTCGGCGCCCGGGTTCGGCGCGGTCGGCCACGGCGGCGCCTGGCCCTTCGAGGAGGACGTCGAGGGACCGCTGGAACTCGCGGCCGGCGCGGCCTTCCATTTCGGGCACGCGCAACTGGCCGTGCGGTTCGCGGACGGGACGCGCGACCTGGAGTTGGACTTCGCCGGCGCCTCGATCGAGAACCCCGACGACACCACGGCCGAGCTCGTCCTGAGCTTCGCCGACCGCCACTATCCACTGGCTGTGGAAAGCCGTCACCGGGTTCGCAGGGGTAGTCCGGTGATCGAGCGGCGGCTGGTGCTGCGGCACACCGGACCGGCGGGCGGCGAACAGATCAGCATCCTGCGAGCGGACTCCGCGTCCTGGACCCTGCCGCCGCTGCCCGACTACCGCCTGAGCCAGGTCCGCGGCCGATGGGCCGCCGAGACCCGGCTGAACCGCTCCTCGCCGCCGTTCGGCGAGACGCTCCTCACCAGCCGCCGCGGCATCACCGGCCACCACGCCAACCCGTGGGTGATGATCGACGACGGCACCGCGGGCGCGACCCACGGCCAGGTCTTCGGCTGCGCGCTCGCGTGGAGCGGCAGCTGGCAGATCACCGTCGAACGCACCTCGGCCGACCGGACCGTGGTGGCCGCGGGATTCGGGCCGGACGGCGCCGTGTGGCCGCTGGCCCCCGGCGAGGTCCTGACCACGCCGGTCAGCGCGGGCATCTGGACCGACGGCGGTTTCGACGCGGCGTCGCAGGCCTGGCACGGGTACGTGCTCGACCGCGTCCTGCCGCATGCCGGAGAGCTGCGACCGGTCGTCTACAACTCGTGGGAGGCGACGGGATTCGACGTCTCCCTGGAGGGACAGCTCGCGCTGGCCCGCCAGGCGGCGGACCTCGGCGTCGAACTGTTCGTCATGGACGACGGCTGGTTCGGCTCCCGGACCTCGGACCGCGCGGGCCTGGGGGACTGGTGGCCCAACCCGGACCGCTTCCCCGACGGGCTCGCCCCGCTGGTCAAGGGGGTCCGGGAACTGGGCATGGACTTCGGGCTGTGGGTCGAGCCGGAGATGGTGAATCCGGACTCTGATCTGTATCGCGAGCATCCCGACTGGATCCTGCACCAGCCGTTCCGGCAGCGCAGCGAACACCGGAACCAGCTGGTGCTGAACCTGGCGCGGCCCGATGTCGCCGCGTGGGTGCACGGTTGGCTGGACCGGCTCGTCGCGGAGAACGACATCGGCTTCCTGAAGTGGGACATGAACCGGCCCTTCACGGAGGTCGGGTGGCCGGAGGCCGGCCCCGGCGGGGGGGACCTCGTCTGGCGGGGGTACGTGGAAAACCTGTACGCCTTGCTGGACCGGCTGCGCGCCGACCATCCGGCACTGCGGATCGAGTCGTGCAGCGGCGGCGGGGGCCGGCTCGACGCCGGGATGCTGGCCCGGGTCGACCAGGTGTGGACCTCGGACAACACCGACGCGCTGGACCGGCTCGCGATCCAGGAGGGGTTCGCGCACGTGTATCCGGCGCGCGTGATGTCGGCCTGGGTCACGGATTCGCCGAACCCGCACACCGGCCGCCGCATCCCGCTGGAGTTCCGGTTCCACGTGGCGATGGCCGGCGTGCTGGGTATCGGCGGTGATCTCGCGGAGTGGAGCGAGGCGGAGCTGGCGACGGCGCGCGAGATGGTCAGCGTTTACAAGCGGATCCGTCCCGTCGTGCAGCACGGAGTGCGGTATGCGCACGGCGATGCGTCGGGGGATCTGAGCGGCGTGGAGTACGTGACCGCGGACCGCTCCGAAGCGGTGGTGTTCGTCTACCGGCGCGAGCGGCGGTTCGCACAAATGGAACGGCCGATCGTGCTGCGCGGCGTCGACGCCGCCGGCCGATACCGCGACGTGGGGAGCGGGATCGTGCACCACGGCGCAGTGTTGCTGAGCCGAGGACTGCCGGTGGCCCTCGGCGGCGGAGACCCGATGAGCACGATGGTGCACCTCGTGCGGGAAGGATGACGGAATGCGCGCGGTACAGGTAGTCGGATTCGGGCAGCCGGTCTCGGTCGTGGACGTGCCGGAACCGGCCGTCGAAGATCCGCAGGACGTGGTCGTCCGCATCGCGGGCGCCGGCATCTGCCGCACCGACCTGCACATCGTCGAGGGCGCCCTGGAGACGGCCTTCGCCCAGCAGCCCCCGCTGACCCTGGGTCACGAGAACGCGGGCTGGGTCGAGGCCGTCGGCTCGGGGGTGTCGCAGCTGGCGGTCGGCGACCCGGTGATCGTGCACCCGGCTGTCACCTGCGGGTTCTGCGATGCCTGCCGGCGCGGCGCGGACATGCATTGCGCGACGTGGCGCTTCCCCGGCGTCGACGGCTGGCCCGGCGGCTACGCGGAGCTGATGCGCACCTCGGCGCGGGCTCTGGTGAAGCTGGAGCCCGACGCCTCGCCGGCCCGGCTGGCGCCGTTCGCCGACGCCGGGCTCACGGCGATGCACGCGGTGCGGCGGCTTGCTCCCTTTACCGGTGTCGGTACGACAGTGGTCTGCCTCGGGTCGGGCGGCGTGGGGCAGATCGCGGTGCAGTTGCTGAAGATCCTGACGCCGGCCCGAGTGGTCGTGGTGGAGCCGGACGAGTCGCGCGCCCGAACAGCCCGCGACCTCGGCGCGGACGACGTCATCGCGCTGCCCGCCGAGGCGGCGGCCGACGCCGTCCTGGACCTGACCGGCGGCCGCGGCGCGCAGGCGGTACTCGACCTGGTCGGCGAGGGCGCGGTCCCGGAGCAGGCACTGCGCATGCTCGCCAAGGGCGCCGTGTACTCGATCGTCGGTTACGGCGGCGGGGTCCGCATCGAGCACCTCGACATGATCAACAGGGAACTGACCATCCTCGGCAACCAGATCGGGACGCACGCCGAACTCGGCGAACTGATGGCGCTGACCGCCGCGGGCCGCGTCACGCTCGGCACTGAGACCTTCCCGTTGGAGGCGGCCGCCGAGGCGATGGCGGCCGTCGCCGCCGGTCGGGTCGCTGGGCGGGCTGTGCTGGTGCCGGGGAGGTGAGACTCGGCCCGAGCCTCAGCCGAACAACGTCGATCCCAGCGGATGCCGCTGATCGAAGCCCGGCAGCATCAGGAACGTCGCGCTCGCCGTGGTCGTGGTGAACGGCAGCAGCGCGTCGGAGTCGTCCATGTGCGTGAGCGTGGCGGTGAAGGTGTGCAGGTCGTTCTGGAAGCTGATGAACAGCAGCCCGGGCCGCGGATCGTCGATGCTGTACGAGCGCCGCTGCATCAGGCCGACCCCGACCACGTTCGCGTGCGCGCGGCGCGCATGGGCGTCGGCGGGGATCAGGTAGCGGCCGTCCGGGGTCTTGGCGCCGAGGTCCGGGTTCGTGGCGATGGTGCCGCCGGACAGCGGGACACCGCTGTCCCGGCTCCGGCCGAAGACCGCCTCCTGCTGCGGGACGGACAGCGCGGCGAAGCGCGGCAGATCGAGCTCCATCCGCCGGACGACCGCGATGGTGCCCCCGGCCACCGGTGCCGGCCCGGCCAGCCAGAGGTCGCCCTGCTGCTCGGCGGTCGTGGCCGGGCCCACGATCCCGTCGAGGAAGCCGAGCAGGTTCCGGGGCGCGGTACGTCCCGGCCCGACAGGCGTGTTCGGCCCACGCCGCGCGGACTGGCGCCAGCGTTCCGTGACGCGTGCCCCGGCCTGGTCCAGCAGCGCGGCGGCGGCGACCGGCAGGACCAGCGCGTCGCTCGCGCACAGCTGGATCAACAGGTCTCCGCCGCGTGCCTGCGGGGCGATCTGTTCGCGCGAGAACTGCGGGAGGTCGGTCGTGCCCGGCAGCGCGGCTCCGGCTGCCTGCGCGCCCGGCGCCTTGCGCACCACGCGGGGGCCGATGCCGATCGTGATGGTCAGATCGCCCGGCGCCAGGCCCAGCAGCCGCGGTTCGGTCCCCGCGGTGAGCGCGAGGATGGTCCGGCCGAGCTCGGCGAGCAGCGGCCCGGGCGCCGTCCTGTCATCGAGGTCTGCGACGACGGCCAGCAGGTTGGGTTGCGCGGGCTGGGGAGTGGTGATGCCGGCTTGGTAGCGTCCCGTCGGCGGCACCGGTGTGTCGGCGGCGGTGGTGGCTGCCGCGGCGGCAGCGGCGGCAGCGGCGGCCGTATCGCGCGGTGACGTCGCCGGGGAGGCCTGCGTGGCATGCGCGTCACACCCCGCGACCCCGCCGACGGCCACCACCGCTCCGGCGGTTCCGAGAAACGCGCGTCGTGACGGTTGGGGGTCGGCTGGGCGCACAACGTAGAGAGTGCCACACCGTCCGGCGGTTGAGTGAATCCGAGTCCTGAATCGCCTTATCGTGCCAAACTGGGCCGTGCCCCCTTTGAGTTCTCGCGTGTGCGCCGTGCTCGGCGTCCTGGTGTTGTCGCTGGCCGGATGCGGCAGCGGCGGTGCCGGCCACTCGTCCAGCCAGGGCAAGCGTCCGGCCGGGACCCACGTGACGATCCACGTGCCGGCCGACGCCCCGACGATCTCCGACGCGGTGGCCCTGGCCGAGCCGGGCGATCTCGTGCTGGTCGCGCCGGGCACCTACCACGAGATGGTGCGGATCAAGACGCCGCAGATCACGCTGCGCGGCGAGTCGCGGGACAAGGTCGTCATCGACGGGCAGCTGCAACAGGCCGACGGCGTCGTGGTCACCGCGCCCGGCGTCGCGGTGGAGAACCTGACGGTGGAGAACAACACCCAGAACGGCGTCCTGGTGACCGGCTCGGCGCAGGCCGCGGCCGGCAAGTCGGAGTCCAACGGCGACTACGACACGGGCAGCGAACCGGTGACGTTCCTCAACTCGTTCCTGGTGTCCTACGTGACGGCGACGCGCAACGGGCTCTACGGCATTTACGCATTCTCGGCGCAGAACGGAGTCATCGAGCACTCATACACCTCCGGAGGTGCCGACTCGGGCATCTATGTCGGGCAGTGCAAGCCGTGCCACATCGTGGTGCAGGACGACATCGCCGAGCTGAACGCCGTCGGCTACGAGGGCACGAACGCCAGCGGCGACATGTACGTCGTCGCCAACCGGCTGGTCGGCAACCGGGTCGGCCTGACCACGGACTCCGACCACCAGGAGAAGCTGCTTCCCCAGCAGGGCGCGGTGGTCGCCGGCAACCTGGTCGCCGCCAATCAGCAGTCTGCGACACCAGAGCAGGCCGACGGCGGCTGGGGCATCGGCATCGGCGTCGACGGCGGCAGCTCGAACCAGTTCCTGCACAACCGCGTCACCGGCAACACCAACGCCGGTGTGGTGATCACCGCGACGCAGGACATCCCGCCGAACGACAACCAGATCCTGGACGACCTGTTCGCGGGCAACGGCCTCGACGTCGGCTGGACGTTCCCGACCGCGACCGCCGGGCAGGGCAACTGCGTGCGCGGCCAGGGCCTGCACACGGCTCCCGCCGGCCTCGGCGCGGCCGCGACCGCCTGCCCGGCCGCGCCTCAGACGCCCTCGCCGTCGGGCACCTGGAGCGCGCCGAAGCCGCCGGGCGGGATCCCGTTCACCGACGTGGCCGCGCCGCCGGTGCAGCCGCAGTTCCCGAACGCCGCGGGGACGCCGGCCACCGTCGTGCCGGCGACTCCGGTGGTGCCGGACACCGCCGGGCTTCAGGTGCCGACGGCGGAGCTGCTGGCGGCCACCGCGCTGGTGCAGACGTCGTGATGGCCGATGGCGACGGCTGGCCGGTCAGTCGGGCAGCCGGGCGGTTGGTCTGTCGGGCAGCCGGTCAGCCCTGAGCGGCCGCGGGAGTCGGCGGCACCGCGCTGTACTTCTGGGTGTCGAAGTCGATGACAGCAGGCTGACTCTCCGAGGCCAGCGCGGCCTGCACGCGGTACATGGTCCCGTCCGCGCCGATCCAGTAGCGGACCGTCCCGGCCGTCGTCGCCGCCGTCCCTGTTGTTTCTGCCGTACCCCGCGCCGCCGGGCCGGTCATGATGTCGGTCTGGCGGCCGGCCACCTGATCGTGCCCGACCCACATGGCGCCGTTCTGCGGCAGCAGCTGCGCGTTGTCCGGCCGGTCGCTGCCCAGGTTGAGCGTGATGGCCAGGGCGCTGTCGAGCGAACTGCCGGTCTGTTGCAGCGGCCGGCTGAACCAGCCGGTGGTCGGCGGCGTCGCCGGCGCGGCCGCCGGTGTGCTCGGCATCGGATCGACGAGCACTGATGTAGCGGTCCACTCGATGAGTCCGTCGCTGGAGGTGTCCCGGCCCGTGCCGTGCACCACGCCGTAGCCGAGCTTGGCGCGGTAGTCGATCGACCCGGTGAGGACCAGATCGCCCGCGGTGCCGGGCACGGTGATGGTCACCGCTCGGCCGCCGGCCTCGTAGTTGCGGAACCGGGTGATGGCCAGCCGGTTCGCCTCGTCGGAGGTCAGGGCCCTGGTCCGGCTGCTGCTCCCGGATCCGCTCACGGCGGCCGCCGTGACACCGGCCGCCGCGAGCGCGACGACACAGGACCCTGCGATGTACCAGCGTGCTTTCGGCATGGCTCGTACCTTACGGGGAGCCGGCGGATCGGGGGTGTCCGGTTCGTCTGAAACACCTGTTCGTAAGGTCTTTTCAGGGCCCGAGCGATACAATGCTCTGATTCACTGCGGCGGTTCAGCCGCACCCTCGCCCCCGGCGCGCAGCACCTCGGCCACGGCGGGGGAAGCCACGGACCGGCCTGTCTGGTCTGGAGAAAAAGGAAATCGGGCATGAGCGAAGCCGGTAGAAAACGGGTGCGGCCACCCGGCAGAAAAGTCGGGCGGCTGGGCCGGGTGGGACTGGCGACTCTGTTGACGGCGGGTGGCGCGACCGGAGCGATTGCGAGCGGGGCTCCTGCGGCTTCCGCGGCTAGCGCCGACGGCACCCTGACCGTCCAAGTGCTGCGGGACTTCTTCGGCACGGGCATCATCAACGCCACCATGGACACCCCCCAGCAAGGCATGGACGTCGGCGTCACGGACGCGGCGGGCCACGAGGTCCAGGGGGTGACCGACGCGACCGGGAAGTTCGTCATGAAGTCGTCGACGGTCCTCACCGGGAGTCAGTACCGCGTCGATGTCACCATCCCGGCGCAGTACGCCTATTTACAGGCCGCGCCGGCATCGACGCAGGCCGACCACTTCGACAGTTTCACGACGTACGTGAACCTCGCCGGGGGCAAGGCGGCCTCGGTGATCACGGGCGTGTGGAACCCGGCGGACTACACGACGCCGGATCACAAGTACTACGCCCCGGTGCAGACCCCTGCTGTCAGCACCAGCGGCACCCCCGCCGACCCCAACGGTCGGGCACTGGTGGCGGTCGATCCCGCCGCCCGCGACACCTGCACGCCGCCGACGAACTGCCCGACGGTGCTCAACACGCAGTCGGAGGTCGGCACGACGTGGGGCCTGGCATACGACAGGTACCAGGACCGCATTTTCCAAAGCGCTTTTGCAAAGCGCTACACCGTCTACGGCCCTGACGGCGGCGGCGCGATCTACACCACGCCGACTGACGGCTCGTCCGCGCCGAAGCTGTTCGCCACGGTGCCGGGTGCCGCGATCACCGGGCACGGCGGCGAGGACATGCGCAAGGATCCGCTGTTCACGAACGCGCCGGGGGAGGAGAGCGTCGGCGGCATCGCGCTGTCCGAGGACGGCAAGACGCTGTACGCCGTGAACCTGCTGACGCGCACGTTGGTGAGCTTCGACGCGACCGGTGCGACGGCTTCACTGCCGTCGGCGACGGTGCCGATCCCGGATCCGGGATGCGCCGTGCCGACGGACTGGCGTCCGTTCGCGGTCGCCGCGCACGACGCCAAGCTGTACGTCGGCGGCGTCTGCGACGCGGAGAGCACCCAGCAGCGCAGCGACCTCAAGGCGGTCGTGTACGCGTACGACGGTTCCACCTTCACCAAGGTGCTGACCCAGGGGCTCGACTACCAGCGCGGTGAGGTCATCAACGGGGTCCACACCGCGTTGTCCGACCACTGGAACCCGTGGGACACCGACCTGGCGACGTGGGGCCAGCGCATGGGCTACGACAACGTGTACATCGATCCGCAGCCGGAGCTGGCCAGCCTGGCCTTCACCCGCGACGGTTCGATGATCGTCGGATTCCGCGACCGGTTCATGGACGTCATCGGCGCCGGCGGTCTCGACCCGCGGCCGGGGAACAACACTCCGGAGCAGGGCATGTCCGGCGGCGCCATCGACATGGCCTGCTCCGCGCCGAACGGCGCTTACGACTGGGAGGGCACCGGCGACTGTCCCAACCACGCCACCTACGCCAACGACGGGCACAAGCCCGCAGGCGTCGTCCAGTATTTCCCCGGCGACTTCTTCGACCCGGGCCACACGGGACAGGGAGCGCACGAGGACGCCTCCCAGGGCTCGGTGGCCTATGTCCCGCAGCAGCAGTGGGTGGTCAGTACCGAGCTCGACCCGGCCAAGCAGGTCAGCTCGGACGGTTTCGGCTACTACGACGTGACCACCGGCATCGGCCCCGGCCAGGACGACCCGGCGAACGGCTACCAGTTCGTCGGCCCGAACGACAACGCCTTCGGCAAAGCCGGCGGTCTCGGCGACATCGCCTACACGGCGGCGAACGCCCCGATCCAGATCGGCAACTACGTCTGGTTCGACGGCGACCACAACGGCGTCCAGGACGCCCACAGCACCAACGAGGTCCCCCTCGCCGGCGCCACGGTGAACCTGCTCGACGCCGCCGGCAAGCAGGTGGCGACCACCACGACCGACGCAGCCGGCGAGTACTACTTCGGCGGCGTCGGCGCGAAGTACCAGCTCACCCCGGGCGCGAAGTACACGGTGCAGTTCGACGTCTGCACGGCCAAGACGGACAACGTCCCCGGCCAACCACCGGCGACCGCACTCCGCTTCACCCTCCCCCTGGCCGGCACCGACCGCGTCCACGACTCCAACGTGGTCCCCCCGACCACCGGCGAGCTCTGCGACGGCACCGCCCCCGTCACCGCCCCGGCCAAACCCGGCGGCGTGGACCACACGATCGACGCGGGCGTCTACATCCCGGCCCCGACCCCGCCGCCGACCTCCAGCCCGCCGACGACGACACCCCCGACGACCTCCTCGTCGAGCAAGCCGCCGTCGACCCCGCCGACCACCCCGACCACCCCGACCACCCCGACCACCCCGGCCCCGACAACCTCGTCGAGCTCCGGCGGCCTGGCGCACACCGGTCTGGCGAACTCGGTACCGGAGCTGGCGCTGATCAGCATGCTGCTGCTCACCGCCGGCGGCGCGATCGCCTGGGGCAGCCGCCACCGGCGGGCCGGAAAGCACTGAGGTACACGGCCTTCCCGGCTGCCAGTGCTGCGGCGGCGGGTAGGCCGGTGATCGGCTAGTTGGAATGGCAGGGCGCCGTCCGCACGAGGGTTGTGCGGGCGGCGCCTTGGGTGTGCGGTGCGTGGAAGAAGTCCGGTCGTCCGTGTGCGATAGCCGTTATCCGACGCTCTTTTAGCGACGAACGTCAGCGCAGTCGCGCGCTGTGCAGCGCGATCAGCAACCGCCACACCTGCCCCGCGACCTCGGTCGCCGTGCCGGGCACCAATCCGTGCAGCCAGTCGGCCAGCACGCCCGTGAACGTGCCCGCCACCGCTGCCGCGACCAGCTCCGCGTCGGGCGCGCCGGCCAGCTCTCGCTCCTTGCGACTTCGCTCCCTGAGATCGCGGTGCAGCACCAGCCCCAGCGGGCCGCCTCCGCCCGGGGTCAGCAGCGCCGTGTAGACCGCCCGGTGCTGCTCCAGTCCGGCGAAGAAGGTCTCCAGCGGCGCCGGCGGTACGGCCGGATCCGGGACGCCGCGCCAGGCGTGCAGCGCCTCGACCGCTTCGCGCACCACGTCGGCGCAGGCGTCGACGGCGAGGTCCTCGAGGCCTGGGTAGTGCAGGTAGAACGTGGCGCGTCCGACTCCCGCGCGCTGCGCCACCTCGGCGACGCTGACCTCGCTCAGCGGCTGCTCGGCACACGCCTCGAGCAGCGCCGTACGCAGGCGGCTCCGGGTGCGCGCGGCGCGGGGGTCTTGGACACCGCTCATCGCGCCAACAGTACCGCCGCCAGCGCCAGCGCCCCGGGCAGGGCCTGCGCCACCAGGATGCGGCGGTTCGCGGTCGCGGCGCCGTAGAGGCCGGCGATCACGACGCAGATGGAGAAGAACACCTTCGCGGCGAACGCGGTGGGGTCGTCGGCGACCAGGCCCCACACCAGCCCCGCCGCGAGGAATCCGTTGTAGAGCCCCTGGTTCGCCGCCAGGGGCGCGGTGGCGCGGGCCATTTCGGCGTCGAAGCCGGAGAGGTCGCGGCCCGGCTTCTTCTGCCACAGGAACATCTCCAGGATCAGGAAGTAGACGTGGAGGGCTGCCACCAGGCCGATGAGGACGTTCGCTGTCGTCTGCACGGGGTCCACCTTTCTAGACGAGTGTCCAGGATAGCTGGACACTCGTCCAGAAAGCTAGACGGCCGCCGGAGTGAGGTGCTCGGCCTCGGCGTGCGCGGCCTGGAACTGTGCGGCTTGGATCTGTGCGTTCAAGAAACGCGCGGCCCGCTCGAGCGCCTCGTCCGCCTCATCGAGCCGCCCGAAGTGGTGCTGGAAGACGTGCGGCAGCTCGCGCCCGATCTCCAGCGTGACCTCGACGTCGTCGGCACCCGCACGCCCCGCCAGCCCGACCGCGTCGTCGAGCAGGAGCTCGTTCGCACCGACCTGGATCAGCAGCGGCGGCAGCCCGGTCAGGTCCGCGAACAGCGGGCTGACCAAGGGCTGCGTACGGTCGCCCGCGCCGATGTAGAGGTCTGCGTAAGCCCGGAGGTCGTCCTCGATGAAGATCGGGTCGATGCCGTGCTTGGTGCGGATGCTGGCGCCGCCCAGCGTGAGATCGGTCCAGGGCGAGAAGACGACCGCGGCGGCCGGCTGCGGCAGTCCGGCATCGCGGGCGGCGAGCAGGGTGGCGAGCGTCAGACCGCCGCCGGCCGAGTCCCCGCCGATCACGATGTCCTGCGGGTCGGTGCCCGCCTCCACCAGCTCGCGGTAGGCGGCGAGCCCGTCCTCGACGGCCGCGGGGAACGGGTGCTCGGGCGCCAGCCGGTAGTCGACCGACGTCGTCCGCAGCCCGGCCCGCCGCGCCAGCTCGCCGACGAGTCCGGCGTGGGTGTCCGGCGAGCCGATGACGTAGCCGCCGCCGTGCAGGTAGAGCAGGTGGCCGCGCTCCGAGGCGCCGTCCGGCGTCAGTTCCAGGGCCGGCCGCCCGCCGAGCACGGTCTGCCGGGTGGCGACGCCCTCCGGCGCGGGCGCGCCGACGGCCGCCGCGAAGCCGCCGCGCTGCTCCTCGACGGTGGGCGGCGTCTCGCTGCGCGGGGCGGAGCGAAGGAGGGCATCGATGGCTGCACGCTGCTGACGGGACATGGCGGGCCTCCGTGGTCCAGAACTGTGGTCGGATGCGAGGATGGATTCCTTGGAATCCATCTGTCTCCAGCTAACCACATTCCAGGGAAGATGATTCCATGGAATCTATCGGAGGACCTGTGAGCCCCGTCACGCCGATCTTCACCGACCTCGTCCGCGTAGAGACCCGCCTCTACAACGCACTGAGCGCCCGCCTGCGCGACGAACGGGACGTCACCCTCGGCCAGTTCGAGTTCCTGGAGCTCATCGACCGCATCCCGGGCTGCCGCGTCCTCGACATCGTCGCCGACGTCGCGATCACCGTCGGCGCCGTCAGCAAGGCCGTGGACCGCCTGGTAGCCGCCGGCTGGGTCGTCCGCATCCCGCACCCCCAGGACCGCCGCTCCTCGGTACTACGCCTCACCCCCGAGGGCGAGAAGACACTGTCCGCGTGCCGACCGATCGTCGAGGACGAACTCGCCGCGCTGACGGCTTCGGTTCCGAAGGCTGACCTGGCGAAGGTGGGCGCGACGATGGCCGCGCTGCGGTCGACGCTTGAGGCGGGGTCCACGGGTCAGCAGAGCTGAGGGAAGTGCCCAAAGTGCGGCTCAACGTCTGCCAGCCGCCATCCCATTCCCGAGCGCACAGCTCCGATGCTGCTCCCGCGGTCGTCAGATAATCTCCCCCTACGAACGCCAACCGACCATCGATCAGGACGTGCCGCCGTGACGCCAACCGGTCCGGCTTCGGGGAGCCCAGGCAAAGAGTCAGGTAAGGAACCCGCCGACATCACGGCGGATCTACAGCGCCGCATCGCCGACGGCGAGTACCCCGCCGGTCGGCGGCTGCCCAGCGAACAGGCGCTCGCCGACGCGTACGCCACCACGCGGGCCCGCGTGCGTACCGCGCTGGCGGCGCTCGCGCGGCGCGGTGTGCTGGTGTCGCGGCCGAATTCCGGGTGGGTCGTGCAGGCCGGGCACCAGGTGCAGACGGTGGGGGAGCTGCGTTCGTTTTCGCGGTGGGCGACTGAGCAGGGGCGCGAGTTCGGCAGTCTGATCGTGGGTCGGGAGACTTCTGGTGCGACCGCGCGGGAGGCGCGGTTGCTCGGGATCGGGCTCGGCGAGGAGGTCCTGCGCTTCGTCCGGGTGCGGACGCTCGATGGCCGGCCGGCCATGGTCGAGCGGTCCACCTGGGCGCCGTGGGTGGTGCCGGTGGTCGGCGGGCTGCCCGATGATGTGCCCTCCATCTTCGACGCCTTCGACGCGGCCGGGATCCCGGTCCTGCTTGGCGCGCACCGGATCGAGGCGATCGCCGCCTCCAGCTCCGATGCGCAGCTGCTGGCCGTTCGGCGGTCGAGTCCGCTGCTGCAGGTCAGCAGGACGAGCGTGACTCGCGTCGGGCAGGTGGTCGAGGTCGCTGTGGACCGTTACGCGGCCGACGCGGTGGCCTTCGACGTCCGGGCCGGAGATGCCACGCGGACGTTGCCCTCGCCGCGCGACTGACCACGGCTGGTAGCCGGCGCGGCCCGCCTGGTAGCCGGCGCGGCCCAGTGCGCGCAGTCGGCGATCGGATCCGGGCGGCGCGGCGTCGGATCCATGATGCGACGGGCCCAGTTCACAGCCCATTCACCTGGGGCGCTTTTCATCGGCGGCTGTAAGCCCGTGCCAGCTCACCCCGCACCAGGAGTGTCCGATGACCACCGACCACGAGCCGTCCCGGTCCGAGCGCGTCCAGCCGGGAGTCCAAGGGATACAGGGAGCCCAGGGCGTCCAGGCAGCCCAGGGCGTCCAGGCAATGCAGGGCGTCCAGGTCCCGGAATCGATCCTGCGATCGGGCCTGTCCCGGCGCGGCATGCTCAAGGCGATGGGGCTGTTCGGCGGCGTGACCGTCGCCGGCGGCGGGGCCGCGGCCTGGGCCGCGACCGACGCCACAGGCACGACCAGCCCCGCCGCCGGCTCCGCGGGCACGTCCGGGGCGGCCTACGTCCTGCCCGAGGGCTTCGCCGGCAGCATGGCCGACCTCAAGCACGTCGTGATCCTGATGCAGGAGAACCGTGCGTTCGACCACTACTACGGCGCGATGCCCGGTGTGCGCGGCTTCAACGACAAGCAGGCCCTGCGCTTCCAGAACGGCACCGACGTCTTCTCCCAGCCCAGCGGCTCCGGCGTGGTCAAGCCGACCCACGTCACCACCGTCGCCCAGACGACGACCGGCCTGGACCACGGCTACGGTTCGGGCACCTCGGCGTGGAACGGCGGCCGCTACAACAACTGGGTGCCCGCCAAGGGCAGCGCGACCATGAACCACCTCACCGGCGACGAGATCCCGTGGCAGTGGTCGGTGGCCAGCAACTACACGCTCTGCGACAACTACCACTGCTCGATCATGGGCCCGACGACGCCGAACCGCCTCTACCTGTGGACCGGCACCTCGGACGGCGTCACCGCCAACGGCGGCGAGACCTCGGGCAACCGGGGCTGGCAGACCTACCCCGAGGCGCTCCAGAACGCCGGCGTCTCCTGGCGCGTCTACAGCGACAACAACAACGGCGACGGCTGGCGCGGCGACTACGAGGACAGCCCGATCCGCGGCTTCGCCACCTTCACCCCGAGCGCGGCGAACCTCGCCGACCCGGTGAAGACCGCGCCCGGCACCGGCCTGGTCTGGCGCGCCAACTCCTTCCCGTACGCGCCCGACGGCCTGCCGAACGACGACAGCGACACCAACCTCAACGGCGTCCTGAAGGACTTCATCGCCGCCTGCGCTCCCGGTGCCCAGTACCCGCTGCCGCAGGTCTCCTGGATCGTCGCGCCGTACGAGTGGTCCGAGCACCCCTCGGCGAATCCCGAGCACGGCGCCCGCTACACCGACCGCGTGATCCAGGCTCTGCAGAGCAACCCCGACATCTGGAACCACACGCTGCTGATCCTCAACTTCGACGAGAACGACGGCTACTTCGACCACGTGCTGCCGCCGTTCGCGGAGCCGGGCACCACGGACGAGTACTCCGGCAGCACCCCGCTCGGCTACGGCGCGCGCGTCCCGATGATGCTGGTCTCGCCGTGGACCCGGGGCGGCTGGGTCAACTCGGAGGTCTTCGACCACACCTCGGTCATCCGCTTCCTCGAAGTCTGGACGGCCTCGCTGGGCACCCCGGCGCAGAGCACGACCATCACGGGCTGGCGCCGCGCCATCAGCGGCGACCTGACGAGCGCGATCGACTTCGCGCACCCGGTCCTGGGCACGCCGTCGCTGCCGGACACCGCGGCGCTGGTCGCGATCGCCCGGGCCGGCGGCACGATCGCGACCCAGGTGCCCGCCGACGACCAGTGGAACGACTACCCGCCGCTGCGTCCGCGTCCGCTGTCCTTCCACGCGCACAGCACGTTCTCCGAGGACCGCGCCACCGGTCTGGTGACCGCGAACATGAGCCTGGCCGGCGGCCCGGCGGGCAAGGGCGTGAGCCTGCAGGTGTTCCCCGACAAGTACAAGGCGTTCACCAACACGCCGTTCACCGTGAGCGCCGCCGCACCGCGCTCCTACACCTGGGACGCCTCGGCGTATCAGGGCCGATACGCGTTCTCCATCTACGGTCCGGACGGCTTCGTCCGCTCCCACGCCGGCACGGTGCTGCCCGCCGGGCAGAACAACACCGGCGTGCCGCGGGTGGACGTCGCACTCGTCACCGGCGCCGCCCCGACGGTGGCGATCACGCTGCACAACGACGGCCTCCAGCAGGTCCACTACACCCTGACCGCCAACGACCACGTCGGCGGCACCCAGAGCTACTGGGTCGCGCCGGGCCAGTCCGCGAAGGTCTCCTGGCCCACCGCCGACGGCTACTACGACGTGGTCATGACGGCCGACACCGGCACCGGCTGGAACCACCGGTACGCCGGGCGTATCGCCCAGCCTGCCAGTTGACACAGCCCGCCATCTGACCCCGCTGACTGCGCCGACACCCTGCTGACTGCGCCGACTTCTCTTTCTTGGAGCGCTCCATGGCCGTCCGGCCGCATGCTTTGCTCTCGACCGTCCTAGCGGTCGCGGGACTGGCTCTCAGCCTGACCCCGACCGCGTCCGCCGACCCGACCCACGACTCGCGCGACGCCGTCCTGCCGATCGTGTCCTACGACTTCGACAACGCCTCGGGTGCGACCGTCGCCGACCGCTCGGGCCACGGCAACGACGGCACCTGGACCGGCACCCCGGCCTACGCCCCCGGCGTGTCGGGCACGGCGCTGCACATCAGCGCCGGCAAGAACTTCCTGACGCTGCCCAAGGTGGCCGGCCAGACCGACGGCGCGGGCAGCTTCTCCTTCGAGACCTGGTGGTACGACACCACCTCGACGGCCGACGCCCCGCTGGTCGCGAACCAGAACTTCGCCTCCTGCGCCAACACCGGCTTCGCCTTCTACCACCTCAGCGGCACCTACCAGCAGCGCTCGTGCTTCGGCGTCGGCGGCACGCGGACCTACAGCACCACCCGCACCACCTCGATCCAGAACGGCTGGCACTACCTGGCCGTGGTCGAGGACGCCACCGCGCACACCTACAACTACTACGTGGACGGCGCTCTGTTCTCGTCCACGCCGACGATCTCCGGGACCACCGCCGCGAACTTCAACTCCGGCAACCCGATCCGCATCGGCCAGGACGGCACCGGCTCCTACAGCGCCGCCGACGACGCGCTCGTCGACGACTTCACCTACTACAACCAGGCCATCGGCGCCGACCAGATCGCCGCCGACTACGCCGCGACCAACCCGGCGACCCACTTCCCGGTGACCGTCACCGGCGACGGCCACGGTTCCGGGACGGCTTCGGTCCTGGCGCCCGCCGCCGGCGTGACCGACACGCTGACCGCGACGCCGGCCGCCGGCTACACGTTCAACACCTGGGTCCCGGTGACGCCGTCCACCCTGACGGTCGGCAGCGACGGCACCTTCACCGCGCCGGGCAGTCCGGTCACGGTCCAGGCCACGTTCACGCCGAACACCTACACCGTCGCCTACAACGGCGACGGCGCGGACGGCGGCTCGACGGCATCGCAGAAGATGACCTACGACCAGGCCGCGCCGCTGACCGCCAACGGTTTCACGTTCACGGGCAAGCAGTTCATCGGCTGGAGCACCACGCCGAGCGGCTCGCCGACCTACGCCGACCAGGCGAGCGTCAAGAACCTCACCGCTTCCGCCGGCGGAACCGTGACCCTCTACGCCCGGTGGGCGCCTGCGGGGTCCTTCCAGGTGACCGAGACCGGCGACAGCCACGTCGCGGTGAGTTCGACCTCTGATGCGACGGCCGGCTGGGTCGCCCCCGGATCCGCCGTCGCGCTGACCGCGACCCCCGCGACCGGCTATTCCTCGGCCTGGCAGGTCGTCTCCCCGGCCGGGCTGACGATCGCCGCCGACGGGACCTTCACGATGCCCTCCGGGAACGTGGTCCTCAAGGCCGCCTCGTCGGCGAATCAGTACTCTGTCGCCTTCGACGGCAACGGTGCCACCGCCGGGACGACCGGGTCGCAGCAGCTCACCTACGACCAGCCCGCCGCGCTCACCGCGAACGGCTTCAGCCGCACCGGCTACGGCTTCCTGGGCTGGGCGACCTCGCCGACCGGCAAGGTCGCGTATGCCGGCGGCCAGAATGTCAGCAACCTGATCTCGACGTCCGGCGGGACGGTCACCCTCTACGCGGTCTGGGGCCGCCTGCGTGCCGTCGGCGACACCGTCGCCCCGGTGGTCTCCTACGACTTCAGCACCGACAAGAACGGCGCCGTCACCGACAGCTCCGGCCAGGGCAACGACGGCGTGTGGAAGGGCACTGCGACGTACGGCAAGGGCTATGCGGGTCTGGCCGCGCACGTCAGCAGCGGGAGCAACTTCGTGCAGCTGCCGAAGGTGGCCGGCCTGACCGACGGCTCGGGCAGCTTCTCGTTCTCCACGTGGTGGGGCGAGTACGGCGAGACCTCCGACACGACGCTGGTGAGCAACCAGGACGCCAGTGCCTGCTACGACGCCGGGATCTCGCTCTACCACATCTCCGGTACCTCGACGACGCGTACTTGCTGGGGCCAGCCGGTCAACGTCACGCGTCAGTACTCTGCGACGAGCCCGACCGCGCTGCAGGGCGACTGGCACTACCTCACCGTGGTGGTCGACCGCTCGGCGCAGACGATGAGCTACTACATCGACGGCGCGCTGTTCACCACCTCCTCGGCGGGCCAGATCACCTCGGCGACGAACTTCAACTCCGGGCTGCCGTTCACGATCGGCCAGGACGGCACCGGCGCCTACCCGGCGTCCGTGGACGCGCTCGTCGACGACTTCGACTTCTACAACCAGGCGCTGACTCCGGCCCAGATCGCCAACGACTACACCGCCACCAAGCCCGCCGCGACCGCGCTGCCCGACGAGTCGACGGTCGACGTCCAGCCGCCGGTGTCGACCGTGGCCGCGGGCTTCGTCACCGACACCTTCCACGCGCCGCAGGTCCGGGTGAACGCGCCGGTCTCGCAGCCGCTGGCCGCGCTGTGGAACGGCAACGCCGTCACCTCGTACACGAAGACCGGCGGCGACTCCTGGCTCAGCGTCGACGCGCACGGCGTGGTGAGCGGCACGGCGCCGGGCACCGCGCCTCAGCACCCCGGCACGATCACGGTGCAGGCCACCGACGGGACCGTGACGTCCTCGATCACCGTCGAGGTCCCGGTCCTCGCCGCCGGCGACGCCCCGCAGCTGGCCACCGCGACCTGGAACCTGTGGGACGCCGGCACGCATGTGGACGACGCGCAGCTGAAGGATCTGACGGTCATCGCCTCCAACGGCCTGGACGTCATCGGGGTCCAGGAGGACGGCGGGACTGTCGCGCACCAGCTGGCGCAGGCGCTCGGCTGGTACGACTACGAGGGAGCCGGCGGTCTCGGGATCGTGTCGGCGTATCCGATCTCCATGTCGGGTGTCGTTGCCGCGACCACCGCCAGTCCCGCGATCGGTGTGACGGTCAACGTCGGCGGCCGGAACGTCCGGGTGTGGGACGCGGCGCTCGATGAGAGTGCCTATGGCCCGGAACAGGCTTGCGCCACAGCCGGAACGACCGCTTCGGCGATCGTGGCCGCGGAGCAGGCGAGCACGCGCTACGCGCAGGCCAAGGCGATCGCCGGTGCGATCGCTCCCGATGTCGCCGCGGCCGGTGCCACTCCGGTGTTGTTCCTCGGCGATCTCGCTTCCCCGTCGTCCGCTGACTGGACCGCTGCTACTGCCGCCTCGCATTGCGGGATCGGCGCTGTCACCTGGCCGGTGCCGGACGCGCTGAGGGGAGCGGGCCTGACGGACTCGTTCCGCGCGGCCAACCCCGACCCGGCGGCCGTCCCCGGGAACACCTGGTCGCCGATCGTGTCGACCAACCCGGCCACCGGTGCCACCGAGCCGCACGACCGGATCGACTACGTCGACTACGCCGGTGCTGACGTGCATGTGCTCGGCTCCAACACCCTGGTGGCCGGTTGGCCGTCGGCGACGAACGTCAACGCGAACGCGTGGACCAGCGACCACACCGCGGTCGTGACCGCCTTGACCCTGGGCAGCCCACTGCCCGCGACGCCGGCGCCGGTGGTCAGCGTCGCCAAGAACTCGTTGGCCTACCAGGCCGGTCACGGCCCCAGCACCGATGACTTGGCCGGCGCGATCGGTGCCACGTCGGACACCTCCGGCGCGAGCATCGCCGTGGACTCGAGCCACGTCGACTTCGGCGCGGTCGGGTACTACACCGTGCTGGTGACCGCGTCCCAGGGCGGCTACGTCTCCGATTCGGTGGCGGTGACCGTCCAGGTGGTGCCGGTCGTGACCATCACAGTGGCTCAGAACTCTGTCTCGGTCGCCGGTCCCGGCCTGACCCAGGCGGCGGTGCTCGACGGTCTGGTCGGCGCGCTCAATGTGCACGGCACGATCAACGCCGATCTGTCGCACGTCAACGCGGGTGTGGTCGGCAGCTACCCGGTGACCGTGACCGGCACCGACGACTACGGCTTCACGGCGACGGCTTCGGCGACGGTGGTCATCACGTCGCCCGACGCGCCGCCGGTCGTGACCACGGCGGTCACCCCCGGTGCGGCGGACGGCCAGAACGGTTGGTACGTCTCGGGTCCGACGATCGCGGCCGCCGCGACCGGCGACACCGCCGGCGCCGCGCCGAGCATCGAGTACCAGAGCGGCGACGGGAGCTGGACGCCGTACACCGCGCCGGTGGCGGTGCCGGACGGCGACTGGACGTATCAGTTCCGTGCGACGGACGGCGCGGGCGTGACGTCGGCCCCGGTCTCGGTGCCGGTGCGGGTCGACCGCGCCGCGCCGGCCACGACCGCGTCCTTCGCCCCCGGCGCGACCATCATCGCGCCGGTGACGGTGACCCTCACGGCCGCCGACGCCATCTCGGGCGTGGCCGGGACGCAGTACCAGATCGGGAGCGGCGCCTGGACGGCGTACACGCAGCCCTTCACGGTGACGCCGACCTTCGCCGACCAGACCGTCTCCTACCGGTCGACCGACGTGGCCGGCAACGTCGAGGCGACCGGCCACCTGGTGATCCCGGCCATCACCCCGATCCCGCCGACGATCACCACCACCGCCACCTCCCCGCAGTACGGCACGGCCGCGGTGGTGAAGGTGACGGTCAGCTCCCCGGGCCTGCCCGCCACCGGCACGATCACCCTCACCGAGGGAACCACCCCGCGCGGCACCGCCACCCTGGCGACCGACGGCACGGCCACCTTCACCCTGCCGCCCGGCCTGGCGGCCGGGACCCACGTCCTGTCGGCGGGCTACTCGGGCAGCAACCTGCTCACCCCGGAGTACCAGACCCTGACCGTGACGGTCACCCTGCCGCAGGCATGGAGTCCGTCAGCGGTCTACAACACCGGAGCGAAGGTCTCCTACCAGGGCAACGAGTACACGGCCTCCTACTACACGAAGAACGAGACCCCCGGCAGCCCCACCGGTGCCTGGCAGGAGATCATCCTGACCGAGGCCGGCACGGCGGTCTGGACGCCCTCGCGCATCTTCACCACCGGCGACCTGGCGGTGTACCAGGGCAAGACCTTCAAGGCGGGCTGGTACACCCGCAACCAGCAGCCCGGCGACCCCACCGGCCCCTGGCAGGAGCAGGCTCCGCCCGGGCCGAACGGAATCGCACCCTGGACGCCGACCACGATCTACAACAGCGGTGACCAGGTGACGTATCAGGGCACGGTCTACCGTGCGCAGTGGTGCACGCGGGACCAGGTTCCGGGGGCTGCTGGCGGCCCTTGGAAGAAGGTCGGGTAGGTGGCTTAGAACAACCATGAGTTCGGCCGGGTTCCGTTACGGAGCCCGGCCGAACTCTTTGGTGGACGTTCGCCCTCAGGCCTGGCGGGCTTCGGCTATCTGGGCCGGGACGGCTCCGAGCCACCACGTGGGATTGGCCGTGCCGTCAGTGGTGCGGCCGTCGGCGTGGACGTAGTGCCGCACGTCGCGGCCGGGCTCGCGGAACTCGCCGTCCAGGGCGCGGGCGATCCACTCCGCACCGAAGCGGAAGACTTCGGCGGCGACGCCTCCCAGCGGGTGGAATTCGCCCTCGTAGACCCGCATCTCCTTGGGCGCGCGGATCCGCTCGTAAGAGGCGAGGGCCTGCTCCAGCTGGGTCAGTTCGTCGAACTCGCCGATCCCGTACAGGACCGGGCATGCGATCTCCCGGACGAGCTCGCCGAGAGGCATGCGGGAGACCAGTTCGCGGTCGAAGGCCTCCTCGTTGGAGTAGCCCGCCATGTACATGTAGTTGTTCTTGAAGGTGGGCTGGGCGCGCTCGAAGATCGTGGCGAAGTCGCCGGTCACCGCTTCGAAGGCGGCCAGCGCGGCGAGCCGGCGGTCGGTGGCGGCGGCGCGCGAGCCCCAATAGCCGCTCATCGAGATCCCGAACATGCCGATCCGGTCCGGGTCGACCTGCGGCAGCGCGGCCAGGTGGTCGATGTAGCGGCTGATCGCCCGCTCGTAGTTGGCCAGATCCACGGTGAGCCCGCCGGCCCGGGTCTCGCCCTGCCCCGGACCTTCGATGGACAGCGCGACGATCCCCCTCGAGGTGTAGTACCGCTCGGCGGCGTAGATGTAGTCCTCCTTGATCATGTCCATCCCCGGCCCGAGGATCACTGCCGGCGCGCCTTGGACCTCCCCGGCCGGCAGGTGGAGCAGGCCGAAGATCTGGCCGCCCTCGAAGTCCAGCACCACCCGCCGCACCCGGCCGTCGCGCAGCGCGCCCAGGCGGTCCACACAGTGGTTCGCGTGCTCGCGGAAGGCCAGCTTGCGCGGGTCGGCGGCATCGAAGATCGAATACTGGGCCCGCCCCCACATCACGGCAGCGCGCACGTACAGGTCGGCCGCGGTCTGAGCGAAACCACCCCGCTCATGGTGGGCGGCGCGCGCCTCGGTCTGCCCGGCCACGGTGGCCCACGCCTTGGGCAGCATGGCCCCGCTCCGCACCAGGTCGAAGACCTTGTCGAAGTCGGTGTGGTCGTGGCCGAGCTGCTCCAGCGTCCCCTTCGCCTGCGGGTGCAGCGCGTCGAAACCGCCCTGGGCGAGAGCGATGTCCAGGGCCCAGGTCTGTCCGGTCGAGCGAATGGTCATGACGGATGTCCTCTCGGGATCGGTACCCGGCGAAAGTGCCTAAGTACTTAATCATTAAGTACTTAGGCTAAGCTCGGTGTCAACTCGCCCTCGATCCGCACCCCTGAGGTCCACCCCATGCCCAAGCCGCAACCCGCCGCCGCCCGCGATCAAGCACTCGATCACCTTGCCCGCGCCGCCTACAGCCTCAGCGCCGCCGACTCCCGCCTGCGCGGCCGCGCCACTCGCACCCCCGGGGCCCTCTCGCTCACCCACGCGCGAGCCCTCCGGGCCCTCGCCGAGGCCGGCCCGCAGTCGATCAGCCAACTGGCCGCGGCCACCGAGACCACCGGAGCCGCGACCACCCAACTGGTCAACGGCCTCGTCGCAGCCGACTACGTCACGCGCGAACGCACCCCGGGCGACAAGAGATCAGTCCTCGTCACCCTCACCGCCGCAGGCCGGCACCGCCACAACGAACGCCAGGCGCTCCTCACCCAGGCACTGGACACCGCGCTCGCCGACCACGACGCGGCCGCGTTGAACAGCGCGACCGATGTGCTGCGGACGCTGGCCGCCATCTACGACGAACTCTGATGAGAAGCAGGCCGCACGCGCGACGGCTTTTCGCCGTCACGCATGCGGCCCTTTGGTCCCGGCCGGCGTCTCAGGAGATGCCGATGACGTTCAAGGTCGGTGTGGACGACGAAGGCGTCGACGGGGTCGAGACGGCGAACAACTCGGACCCGGACTGGTTCCAGGCCAGCCCGTAGACGCCGGAGCCGCTGACTTGGTACGTGCCGGTCGGGTTCGAGGTGCCGGGCTGGAACAGGTAGACCGACGGGCTCGCGTCGGCCACGCCGATGGCGATGGCGCCGTTCGCGGGAGCAACGGCTACGGAGTTCGGGTACGCGCCGGTCTGGTAGGTGGCGTTCTCGGTCATGCCGTTGAGCGTGAGCTCGCTGCCGTGGTAGGGCCAGCCGCACGCCGTGACGACGCCGGCGCCGTCAGCGGTGACGGCCAACTGCGAGAGGTTCTCGCACCCGTCCGACTGCGACCAGGGGTTGGACTTCGCCAGGGGCACCGGCGCACCGGTCGAGACGTCGAAGGACTCGACGACCGACGGGCTCATCCCGCTGTCGCCGGCGACGAGGACATTCGGCGCGCTGGGCGAAGCGGCGAGAACGGGGGCGTTGTAGAACGTCGACTCGGCGGTCGTGGCGACGGTAAGTGCCGCGGGATCGAGCACCCCGATCCCGGACTGGCCCGAAGCGCCGTAGCTGAACCAGATGTCGTGGCCGACAACGGCCAGATGCCGCGCATCATGGCCGGTCCCGGTGAAATAGAGGGCCACCTCCTGCAACGTGGAGGTGTTGACCGCCGCGATCTCGTCAGTCCCGCCGATCGCGGCGTAGAGGATCCCGTCCCCCTGCGACAGCGCCAGCGCGGTCGCCCCGTCGAGCGAGGAGAGCGTACTGACCGGCTGGCCGGCGAAGTCGGCGACCGCGACCGGATCGGCCCCGGCCCCGGAGACGAAGACCTGGTGATGGGCGGAGTCGGCGACGATGGAGGAGAACCCGGTCAACGGGAGCGCGACGGCGCTCGTCGGACCGCTGGCGGCCACGGCCGGGCCGGCCAACGCGGTGAAGAGGATGGCCGCAGTGGCGGCGCTGAGGGCTCCTGCGGACTTGAATCGCATACCCAAGACAGACTCGATACCTTCCGTGCGAGTGGCGCGTTCGCCGTGCCACCCACGGCCGGATCCGACCCGAGCGGCGGCGGCGTGACGCTTCGACCTGTCCTTGCGAATCCACGCTATTCGCAGTGGTCTGATATGGCGAAGGGTTTTTCGAAGGTGCGTTCGAGCCGCCACGGCCTTGGGCGTATCGGCCGGCGCGTACGTGGCTTCGACGGCGGGCGTCTCCATGTCACCGTGTCGCTGCTTGGCGATGAACGTGGTCAGGCGCTGGCGTACGAACGGAGACAGTGCCACTGCTCTTGTCCGGCGGCCGAGGCCCAGCCACTTTCCGGCGACTGCGCCGTCGGCGATCACCAGCGTGCCGCGCGGAGTGAGCGCTCTGCGCAGCCGCGACAAGCTGCTGTCGCCGCCGCTGTCCAGGATGAGGCCGGAGATTGCCGTCGGACTACCTCCTCCAGCGCGCCGATAACCCCGTGGATCGGTATCAATGGGGCGACGAGGCATTCGCGGAGCGCGCCGTCGGGATGTGCCGCTCCTGATCTCCATCGGGTACGCCGCGTGCCACTGGTGCCAGTTGATCCCCTAAGTACACAAGGCCTTCTTGCTGGAAATTCGCGGTAGGCGGCCGCGTCGTTGTAACGCGACGCGCCGTGGATCCCATTCTCGATTGTCCCGCCTGGCCCGGTCATGTCATGCTTAGCGCTCAGAATTCGTCCAGGCCCGGGGGATATCGCGTGGCGTCGAAGAAGCGCAAGCCAAAGAATGTCTGGAAGCCCGTCGAAGCATTCTGGACCGCGGAGCGACTGGTCAGAGACTCCGCGCTGATCATCCCGGAGATCGAGCGCCGTTACCGCGAAGCCCATCCTTACGGTGAAGGCCCGGACGACGCCGACGTGCGCTCGTGGCGCGTCAGCGTCTACGAGGCGGCGAACGTCCTTGTGGCCAATGGGCTCGGCGGCGTTTACATGTTCATCGAGTACCGTGTTCAGCCGGATATGGCGCCGATCGATGTCGTATTGGCCGGACGTCATCCGAACGGGATGCTCAGCTACGCCGCCATCGAACTGAAGCAGTGGAGTGCGGTCGGGCCTCCTGACGGGACGAATCCGATCGGGATCAAATCCTGCGTGCACTGCGACCTGCTCGGGGCCGGTCGGCTTTGCAGGACCTGCGCTGTGGCATGGGTGTGGGCACCCGGCTACAACAAACACAAAAAGCATCCCTCGGCGCAGGCATATGACAACCTTCTGAACTTGCGCCGATATCACAGCATGTTCGACGACCGGTACGTGAATCTCGTTGCCGCGGCATATCTCCATAATCTGCGGGACGAACACGCTGTGAAGACAGTGATCGGAGTCCGTCCCAATCCCGGTGTGAACGTGCCGGTCTTCACCGGACGCGATCCGAACGGATTGCGCAACTTCATCACGGAGCATTTCGCCGCCGAGCCAGGAGCTGAAGCTGCTGAGGCGCTTCTCAAGGGCCGGCGGTCGGCGGGGCGGATCAGCGACGACTTGGGCGAGATCGTCGCGGGCATGGCGTCCTTCGGTTTGGTGGAACAGCAGGCAAAGGCTGTCGATGCCGTCATGGCGGAGGTCATGACCGCTGAGCCGCGGAGCCGGAAGAGGGTTTTTGTCATCGAAGGCCGTCCAGGGACTGGAAAGAGCCTGGTGGCGCTTACCCTGCTGGGCCGAGCGAACGTGTCGGTGCCGCCGGTTGACGCGCGCTACGTGTCCGGAGGTGTCTCCTCACGCGAGACGTTCAAGCGCGCGTCGTCGCCTTACCGCGGCGCGTTCATCCCGCTGATCCAGGTGGCCGACTGGGAGGAGGACGAGGTCGACATGATCCTGTGCGATGAGGCGCATCGTCTGTCGGCACGTCCGAAGACAGGGTCGTTCGCCATGCGCAAGGGACCGGAATCCTCAGTGGAGATCGCAGTCCGGGCCGCACGTGTCCCGGTCTTCTTCATCGACGGGGATCAGCGCCTGTTCGGTGACGAGGTGTGGACGCCCGCCAGGCTCAAAGAGGAGATTCTCAATCTCGGCGCGGAGATCGTGCCGTTCACCCTGGACCGGGTCCTGCGATCGATGGGTAGCGCCACCTACGACACCTGGCTTCGGCATCTCCTTTACGGCAAGCCGATCGTCTGGCGACGCGACGCCGACAAGACGCCCGAGCCGTTCGAGCTCTATTACGCCGAGTCTCCGCACGAGATGGAGAAGTTCCTCGAGTCGAAGCTCAAAGAAGGACGAACAGCCCGGATGACCGCAGGCATCTGTTGGGACTGGCTCGATGACACCGGGACGGTACCCGAGGTCAAACTGCCCGGTGGCTGGGCCCGTCCCTGGAACCCGGGCGACAATCCGAAAACTGCGGGAGTACCGAAGCGTCACTTCTGGGCCACTGACCAAGGCGGCTTCGCGCAGATTGGTTGTGTCCACACCGCCCAAGGACTCGAGTACGAGTGGGGTGGCGTGATCATCGGACCCGACCTGACTCGGGACGGCGACCAGTGGCTTGTCCATCGCGAGCACGTGCTGAACAAGGCCAACCGGATCACCGATGACGCCGAACTCCATCGGGCTGTTCGCAACGCTTACGGTGTCCTCATGACGCGGTCTTTGCGCGGCACGGTTCTCTACTCAGTCGACCCGGAGACCAGAGAATTGTTCGCTGCTCTCGGCGTTGAACGGGTGCCACGAGTGTGACTCCTCGGGGTCGGGTTCGCCATGCTCCCTGCGGGCTTCTAGTCGACAACCCACGAACATGCTCAGCGAGGTCGTCACCGGGATCTTCGAGCTGGACCAACCATGCGTTCTGTCTGGTGTCTTGGTCAGGAGATCGGTGGAGTGCCGTGCAAGGATGAGGATATGAACCGGCTCGCCAGCGCCACCTCCCCCTACCTCCTCCAGCACGCCGACAACCCCGTGGATTGGTATCAGTGGGGCGACGAGGCGTTCGCGGAGGCGCGCCGTCGGGACGTCCCGCTGCTGATCTCCATCGGGTACGCCGCCTGCCACTGGTGCCAACCGATGCGCTAAGTACATTAGTCGCGAAATGCATCGTTCGGCCTGGTCAGACCCTAGTCCGCCACGAGTTCACGGCAAGTTGGCGGCGTCCAGCCGTTCGATGAGGTTCGGTTTGCGGTGATGAGTCGAGCGCAGATCCGCGAGCCTTTCAGTGAACTGTGCGGATCGACCGCGGCGGCGACTGATCTCGGCGAGATCGATGAGCAATCGGACAGCGGCGTCGTATGAGTTCGGCTTCTTCGCTGCGATGAGGTCCGCGACGTCGGCCCACGGGCGTTCGCCCCGGTCCGCGAGCATGGCGAGTCGACTTTCACGTTGGCGCTGCGCCTCCTGTTCGCGCAGTTCTCGCTGGCGCTCCAGTTCCCGCTGCTGCTCCGCTTCGCGAATCTCGGCCTGGGAAGCTGCCGCCGCCATGAGTGACGACATCTTGCGTCGAAGTGTGGAGGGCTTGGGAGCGCGTGGTTGAAGGCTCCGCAGGACTTCTTTGCGGGCACGAGTGTGGTCGTCGGACAACAAGCGTCGAAGGGCGTCGTCCTTCTGCTTCTTGGTGAGCCCGCTGATCCAGGAGTCCAGGGCGGCGTCCTGATCGGCGGCAGGCTTATCAACTATCGGGGCCGATGCCTCTGCTGCGGCCTTCAGCAGGTCTTGATCCACGCGAAGGAAGTCTGCCAACGCACGCTGGGGCGCTGTCAGCTGCGCGAGGCCCGCCGGAACAGGTGGCTCGATGCCGTAGTCGTCTTCCTGAGCGCCATCTGACAGGTCGTCCTTGTATTCGTCCAAGATGTAGGAGACGCCGGCCAGCCAGGCTAGATAGAGCGGACGCAGATCACCAGCGCACAGTTCGTTCCGTATGCTGGCGAATAGCCCGAGTGAGCCGGGGATTTCGTACCCCCAGTCGTCGCCGCTCTCGTCCTGGCTTTGGAACTCCAGCACGATGTTCTTCCCACTACGGCGAGCGCTGAAGGTTCCGTCGTTGCAGTACTCGGCTGCGGTATCCAGGTCGAGCCAGGACAGCGGCAGACGTAGCATCAGGATCCGCGTGCCCCAGTTCGCGAAGTACAGGTGCGCGTCGTAGTAGAGGTCCATCAGTCCCGAGGGGTCTCCTCGGAAGTCGCCCCATTGGTACTCGTTGACGAACCGGGTCCGGGTGATCTCCGCCCGCGTCGACAACGCCCGCACTTGCTCGTACTCGTCGTCGGTTAGAGGCCTGTCCAGAGTGAGAAACTCGTAGTACTGATACTCGCTCATCAGTTGTCCTCCAGTGAGCGAGTGGTCGATGCCGAAGCGTCGAGCAGATCGAGAAATCCGTCGACCGCCTGCCACAGATGATCCTCCGGGTACCGGCCATCGCGACTATGCGAACGCCTCCAGGCGATATCGTCCCAGCGGTCACGGACTACGCGAAGGTGCGCCGTCGACAACTTGAGTTCGCGGGAGATCTGTTCGGCTGCGACGTCGTCATCGGCATCCGCGAGTCGGAAGGGCTCAGCGCGCCGTTCGGCCAGAGCGTCGAGCGCGGGCGTCTGGACTCCGTCCTCACGCGACCAGATGAGCATGGGCCTGCGGATCTCATGGTTGGCCACCGGCCACTCCGCCGACCGCCACCGCCTCAGGACCGGCGCCTTGTCCAGCCTGAGCATGTGAGCCAGCGAGGTGCAGCCCAGCGGCTCGACACCCCAGGGAAGCTCCGCGACGGGTAGTCCCACCACGAGAACGACGTTCACGTCGTCGAGATCCTCACCGGGATGATCGAGCACGGGCCCGAAGGCGTATACGGCGAAAAGCCCGTCCTCGCCGGTAAGGAACGAGCTGGCCTTGTCGCAATCCTCGGCGATGGTGCGCAGCCGTCGAACGGCGGTGTTGTGGCGCATGGCGAACCTCCTGGAACAAGCATGCAACTAACTCAGCGACCAAAAGCGTTCGAGTGGAAGAACGTGCAGGCGGTCCTCGTAGGTGTACGACCGCTGGCCGAGATTGACGACCGCCCCGCCGACGAAGGCGCTGCCGAGCCTGTCCCGTAGCAGCCGCAGTCCAGCGAAGTCGTTTCCGGTTACGGTGCCGGACGCCTTGACTTCGATTGCGGCCACGGAGCCTGCGGCGGTCTCGATGACAAGGTCGACTTCCTGGTGGTCACGCGTGCGGAAATGGGAGAACGCGACCTCCTGCTCCGCCCACCCTGCTTGCTTCATCAGTTCGTTCACAGCGAATGTCTCAACGAGGTGGCCGAACTGGGTCAGGGCCGCGGGCAGCCGACCCGACAGCTTCTGCGAGGTGAGACCGATGAGATGAGCGGCGAGTCCCGTGTCGACGACATGGGCCTTCGCGCTACGGATCGCGCGGTTCGCGGCTGAGCGAGTGAACGGTTCTAGGCGGTGGATGAGGAAGACAGCCTCCAAGAGCCCCAGGTAGTCCTTGACTGTCGTGGCATCCAGCCCCACGGCATCGGCGATGTTCGCGACGTTGATCACTTGTCCGGTTTGGTCTGCGAGCCTGCGCAGAATCTGAGGAAGTACCTGGCGTTGGCGGACCTTGCGGATCTCCAGGACGTCCCGCTCGATGACCAGCGTCACGAAATCGCGGAACCAGCGGTCGCGAGAGCGTCCAGGGTCGCGGGCCAGTGCGAGCGGGAATCCGCCGGCGAGAATGACCTGCTCGTAGTCACTGCGCGTGGTTGTGGCGGGATCGCTGACGACGAGCGAGGCGGGATCGTTGATCAGGGCGTCGAGGGCGGTTTCCCTGACTCCTGTGATCTCGCCTTGGGACAGCGGCCACATGGTGACGACGTGGGCTCGGCCGGTCAGCGACTGACCCGTGGCGGGGAGGGATCCGTACCGGGTGGATCCGGTCAGTATGAACCGTCCCGCGCGCAGGTCTTTGTTCAGCTCGGCCTTAATGGCGTCGAGAAGCTGCGGGACGTGCTGGAACTCGTCGATGCAGACCGGGGCCGGTCGGTCGGCCGCGACGAACAACTCGGGATCCGCGGCGACAGCCCGCCTGGTCGGGAGATCGTCGAGATCCAGGATCTGCACCCCTTCGGCTTCGGCGCAGGCGGCCAGGAGCGTGCTCTTGCCGACGGTGCGTGCCCCGGTCAGAACCACCACCGGTTCGTCGGCAAGCAATTCCGCAAGGACGGGCTGAAGCTGACGGGCGATCAGTCGCTGCTCGGCCACGGTGCTCCTCGGATCGGTGATCTGCGGGTCCCAAGCTAGCACTTTCGCGGCCACCAAATCCCAGAACTGCCGAAACAAATTTCCCAGAATTGTCGGACGTCCGATCTTCCGAACTGTCGCGACCGTGCCAGTGGTCGGCTGCTGCTCGGCACGTCATGGCCCAGGAGTCGGCAGGTCGCCGTCGGTCGGAGGCGCGCCAGTCGTCCGCTCCGGTTCTGCCAGCGCGGCGTCCTCGACGAGGTGCTCGCCGGGCTCGGCCTGGCCCGCCGCGTCGTGGCCACCGCGCCGTCGGAGGCCGCCGCGTCGTGGCCACCGCGCCGTCGGAGGCCGCCGCGCGTCGCGCAGACGCTGTCGTGAGCGCGGACCTGCCCGCGCCGGAAGGCGGCGGTCCGTCGGTGATGGTCACCTCGGGTGCCGGCGGATGCGGCCAGGCCGGGCAGAAGATGGTCTTACGGGCATCGCCCATTCGGGCCAGGCTCTGGGCTGGCGCGCCCGCCATCCCGCGCTGGCCGAGAGGATCCGCCACCATCGTCACGCCGGCCTCGACCGTCGGACTGGACGCCTCACTGCCCTGTTCTCCCGCAGCCGATCATCGCGGCTGCGCCGGCCTCGTCAGGACGCCGGAGGCGAGGCGTTCGCAGTGTACGCTCTCGCCGGTATCGGCGTCCTGACTCGCGCGGTTCCTCAAGCTCCTGGCCGCCGCGATCAGCCCTCCGGAGGTTGCGAGATCTTTTCGACCTTGCCGAGCAGCCCCTGCGCGAGCTCGATGAAATTCTCCCGATAATAGCCGGTTCGGACGTTGAAGGACTCCTCTGAGCCGAAGCATTCGGGGACGGTCTTCAACATCTGATAAAGCAACCGGATTTCCGAGAGCGTCACAGGTGTCGGCTCCTCCGTGTCGAGGCGCCTCCCGGTCTCGACCACCGTTCGGCGGGGCGCCCCGAACATCACCTCCACGACGGGGTCGGGAGCCGGCAGGTCCTCGACCACGTCGGTGGCGTACCTGACGGCTCCACGTTGGGGCGTGGTCAGCGTCAGGATGAAGCGCCCGTCCTCGGCGACCAGCTTTACGGACCCTCTCACAGCGTTGTGTACCTCGGATTCCCGTTCTTCGTCGTCGCGGTGTTGAACTTGTCGGGATCGTATTTGAAGCCGTGGATCTTGTCGGCCGTCTCGACGATCAGCACGTTCTTCTGGGAGTCGAAAGCGACATTGGAACCGCGGACATGATCGTAGTGGGTCATCTTGCCCTGCCACGACTGGAAGTAGTCGGCGAGCCCCTGCGGGTCGTGGCCGATTCCCGGGATCTCGTGGTCCGCCGAGCCGCTCGTCCCGTCGTGCATCCGCTTGATCTGGTAGTCGACGCCCTCGGCGACCTCGTCGTTGTGCGAGATCCGCATCGCCTCGTAGTCGTCGTCGGTCAGGCCGCCGTACTCGGTGTCGCGCCCCTTGCACATGAGGCCGAGCGGGTCGATCCAGACCAGCGGGTTGGACACGTAGGAGCGGTCGTTGGGCGCCGGGGTCAGACCGAGGGGGTCCGCGGTGAGGTACGAGGCGGTGTCCGGGTCGTAGTAGCGGTGCACGTTGTAGTGCAGGCCGGTCTCCCCGTCGTGGTACTGGCCCGGGAAACGCAGCGGACAGTCGACGTCCGGTTCCGCGGAGACGGCGATGGTGCGGCCCCACAAGCTCGCCGTGGTGTGCCACGCGATCCGGCCGTCCGGGGTGACCAGTTCCGTGGGCGCGCCGGCCAGGTCGGTGATGATGGCGTGGAACACCTCGTCGACCCGCTGCTGGTCGGCGTCCTTCGCCCACGATCGCCGGGTCTGCGCGGCGGGCTGGAACGTCCCCGGGTCATAGTCCCAGGTCAAGGCCGTGACGGCGCCGTCCGGCCCGACGGCGTGCTGCTCCGCCAGCCGCATGCCGTCCCAGACGAAGCTGATCCACTCGGCGACCGAGCCGTCCGCCGCGATCCGCGCCTTGGCCGTCCGGCGTCCCATCGGGTCGTAGACGTAGCGCCACGTCGTGCCGTCCGGCAGTGTCACGCGGGCCAGGTGGTCCTCGGTGTCCCAGGAGTACGTCCAGACCTTGCGCTGCCCGGAAAGGGTCCGGCGCGTGGACTTGACGAGCCGTCCCGCGTCATCGTGCTCGTAACTGGTACGGCCCGCGCGGCGGATCAGGGTCCTGTCGGTCTCGCGGGCGCCCGAGGCGTCGTCGCCGCCGGGCAGGACGGACTGGGTCAGGTTGCCGAACGCGTCGTAGGCGTATGACTCGCTCCAGGACGCGCCGTCCACGGACGTGACCCGGCCGAGTTCGTCCGAGCCGAAGCGCCGGATGCCGCGCAGCGTGTCCGTGATCTCCGACGGCATGCCGTCCGACCGGTACGCGTAGTGCCTGCCGACGACCAGCCGTCCGGCCTGCTCCGGGCTCGCGCCGCCCGGCCCGGCGAGCGTGTGCGGCCGGTCGCCGGACCACACCTGCTGGGTGGCCAGCCGCCCGGCGGCGTCGAAGTCACGGAGCAGCCACGTGTCCGGGCCCAGTGCCCGCGCGATCTCCCGGCCGGCGGCGTCGCGGTCGAAGGCCAGCCGTCCGGCGCTCGTGGCGAGTTCCGCGGCCCGTCCGGCGGCGTCGAAGGACCAGGTGGAGACCACGCCGGTGGGCGTCGTCCGGCGCACCCGGCGGCCCGCGCGGTCGTACTCGTTGGTGAGCGTGCGGCCGTCCACGGTCTCGGACAGGATGCGGCCGTCGGCGCCGCGGGTGATCGTGACCGCGGAATCGCGCCCGGAGGCGGCGATCAGGTTGCCGGACAGGTCGTACTGGTAGGCGGACTCCTCGCCGGCGGTGCGCCGGCGGAGGAGACGTCCGGCCCAGTCCCGTTCGAAGAACATCTCGTGCCCGGACCCCGTGGTCTTGCGGACCAGCCGTCCGGCAGCGTCGTGGGTGAAGTCCAGGGTGCGTCCGATGAAGTCGGTCTCGGACACCAGGCGTCCTGCCGCGTCGTACGTGTACTGCCATCGGGCGTCGGCCGGGTTGGTCACCGAGACCAGGTTGAGCTCGGTGTCGTAGGCGAAGACGTAGCGGGCCCCGTTCGGGTCGGTCCGGGCGAGGACCTTGCCGAACGGCCCGGGCTCGAAGCCGGTGGTCTCGCCCAGCGGGTCTGAGTACGAGACCAGGCAGTTCTCCGGGTCGTAGCGCCACTCCTGCCGCGCCCCGTCCGGACCGACCTGCCACGCGGGCAGTCCGTCCACGGTCCAGCCAGTCGTGGTCCGGCCTTGGAGGGCGTCGGTGACCGCGACGATCCGGCCGAAGGCGTCACGCTCGGCTTCGATCGTCCCGCCGAGCGGGTCGGTGATCGCCAGCGGCAGCCCTGCCACGTCGCAGTCGAAGCGGACGGTGTGGCCGAGAGCGTCGATCACGGCCAGTCGCGCGCCGTTCCCGGCGTAGCGGTAGACCGTCTCCGCGCCGAGCGGATCGGTGACCGTCACCAGGTTCCCGCGGAGGTCGTACTCCCGGCTCCATATGGCGCCACCCGGCTCGGTGATGGCGGTGGCGAGCCCGAGATCGTTGTAGGCGATCGCGACGGAGGTCCCGTCGGGGTTGCGGACCTCCACGACGTTGCCGCGGTCGTCGCGTCGGTAGTCGGTGGTGTTCCCGAGCGGGTCCGTGCAGGACAGGATCCGGCCCAGGCGGTCGTGCCGCAGCGAGGTGGTGTTGCCGAACGGATCCGTGACGGTCGTCAGGTGGCCTTCGTCGTCGTACTGGTAGACGGACCTCGCGCCCCGGGAGTCGGTGAAGGTGGTGGTGTTGTTCGGCTCGTCGTAGACGAAAGCACCGGACATGAAGCCGTGGTCGCCAGTCGTCCGCACCACTCGGCCGAGAGTGTCGTACTCGTACGTGTAGCGGTAGCCGACGCGGTCGGCCCAGGAGGTGATGCGGTCGGCTTCGTCGTAGCCGTAGCGGTAGGGGAGGCCGGAGTCGTTGATGACGCCGGTGAGGCGGCCCTGGTCGTCGTAGGAGAAGCGGCGGATCAGGGTACTGCCGCCGTCGGCGTCAGTGCCGCCGGCCCCGTCGGCACGGTCCAGCAGCCGGATCGCGGTCACCCGTGTTCCGGAGGGGGTGGCCGCGGTCTCGATGGCGACGCGATATCCCCCCGAGTGCTCGACGGTCGTGGGTGTGCCGTTCTCGTCGCGCAGGAAGTCGATCCGGTTGCCGTTGCGGTCCGATATCGCGGTCAGGTCGCGGATCTCACCGACGTCGTCGCGGTAATGGACGACGGCGAAATGCCGCGTGTGGCCGCTGCGGGGTTCCGTGATCCGGATCTCGTCGGTCTGCCGGTCCCACACCAGCGGCCAACGGCTGCCGCGTGCGGGAAGTACTTCCTCTTCCGCTGCGGGTATCGCATAGTCCACAAGCTGGGCGTCGTCGCCGGCGAAATGGATACCGGCTCCGTTGATCGATAGCCTTTGATCCAGGGTCGAGGCCCAGCCGGGCCCGAACAGACGGCCGGTTTCGTATGCGGAGTTGTAAGCGCGGTTCAGGAACAAGGGGAGGACGCCGGGCAGGGCCAGATCCGTCTCTTCGGTGAGCATCCAGCCGGAGACGACGTCGACCGGGTCGGTCAGGCAGACTCCCTCCTTGTTCCCCCGGGCGCCGAGCTTCTCCATGAGCTTGCCGCCGTACTTGTCCATCAGCTTGCCGCCGACTTTCTCGACCGCCTTGCCACCGACGAACTGCAGCCCGACCATGCCGACGCCCATGAGGGCGTCGCCCCAGTGGCCCTGCATGGCGTCGCCGGCGATCTTCATGCCGGTGCCGATCATCGCGATGAGGTTGTCGGCCTCGGCCAGGCCGGCGGTGATGACGTCCACGCCGGGGATCCAGGAGGTCGCCAGGGCCAGCACGTCCAGGAACGGCGCGAGTTCGTTGGCGATGTCGGCGATCTTGCCGCCCCACTCGGACAGATCCTCGGCGACGTGGTCCCACCAGGACTTGTTGTGGATGCCGTCGCCTTGGGCTTTACCCAAGGCGCTCTGGCAGGTCTTGGCGGCGTTGATGCGGTCGTTGTAGGCGTCGTTGGCCTGCTTGGTCAACGCCGCCATCTTCGCCTTGGCGTTGTTCAGGTTGGTCTGCGCGGTGTCATGCGCGGTCTGCGCATCCGTCACAGCCTGCTGATTCGGGGTGGCGGCCTGGTTCTGCCGCGCTGTCTTCAGATCCGTTGCCGCGGTGTTGGCGGTGGTCGTCGCGCGCTGCAGATCGGCGTGCGCGTCCTGGGCCTGGCGCAGTGCCGTGTCGGCTTTGGTCTGCGCCGCCTGCAACGCCGGCCAGTACGCCGACAAGGCATCCGAGGCTTCGGAGTACGACGTGTACAGCTTCTGAAGCCGCCCCGGCAGCGGACCGTACTGGTCCTTGAACGCGTCAGCCGTCTTACCGATCCACTGCATCGCCGTAGCGTCGGACCCGAACGAGTTCAGATTGTGGTACGCGGCCTCGACGTCGTGCGAGAAGTCCCCGAACTGCTTCGCCAACGCCTGCACTGACTCGACGACACCCGGAGTCGGATCCCCATCCAACCCCAGAACGTCCCAGCCTGTCGGACGCGCCATAGTCCTTGACCTCCCCCGTTTGATCTGCCAACCCCGTGTTGTGGCAGAGCAGAGATCGATATTACAAAGCCGTTGAGCGCTAGGAAACCCGATGGGCAGCGCGCGGCGCCCACCAAGCCCAGGCTTGGCGACATGGCACCTGACGCGGGACGCGACCGGGGAAGCCGACCGTGCGGCGCAAACATGCCGCCTGCCAGCGGTGCCATCCGATGCGCTGAGTACATCAGTGGCCAGCTGCGGCCTTCGGCCGCCTTCTGCTGTGAGCCCTGATCCACGATTTCAGGGCCACGTTCTCGTCGATGGCGGCCTCGGCGATGGTGCGCAGCCGCCGGACGGCGGTGTTGTGGTCCATGGCTGACCTCCTGGACCGAGCAAGCAGGCTATTTGGTGTCTTGGTCAGGAGATCGAGACAATGCCATGCAAGGATGGAGCATATGAACCGGCTCGCGACCGCCACCTCTCCCTACCTCCTCCAGCACGCCGACAACCCCGTCGACTGGTACCCCTGGGGCGACGAGGCGTTCGCGGAGGCGCGGCGCCGGGACGTCCCGCTCCTGATCTCCATCGGGTACGCCGCGTGTCACTGGTGTCATGTCATGGCGCACGAGAGCTTCGAGGACGAGGCTGTCGCCGCGCTCATGAACGAGAAGTACGTCTGCGTGAAGGTCGATCGGGAGGAGCGGCCTGATGTGGATGCCGTCTATATGGCGGCTACGCAGGCCATGAGTGGGGGTGGCGGGTGGCCGATGACGGTCTTCGCCACGCCTGATGGGAAGCCCTTTCAGGCCGGTACTTACTACCCGCCGGTGTCTCGGCATGGGTTGCCGTCGTTTCGGCAGTTGCTGATCGCGGTGGATCGGGCTTGGGGGGACATTCGGGAGGATGTGCTGCGGGCGGGGGATGGGTTGGTTGCGGAGTTGGCGCACAATGCGCGGGTTGTGGCTGGTGCGGAGGGGGTGCCGGACGCTGGGGCTTTGGCCGTTGCTGTTGACGTGGTGCGGCGGGAGTTCGATGCGGAGCGGGGTGGGTTCGGGGGTGCGCCGAAGTTTCCGCCGTCCATGACGCTGGAGCAGTTGCTGCGGCATCATGCTCGGACCGGGGATGGCGGGGCGCTGGACATGGTGCGGCGGACGTGCGAGGCGATGGCGCGCGGCGGGATGTACGACCAGCTCGGTGGCGGGTTCGCGCGGTACTCCGTCGATGACGCGTGGGTTGTTCCGCACTTCGAGAAGATGTTGTACGACAATGCTTTGCTGCTTCGTGTCTACCTCCACCTGTGGCGCGCCACGGGGGATGCGCTCGCGCTGCGCGTCGGCAACGAGACAGCCGACTGGATGCTGCGGGAGCTGTGGCTGGACGGTGCCGGCGGGTTCGCCTCGTCGCTGGACGCCGACACCGATGGCGTCGAGGGCAAGTTCTACGCCTGGGCCGCCGATCAGCTCGAAGCTGTCCTCGGTTCTGAGGACGCCGCCTGGGCCGCCACCGTGTTCGCGGTGACGCCCGAGGGCACCTTTGAGCACGGCCAGTCCGTCCTCCAGCTCTTGCAGGACCCTGATGAGGCCGACGCCGAGCGCTTTCAGAGCGTCCGGACCCGCCTGTTCGAAGCCCGACGCGACCAGCGCACCGCTCCCGGCCGTGACGACAAGGCAGTGGCGGCGTGGAACGGCCTCGCGGTGGCGGCGCTGGCCGAGGCCGGTGCGCTGACCGGGCGTCCGGAGCTCGTGGCCGCCGCGCGTCAGACCGCTGAGATGCTGGAGCGCGTCCACTGGGACGACAAGACCTCGCGCTTGACGCGCACCTCGCGCGACGGCGTGGCCGGGGCGCAGAATCCGGGCGTCCTGGAGGACTATGCCGACGTCGCCGAGGGCCTGCTGGCGCTCTATGCGGTCACCGGCGAACCGCGCTGGTTCGGGTTCGCGGGCCGGCTGCTGGATGTCGTCCTGGACGAGTTCCGCGACGAGTCAGGCCTCTTCTATGACACCGCCGGTGACGCCGAGACCCTGATCTTCCGGCCGGCCGATCCCACCGACAACGCCACGCCCGGCGGCACTTCCGCTGCGGCCGGCGCGCTGCTCACCTACGCCGCACTCACCGGTTCGGGGCGTCATCGCGAGGCCGCGGAGCAGGCGCTGCACTTCACCGGCGCCCTGGCGGAGAAGGCGCCGAGGTTCGCGGGCTGGGGGCTGGCGGTCGCCGAGGCGCTGGCGGACGGGCCGCGCGAAGTGGCGATCGTCGGCGAGTGGCAGGCAGGCGGCGAACCGGATGCCGGCGGTGGATCGGAGACAGCCGGCGGGTCGGAGGCAGGCGGTGGCGCCGGAAGTTCGGAGGCGTTCCGCGAGCTCCATCTGACGGCCCTGCGCAGCAACGCCCCCGGCCTCGTCATCGCCGTGACCCCGCCGACCGCCCCCGATGACGGAACCCCCGGAACGCCCGGAACCCCCGGAACCCCCGAGACCCTCCCCGAACTGCTCAGCGACCGGCCCACCATCAACGGTGAGCCGGCCGCCTACGTCTGCCGGGGCTTCGTGTGTCAGGCCCCTACGACGCAGGTTACCGTCCTGACGTCTGAGTTGGGCTAGAAGGGCTGCCGGAGCCCGAGCTGCCGGCCGCGCCGCCGACGGTCTTCTTCTGCAGGTCCGTCCCGTTGCCGGCGCCCGGCACCGACTTGGCGTTCGGCGCCGGCTTGGCCAGCACCGAGGCGATCGCCTTGTCCCACACCGGGGACTGCACCACCTGGGTCGCCTGGTCCACGGTCAGGGCGGGCTTGGAGGCGGTGGTGGCGCCCTTCTCCGTGGCCTCGTTGAGGGCCTGGATGTCGACCATGGTGCCGTCGTTGCGGTACCAGGAGACCTCGAGGCGCTTGGCCGACGGGTCGCCGTTGCCGGCCGGCCACTCCGGGCCGTCGAAGACCATCAGGTGCGAGCCGTCGTTCAGCGTCGACACGGTGACGTACGGAACCTTGCCGCCGATGTGCTGGAGGCTCCACGGGGAGCGCGCGATGTTCAGCGAGATGCTGCCGGTGCCGGCGGAGTAGTCGAGCTGGAGCGTGGCGAAGGGGCCGGCCAGCTCGTCCGTCCCCGCCTTGTACAGGACCTTCTCGTTGGTGAAGTTGTACGGCTGCAGCGCCTGCTCCAGCCAGGTCACCATGTCCGGGCCGCTCACCGCGGCCGCGGTCGGCTTGCCCGGGCCGGGGGCGGCCTCGGTGCTGGCGTTCTGCGGCTGCGAGGACTGCACGGCCGCGGCCGGCTGACCGGCCGCCGCCGAGACGCCCGCCGAGCCGCCGTGGCCCGGGGCGCCGACCATCGCCACCACGCCGAAGACCGCGGTCACGCTGGCCGCGGCGCCGGCGATCTGCGAGATGCGGCGGGTGCGGCGCTTGCGGACACCTCGCTCGATGCCGCCGGTGGTGAGCTTGCCGATGTTCGGGTGCAGGTTCTCGGTCGCGCTGTGCATAGCGCTGCTGAGGTTTTCGGGCATGTCAGCTTCCTTCTTCATCGGATCCACAGGGTGGAGGTGTTCAGGTGAGGGCGAGTTCCGGAAGCAGATCCCCGAGTGCTCCGCGCAGCCGGGCCAGGGCCCGGTTGGTGCGGGTGCGTACCGCGCCCGAGCTGGCGCCCATGATGTGCGCCACCTCCTCGACACTGCGGTCCTCCCAGAACCGCAAGACCAGGACGGCGCGGTCCTTGGCCGGCAGGGCCGCCAGGCCCTCCAGCAAGGTCACGCGCAGGGACGTGTCCGCCTCGTGGAACGCAGCCTCGGGCAGCGTGGAGGAGGGCAGCTCCCGCGAGCTGCGCTTCCTGCGCGCCGAGATGAACGTCCGCGTCAGCACCGTCTGCGCATAGGCGTCGGGGTTCTCGATGCGCCGCTTGCGCCCCCAGACCGCGTACACCTTGCCCAGCGTCTCCTGGACGAGGTCCTCGGCCTGATGCCAGTCGCCGCTCATCAGATACGCGGTCCGGAACAGGTGCGGGGTCCGCGCTGAAGCGAACTCCAAGAACTCTTCATCGTGCTTCGCCATGGCCACCGCGCTTCCCTTGTCGAACATTCCACCCGTACCGACGCGGGGTCCGGTGCCCGTGTTACAGGTGCGGTGCCGGCCGGCGGCCGCGGTGAGTGGATCCAGGGGTGAGCGTACGTCGTAGGGCGAAAGCCGTAGCCACTTCGGTGCGCATTTCTACGTCGCCTGACGGATCAGGCTTCTGCCGCCGCGCGCCTACATTGGAGCCCGGCGCCGGACAGGCAGGCCGGAGCCGATGAACGCGTTCAGAACGATGCCGCAAGACCACTCATGCCGTGCGGTACCGGGGTGTGGCCCGGTTCGGTTCGGCACAGCGCGACGGCGCGACGGGTGGGGACGATGGGGACGGTGCGACGTCCGCCGCGTCGACAAATCGGCACCTCGATAAATCGGCACTTCGACGGTCACAGAGAGAACTTCGAGAACTTCACAAGAGGGACGGTCGCTGAGGAGAAGTCTTCGCGCGAGGGTCAACGGCGTCACGTTGTGTGGACGTGAACCGGTACCCGCGCTGGCTCGTGAAAGGACTGGGGATTGCGGTGAACCGCGCGCGGTGAGCGCGCACTGATCGACACAGGTCTCGCAGACCTCCCTGGGGGGACCAGGGGGACAGGGCCGGGCGTTCGCTGATGGCGAACGTCCGGCCCTCTTTCATGGGCCGATCGACCTGTCGTAGTTGTTGTAATCATGTAATCGTAGATACATGGCTACACATGAAGAGCTGATCGAGAAGACACGAGGATGGTTCACGGGACGGCTGCCGGAAGACCTGTTCGAGGGTGCGCCGGAGGTCACGGTCGACCGTGAGGAGATCACGGTGGTCGGGCGGATACCGGAGCCCGCATATGCCGAACGCGCCTCGGAGGCCGAGAAGGCCGCCACCATCGAGGGCAAGATGAAGGAGTTCCGGGAGCGCACGCGCGAGGCGCGGATGGCCGTGGCCCGGGACGCGGAGCACAAGTTCGGGCGCAAGGTCTCCTGGGGCGTGCGGTGCGGGGACCAGGGGCGTCTGTTCACGCACCTGTCCGTGCCGGTGATGACCCGGCTCAAGCAGCCCGAGCGCGCGTTGCTGGACACGCTGGTGGACGGCGGCGTCGCGCGCAGCAGGAGCGAGGCGCTGGCCTGGTGCGTGCGCCTGGTGGAGAAGCACGCCGGCGACTGGGTCGGCGACCTCCGGGACGCGATGCGCAAGGTGGAAGAGGTCCGGGAAGCCGGGCCGGACCGTGAAGGCGGCGCTGCCGAGGCGTAGCGCGGCACGGTTCGCTGGAAGGCGGCGTCGCATGGGGTGCGGCGCCGCCCTTCAGCGTCACAAAGGCCGCGCTAACCCGTTCGCTCGTCCGGCGCGCCGATCGCAGGGCCGTTGCTCAAGCTGGTGGTATGAGCAGCGACTACAGCGGCGGCCAGGATCCTGCGAACAGCGTGATGGTGAGCACGATGAACGACCTCCCGGGGTTCCGCATCGAACGCGTGCTGGGCGAGTGCTTCGGGCTGACGGTCCGTTCCCGCAACGTCGGCAGCTCGTTCGGGTCGGCCATGAAGTCGCTGAAGGGCGGCGAGCTGAAGGGACAGACGAAGATGCTCGTCGACAGCCGGATGGAGGCGATGAGACGGCTGACCGAGGAGGCCACGCGCCGGGGCGGGAACGCCGTGCTGGCGATGAGGTTCGAGACCTCGCCCGGCGATCTCGGTACTGAGATCTGCGCTTACGGCACCGCTTGTGTGGCGACGCCGCTGGACCAGACGCAGAACTAGCTGGACCAGAGGCAGAACCAGCTCGCGTCCTCGCGTCCTCGCGTCCTCGCGTCCTAACGCCCTAACGCCCGAGGAACTTGCCGAACTTCTTCGGCTTGGGATACCGCACCGACACCTCGCCGAACAGTGCCATCCCGCGCAGCACCACGACCGGCGAGTCCGGCGTGATCGGCACGTCGCCGGCGGCGGTGCGGTCCGAGCCGCTGCGCGAGCCGAACACCGCGGTGCCCTCGTCGCGCACCACGACGCCGTGCGGCACCTTGATCTCGACCGAGCCGAACACGGCGTTCGCGACGATGACCACCTCGCGCTGGGTCAGGACGGCCTCGCGCAGGTCGATGGTGACCGAGCCGAAGACGGCGGCGGCGATCGTCTGCGCGGGCACCAGCCAGCGTCCGCCGCGCTTCTGCTCGGCGAAGACCGCAGTGATTTTCGATCCGGGCGCGTAGTTCGCGGGCATCGCCGGGATCGGGGTGGCCGGGCCGGTGACGGTCCCCATGTGGCGCTGGGGCAGGTCCGAGAGCAGCGGCGAGAGCTCGCCGAGCGTCTTGGCCCGGTAGGCGAGGTCGATGCGCTCGTTGTGTTCCTCGACGTCCAGGCGTCCCTCGGCGTAGGCCTCCCGGAGGGCTTCCGCGACGCGGTCCCGGTCGGCGTCGGAGGCGCGCATGGTGCTGTGCGGATCGTTGGCCGGAAAAGCTGCGGGCACGCTCACCTTCTGCACTATACGCGCGGCGATCGTCGAAGGGATTTACTCTTCCGCGCTGGTCTCCACGTTCAGCGAGGCCTCCCGTACCGCCGCTTCGGGATCCCCGGAACGGACCGCGTCCAGCAGGGTGCTGTGCCCGGCCACGAGGAACCGGTCGAAGTCGGTGCGCAGGGCGCGCTCGGTCAGCACCGTGCGCAGCGCGCTGCCGATCTCCAGGTAGAGGTCGAGCAGCAGGGGGTTGCCTGCGGCGGCGACCATGGCGGTGTGGAAGTTGGCGTCGGCCTCGACCCACTCGTCGACCCAGGTGGTGTCGTCCGCGTCCGCCTTCTCGACCTTGCGCGCCGCGATGTCGCGGGCCGCCAGGGCCTCGGCGCACGCTTCGAGGTCGGCGGCGTTCGCGCGGCGTGCGGCCAGGCGCGCGGCCTCGACCTCGATGGCGCGGCGGACTTCCTGGACGTGGTCGTGCGTGGTCGCCTGGATCTCGCGGCGCAGCGCGCCGGAGAGCTCGCTGCGGGCCCGGACGTACGTGCCGTCGCCGCGGCGCACCTCCAGCAGGCCGGCGTGCGCCAGCGCCCGCACCGCCTCGCGGACCGTGCCGCGGCCCACGTTCAGGGCCTCGACCAGCTCCGGCTCGGTGGGGATGCGGGCGTCGACCGGCCAGGCGCCGCTGCCGATCTGTTCGCGGAGCTTGTCGATGACTTCGTCGACCAGTGAGCCGCGCTGGATGCCTGTGAGTCCGTTCGCCACAGATGGCAGTCTTTCAGTTCGCGGCCGGGCTCATCGAGTCGGAGTGCTCGGAGCCGCTGGAGTCCCCGGAGTCGCCCATCAGCGTGCCGCGCTTGGGGGAGCCCACGTAGGCGGCCACCACGCCCTGAGCCAGGACGACGACCACCATGACGGCCAACGGAACCGTCCAGCTGTGCAGGGCGTGTCCGAGGATGCCGAACATGATCGGGCCCAGCGCCGCGATCAGGTAGCCCGCCGACTGGGAGAACGCGGACAGCGCCGCGGTGCCCGCCGGGGTGCCGCCGCGGAGCCCGATCATCGTCAGGACCAGCGGGAACGCCGCCATGCCGATGCCGATCAGGACCGCGGCCAGGTAGGCCAGCGAGGCCGGGGCGACGATCAGGGTGACGAAGCCGAGCCCGAAGACCACCGCCAGGGCCAGGGCCAGCCCGCGCTGGCTGCGCAGCCGTGCGGCGGTCAGCGGGACGACGAACGACAGCGGCGCGTTGACCGCGAAGGTCACGCTCAGGACGGTGCCGGCGGCGGCGTGGGACATGCCGTGGTCGGAGAGCACGGTCGGGATCCAGCCCATGACCACGTACCCGGACATGCTCTGCAGGCCGAAGGCGACGGTCATGGCCCAGGCCAGCTTGGACTTGGCCAGGGACTTCAGCGGGATGTGCGCCTGCTGCGCGGTGCCCGACGCGGCGACCGTCCCGTCGTGGCGGCGGCGGTGCGAGTGGCTGGCCATCCACAGCGCGAGGCCCGCCAGCGCCGGGAAGGTCCAGAACGCCAGGCCGCCGGAGGGGCCGCCGAAGGTGTCGGACAGCGGGACGGCGATGCCCGCGGCCACGGTGGAGCCCAGGGCGATCATCGTGGAGTACAGGCCGGTGATGGCGCCGATGCGGTGCGGGAAGTAGGTGCGCACCACGACCGGCAGCAGGACGTTGCCCAGCGCGATGCCGATGCCGGCCAGGACCGAGCCGGCCAGCAGGCCGGAGACGTCGGGGATGCCGCGCACCGCGGAGCCGGCGACCAGGACGGCCAGGCTCGCGGCGAGCACGGAGCCGGCGCCGTGGCGGCGGGCCAGCCAGGAGCCGGCGGGGCCGGCGAAGGCGAAGATGACGACCCAGAGCGTGGGGAGCAGGGTGACCACGCCGGCGCCGAGGTGGAGGCGGTCGCGGAGCTGGTCCAGCAGCGGGCCGGTGGAGGACACGCCCAGGCGCAGGTTCGCCGCGACCAGGACGATGCCGGCCAGGATCAGGGCGCGGCCGGCGAGCTTCTGCTGGTCGCGGGCCTCGGGCTCGGCCGGGATGGCGGGTTCGCCGAGGCGCTCGAGCTTCTCGAGTTCCTCCAGCGTCGCGAGTCGCTCCAGTGTCTCGAGCCGGTCCAGTGTCTCGAGCTGGTCGAGCGTCTCGAGCTGCTCGACGGGCCCCTCGGGGTCGGTGCGGCGGTGCTTGCCCCGGGTCCCGGGCCGGTCGAGCGATATCGTCATGCGTCTGATGGTAAGACGTATGATGTTTCTGCTTCAAGTCCGCGCCCGGCGCTGTGGCGCACCGCACAAAAGCCGCGGGGAAGGGGCTCCTCACCTCGCGAGTACGCTGGCGACATGCCTGACTTCGAGTACGCCGACCTCCTCCCCACGGGGCCGGACCAGACCCCGTACCGCCTGCTCACCAGCGAGGGCGTCAGCACCGTGGAGGCCGGCGGGCGCACGTTCCTGCAGGTCGAGCCGGAGGCGCTGCGGCTGCTCACCGAGACCGCGATGCACGACATCGCGCACTACCTGCGTCCCGGGCACCTGCAGCAGCTGCGGAACATCCTGGACGACCCGGAGGCCTCGCCGAACGACCGGTTCGTGGCCCTGGACCTGCTGAAGAACGTCAACATCTCGGCCGGCGGCATCCTGCCGATGTGCCAGGACACCGGCACCGCGATCGTGATGGGCAAGCGCGGCCAGCAGGTGCTGACCTCCGGCGGCGACGAGGCGCACATCGCGCGCGGCGTGTACGACGCCTACACCAGGCTGAACCTGCGCTACTCGCAGATGGCGCCGCTGACGATGTGGGACGAGAAGAACACCGGCTCGAACCTGCCGGCGCAGGTGGAGCTGTACGCCACCGACGGGGACGCGTACAAGTTCCTGTTCATGGCCAAGGGCGGCGGCTCGGCGAACAAGTCGTACCTGTATCAGGAGACGAAGGCGATCCTGAACCCCAAGGCGATGCTGAAGTTCCTGGAGGAGAAGATCCGCTCCCTGGGCACCGCGGCCTGCCCGCCGTACCACCTGGCGATCGTCATCGGCGGCACCTCGGCGGAGTTCGCCCTCAAGACCGCCAAGTACGCCTCCGCGCGCTACCTGGACACTCTGCCGAAGCAGGGCTCGATCACCGCCCACGGCTTCCGCGACCTGGAGCTGGAGGCCGAGGTCCTGGAGCTGACCCGCCGCATCGGCATCGGCGCGCAGTTCGGCGGCAAGTACTTCTGCCACGACGTGCGCGTCATCCGTCTGCCCCGGCACGGCGCCTCGCTCCCGGTGGCGATGGCGGTCTCCTGCTCGGCAGACCGCCAGGCCCTCGGCAAGATCACCCGCGACGGCGTCTTCCTGGAGCAGCTGGAGTTCGAGCCCGGCCACTTCCTCCCGGAGACCACGGACGAGCACCTTGACGACGACGTGGTCCGCGTCGACCTGACCCGCCCGATGTCCGAGATCCGCTCGGAACTGTCGAAGTACCCGGTGAAGACCCGCCTGGCCCTGACCGGCACCCTGGTCGTCGCCCGCGACATCGCCCACGCCAAGATCAAGGAGCGCCTCGACGCGGGCGAACCGATGCCGCAGTACCTGAAGGACCACCCGGTCTACTACGCCGGCCCCGCCAAGACCCCCGAAGGCTACGCCTCTGGCTCGTTCGGCCCCACGACCGCAGGCCGCATGGACTCCTACGTCGCCCAGTTCCAGGCCGCCGGCGGCTCCATGGTGATGCTGGCGAAGGGCAACCGCTCGAAGCAGGTCACCGACGCCTGCGCGGAGCACGGCGGCTTCTACCTCGGCTCCATCGGCGGCCCCGCGGCCCGGCTGGCGCAGGACTGCATCAAGAAGGTCGAGGTGCTGGAGTACGCCGAGCTCGGGATGGAGGCCGTGTGGCGGATCGAGGTGGAGGACTTCCCGGCTTTCATCGTGGTTGACGACAAGGGGAACGACTTCTTCCAGGACACGACTGGTCCGGTGATGCGGATCGGGAGCAAGCCGCCGACGGCATAGACGCTGCGACGACAACCGAGCACGTGATGATGGAACCGCTCGTTCTGGTGTTGCGTCCAGGGCAGCGAAGGAAGCTCCTGGCCTGCGCCATCGGCTGTGTCCTCGCCGCGGTGGCGTGCGCCGTCTTCAGCTTTCTGCACGTCTTTCACGGTGGGCGGTCGCAATTCACGGTGCCGCTGCTGGGAGTGGTCGCGGTGGTGAACGCGGTCGTTCTCGGTGACAGCGCGCTCGGTCGCACGGTGGTCAACGAGGGGGGCGTCACCCTGTGGCGTCCCCTGCGCCGCCGAACCGTGCGCTGGGACGACATCGATTCCTTCGAGGACAGGGAGTCGGGAGAGGGCGACGTCAGCCGAGTCGTGCTGGTCACTGCTTCCGGCAGCCGGCGGGTGCTTCCGGCACCGATGAACGCGTCGTGGGGGCGGGACGACGAGCTGGGTGCGCGAGTTCGCGACTTGCGGGAGTCGGAGAGGTCCGGACGGTACCGGCCACAGCTCCGTGGCTTGAGTCAATGAACGGCTACGTCCGTGGCATCAACGCCCCGTATCGCGTGTTCCTTGCGGAGGTAGGCGGACCCGACTCGCGGGATCTGCACGAGGTCATCATGACCGCCACGTTCAACGGGGACCTGACGACGCTGCGATCCTGGCTCGACGAGCGGTACGGGCCGGGTGAGTTCACGGCCTTGTTCCGGTCCGAGGCGTACGCCGTCTAGCAAAGGGCTGGTACCCCCATCACTCCTCGTGCCCCGAAGCGCCCTCCGCCTTCGCCACATCATCAGCCGTCTGATTCGCGAGCGCCCGAGTCCCGAGCGGTCCGCTGATCAGCGCGCCGAGCTGCGTGGCCAGGTTCGCCGGGAGCTTGGCGGCGGTGTCGATGACGTCGAGCTCGTCGATGTTCGCGGAGCGGGTGTCCAGGAGTGCCTTGAGTGTCGGCGAGATGCCCTGGGTGGGGTCCACCGTCGCCACCGATGTGCTGTACAGCAGGTAGCCCTTCTGGGGGCTGCTGAGTTCGGCGAGGAGGATGTCGGCGGGGGAGTTGGAGGGGACGATCGTCACGTTGGTGGTCATCGCGTTCATCGCGAGGGCTGCGAGGAAGTCGGAGTGGGTGGTGCCGAGGGCTTCGGTGGGGGTCGCGAAGCGCTTGAGGGGTACGGCTGTGGCGGCGGTGAAGGCTCGGTCGCCGAAGGCGATGATCTGGGGTGCCGTGGTGTCCCAGGTGCTGTCCAAGCCCTTGAGGTAGGTGAGGTCCGACGCTGCGAGCTTGCCGGCGCTGAGCTGCATTACGCGCGCGCCGTCGGCCTTGGCCTCGGTCAGGGCTGCGGTGTCTGCGGGGTCGACGACGGCGATCGGGGCCGGGGCCAGGGTGGGCGTGGCCGCGTCCGGCTTCGGGGCCGTGCTGACGTGGGCCACCTTGTAGCCGAGCTTCGTGATGGCGGCGTCGGCGTTGGCGGGGAAGGCGCCGGGGGCTCCGACGAGGGTGACGGTGTCCAGGCCGTCGAACGGGTTCTGGGTGTTCGGGGTGCCCAGGACCCGCTTGATCTCGGTGGTCAGGCGCGGGTCGAGGGTGCCGTGGCCGGTGCTCAGCAGGGTCGGGCCGTACAGGCCGGCCCAGCCGAGTTCCTTCTGGGCGGTCTGCGGGTCGTCGGCGGCGATGATGGTCACCGACATCGCGTAGGGGCCGTGGGGGCCGGCGCCGGCGGGCTCGGGGGTGGTGCCGGTCTGGGTCAGCCAGCGGTGCTGTGACACCGAGACCGAGGCGCCGACGAGGTCGGTCGGGGAGGTCCCGGACAGGGTGACGATGTGGTCGGTGGCGGTCGGCAGGAAGGAGACCACGCCGGGCTTCGCAGAGAGCTGAGTCGGGGCGGCGCCGGGCTGGCCGGCGGCGAGCTCCATGATGCCGGTCGGCGTCGAGTAGGCGATCTGCTTGCCGTCCGGGGTCCAGGTCAGGTGCGTGGCGTTGGCGGCGTCGGCTTCGAGCGTCGTGGCCGGCGGCGTCGTGCCGTAGGCCTTGGCCATCGCGGCGGCGGTCGCCATCTCGATCCCGCCGCCCTTGCCGACGAACGCCAGAGCCCCGTCGGCGCTCAGGGCCGGCCAGCTGCCCTCGGCGAACTGGTCGGCGGAGTTCGCACCGCCGCGCGCGTTGCTGTCCTCGTGGTGGATCCACAGCTCCTGACCCTTGGCGCTGTGCGCCTGGAAGACCAGGGTCGAGGAGGTCCCGAACAGGTTCCGGGCCTCGGTGCTGGTGGGGTTCGACGCGTCGGCGACGGTGGTCCAGGTGCCCTTCTCCGTGCTCGCCGGCGTGGACATCTCGCTGCTGGAGTGGTCGCTCTGCCCCACGGCCTGCGCCTGCCGGACGAAGTGCGTCCCGGCCGCGTTCTGCTCGGTGTACAACACGGTCCCGCCCTGCCACGACGGGCCGGACAACTTCGACCCCTGATCCGGCTTCACCAGCACGACCATGCTGCTGCCGTCCGGCCGCGCGGTGGCCACGTTCCCGGACCCGTCGACGAACGCGATCCGGCTGCCGTCCGGGGACCAGGAGGCCTCGGACACCGTCGTCGGGAACGTCACCGGGGTCCCGGCGATGGTCACCGTCGCCGTGCCGTCGGAGATGAGCGGCGTCCCGGCGGCGTACTGCGGTGCCGGCTTCGCAGGGGACGCAGGGGACGCAGGGGACGTAGACGACGTGGACGGCGCGGCGGACGTGGGTGCGGCCGCCGACGTGTGCGTGGCGGCGGCGGCGACCGGCGCCGTGCTCGGCTGCGCCGCCGACTTGCCGCAGGCCGAAGCCAGCAGCGCGACCGACGTGGCGGCAGCAGCGGTGACCAGCAGGCGGCGCGAAGAAGAGCGGCTCACGGGAGGGGTCCTTTCCCCGAAACGATGTCGCCCTGTAGACGTGCGTGCAGGCCCCTGGTTTGCTGCCGAACCGCGCGCGGCGGGTCACATTTCGGTAACGCCGCCCCCGGCCCTGCTCCGCGCCATCGCAGCCTCCAGCAACGCCCTCGCGTACTCCCCGGCCGCCTCCTCGTCGTCGAGCAGGTAGGGCGGGCAGGACTCGGTCGGCGGCTCGGCGTCGGCCAGGGCGGCGACGAGCTCCGGGATCTGGTCGGCGCCCAGCTGGTGCGTGCGCAGTTCGGTCAGGCCGGTGAACAGGAACGCCACCTGGTTCGAGCCCGGCGTGTAGCTGAATTCGTAGTCTGCGAAGCCCGCGACCGCGCCGCCGACGGTGCTGCCGGCCTCGGCCGAGCTGCCCCGGGCCGTGCCGCGGGCCAGGGAGGCGCCCATGACCTCCGCGTCCTGGCCCCGGCGGGCGTTGGGACGGGCCAGGAAGGGGCAGGTGAAGGCGGCGAAGAGCATGCAGGCGCGGTGGCCCGGGGGCTCGGGGGAGGGCGCCTTGTTCGCGGCGTCGGTCCGGCCCGCGGCGTGCGCGGCGGCCAGCGCCTCGGTCTCGGCCGCCGCGATGACGCGGTACACCGGCCCCGCGGCCATCGGGGTCCCGCAGATCGAGCAGCGGCGCTCGATCGCGCAGATCAGCGTGCGGGCGGCGCCGGTGATGGCGAACGTCGGACTCCCGTCGGCGTCGCGGGGCGTGATCGCCGGGATCGGGTAGCCGCGCGGGTCGTGCGGCAGGGCGGCTATCGCGGGCGGCACGGGTGCTTCGCGGGGCGTCATGGCGCTATTGAAGCACCGGCGGGGGCACTGTGCGGTGGATGATCAACTGTGCGGTACGTAGCGGTAGCATCACCAATCGGTCATGTTCACGCAAAAGTTGATAACCGATCGGCAACAGCCCTTGGCGTTTCACTCAATTCTCAGCATTATTTGCAGGTGAGCCGGAGCTGGCGCTTCACTTGCGGCGGGGACAGATGAAGTGTCAGCTCCGACTGTCCGCTTCCGGGACCGGCAGCCGGACCGCCGGCTGGACCGGCAATCGGGCCGACAATCGGGCCGCCAATCAAACCGCCAGCCGCACCGGCAGCCGCGCCGCCGTCACCGCGTCGCGCATCGCCTCCGCCAGTCCGCCGAACTCCTCGGCACGCGCCGACGACGACCGGTACAGCAGCCCGATCCGCCGCGACGGCGCGGGAGCGTCGAATCTGCGCGCCTCCAGGCCCGATCCGGCGCGCGCGTCGACCGCGACCGCCGTCTCCGGCAGCAGCGTCACCCCTATCCCGCCGGCGACCAGCTGCACCAGCGTCGACAGTGACGCCGCGCGCGTCGCCCCGGAATCGGCGACGCCCACTTCGGTGCACACATCGAGCGCTTGGTCGCGCAGGCAATGGCCCTCTTCCAGCAGCAGGATCTGGTGGTCCTTCAACACTTTCCGCGACACCGGACCGTCCCCGGCCGGCAACGTGTGCTCGGGCGCGACCACCAGGAAGTCCTCGTCGTAGAGCGCCAGCTCCTCGACCCCGCTCGTCCCGGCCGGCAGGGCCAGCAGCCCCAGATCGAGGCGCCCGGAGGAGATGCCCTCCAGGAGTACGGCGGTCTGCTCCTCGTGGACGAACAGATCCAAGTCCGGGAAGCGCTTTTTCAGCGGACGCAGCAGCGCCGGCAGCAGATACGGAGCCAGCGTCGGGATCACGCCGACCTTCACCGTCCCGGTGTACGGCCGGCGCGCCGTGGCGGCCTCCTCGACCAGGTCGTCCATCGCGGCCAGGACCCGCTGTGCGTGCCGCGCGACCCGCTCGCCGGACGACGTCAGAAGGACTCTGCGCGTGGTGCGCTCGACCAGCCGCGTCCCGAGGTTCTCCTCGAGCGCCGCGATCGCACCGGACAGCGCCGGCTGGCTCATCCCGAGCACCGCGGCCGAGTCCCGGAAGTGCAGATGCTCCGCGACCGCCGTGAACGCCTTGAGCTGCGCGATGGTCGGGGTACGGGGGGACGTGGCGATGGTGGTGCTCCCGGCATGTGCGCTTGCGATTGATAGATCCAGTTTATCGCGGTATGCGCAATGCCCGGTGCGAGGCGATCAATCCAGCGAGGTGATCATTCTCTCGGCGCTGCCGCGTCGGCGCGCACCAGCCCCGCCAACAGCCCCCGGTAGTGCTCGAATCCCGGGTCGCCGGCGTCCGGCTCCTTCGCGGCCTCGTCCCAGCGCCGCAGCCGCACCGCGTCCTCGGCGTGCGGACCGGCCTCGAACTCCGCGACCTCCCGCGCCGACATCGGGCCGCCCTGTACTGACAGCGTGTACACCGAAGCCTCGGACAGCTTGCCGAAGTAGTCGGGCTCGACCGCGCACAGGTAGCGCTTGGCGGCGACGTGCAGCCGCACCGGCTCGGTGACCTCCGGCCCGAACCACGCCGCGAGCCAGTCCGCGCCCTGGTGGCTGTGCCGGTTGTCGTGGCCGGCCATCAGCTCCCGGCCGTGGACCGCGCCGGTGAAGTGGCCGACGTCGTGCAGCAGCGCGGCCGCGACGAGCGAGGGCGCCGCGCCGTCGCGCTCGGCCAGCGCCGCCGCCTGCAGCATGTGCCCGGCCTGGGTGACCGGCTCGCCGAGGTATTCGGCGCCGCCCTCTCCGGCGAACAGGGCGGCGATCCGGTCCACGACAGCTTCGGGGGTGCTCACGCCGTGAAGGGTAGCGAGGTGGCGGAGTGCGATGTAAGTGGCGATCGGCCTATGGCGGCTATCAGGCCGGTCGACGTACCGCCGCCATGAACGCCCGGGCCCGCCGCGTGATCTCCTGCCAGTCTCCCGCGGCCACGACGTCCGGCGGCACCACATCAGTACCCGCACATACCGCCAACGCGCCTTGCGCCAGGAACTCGGCGGCGTTGCCGGCGTTGACGCCTCCCGAGGCGACCAGCGGCAGCCCCGGATAGGGCCCGCGCAGATCCTTGAAGTAGCCCGGGCCGAAGGCCTTGGCCGGGAAGATCTTCACGGCCGCCGTGCCGAGGTCGAGGGCCTGCGCGACCTCGGTCGGCGTCAGCGCCCCCAGCACGACCGGCACCCCGGCCTCGTGCGCCACCTCGGCGACCTCGGGCCGCAGGCCGGGGGTGACCAGGAACGAGACCCCGGCGTCGATCGCCTCCTTGGCCTGCGTGGCGGTCAGGACGGTCCCGGCGCCGATGCGGTGCCCGGCGGCGACGGCGGCTCGCAGATGCCGAACCACGTCCGGAGTGCTGAAAGTGAGCTCCGTGCAGGTGATTCCCCCGCCGGCCAGCGCCGCGCACAGCGCCGCCGAATCAGGGATCGACGGTGCCCGGACCACGGCTATCACCGGTTCGGCGGCCAGCCCGGCCCGGAACTCCGGGTGCGGAAGGTCGAGTGTCATATTGCTGATACCCCCTGTTCTGTGCGTCGCAGCGCCCGGCCGGGGAGGGCCCCGGTGGGCTTGCCGTCTGTCAGTACCGACACGCCGTTGACCAGTACCTCGACCACGCCTTCGGCGGCCTGGCGCGGCTGCTCGAAGGTCGCGGTGTCGCGCACGGTCCGCGGATCGAACAACACCAGATCCGCGTGGTGGCCGAGCCGGATCAGGCCGCGCCGGTCGAGCCGCAGGCGCCGGGCCGGTCGGCCGGTCATCCGCGCGATCGTCTCCTCCAGCGTCAGGACGCCGAGGTCGCGGCTGTAGTGGCCGAGGTAGCGCGGGAACGTGCCCCAGGCGCGGGGATGCGGACGCGCTCCGACCAGCAAGCCGTCGCTGCCGGCGGTGTGCGCGCGGTGGCGCATGATGGCGCGCACGTTCTCCTCGTTGCCGACGTGGTGCAGGATCGTCGTCCCCAACCGGTCGGCGGTGAGCAGGTCGAAGAACGCGTCGGTGCCGGTCACGGCGCGCGCGGCGGCGATCTCGGCGACGTTCTGCCCGACGGCGTCGGACAGTGCGGTGTCGCGCACCCCCGAGATCTGGATGGTGCGCCAGTCCACGACCATGCCGTGGTTGCCGTCGCTGCCGCGTTCCTCGACGTCGCGCCGGATCCGCTCCCGGGCCGCCGGGTCGGCCAGCCGCGCCAGCGTCGCGTCCGGGCCGCCCTCGGCCGACCAGCTCGGCAGCAGCGCGGCCAGCGTGGTGGACCCCGGCAGGTAGGGATAGGTGTCGAGGCTGATGTCGCAGCCCACTGACTCTGACATGGCCGCGTCGATCAGGTCCAGGAACTCGGCGGCCCGGCCCGCGTTGACTCCGAAGTTCATGGTGGCGTGGGCCAGATGCAGCGGGCAGCCGGAGCGGCGCGAGATCTCGATCATCTCGGCGTAGCCGCCGAGCGCCCCGGCGCCGTAGGAGCGCTGATGCGGCGAGTGGTATCCGCCGTGCGCGGCGACGACTTCGCAGAGTTCGATCAGCTCGTCGGTCCCCGCGTACATGCCCGGGGTGTAGGACAGGCCGCTGGACAGGCCGACCGCGCCCTCGCGCAGGCCCTGCGCGACCAGTTCGCGCATGCGGTTCAGCTCGGCGCGGCTCGGTTCGCGGTTCTCCCAGCCCATCGCGAGCATGCGGACGGATCCGTGCGGGACGAGGTAGCAGGCGTTCACCGCAATACCCTGATCCAGCCGGTCCAGGTATTCGCCGACGGTCCGCCAGTCCCAGTCGAAGTCCTCCGGATCGCCGTTCCAGCCGGCGATCTGGCGGCGCAGGGCGGGCAGCGTGGTGTCGTCGACCGGGGCGTAGGACAGGCCGTCCTGGCCGAGGACCTCGCAGGTGACGCCTTGCGTGACCCGCGAGGGGTGGTCGCGCTCGACCAGGGCGCGCAGGTCGGAGTGCGCGTGCATGTCGATGAAGCCGGGGGCCAGGACCAGGCCGTCGGCATCGATCACGCGCGCGGCGGTCGCAGGCCGCGCGGAGGTGTCGGCGTCGGCGTCGGTGTCGGTGGTGTTGATGGCGGCGATGACGCCATCGGTGACGGCGACGTCGGCGCGGTAGCGGTCGGCTCCCGTGCCGTCGATGACGGTGGCGCCGCGGAAGAGCAGCTCGGCCATCAGAAGAAGGTCCTCACCAGATCGACGACTCTCGGGTCGGCGCTGTCAGCGTCGTCGAGGACCGGGATCAGGGTCCACTTGTCGAACGCGGTGCAGGGATGGGAGAGGCCGAGACGGATGACGGCACCGACCGGTGCGGTATCGCCGGCATCGCGCAGGAACGCGTGCTGGTCGTTGAGCGCGGTGATGACGCCGGAAGCCGGTCCGACACCGCGGACGAGCTGAGGGATGGGCAGGCCCTCATCGAACGGGAGGTCGCGCTTGCCCGCGTCGAGGAGGGAGAGCTGCGGTTCGGGGTGCGAGACGACGCGGGCCCAGCCGTGCATCGCCGCTCGGAAGGGGGTCGAGGTCTTGGCTTCCCGGGAGAGCGGGGAGATGCCTCGGTAGAACCCGTCGTCGTGGATGACGTAGGCGCCGGACCGCACGACGACTTCGGCTCCTGATTCGGTCGCCGCCGGCACCAGGATCTCGGCGACGGTGTCGAAGTACGCGCTGCCGCCGGCCGTGACGACGGGATGGTCGGTCTCGTAGGCGGCGGCGAGCCGGCGGTGCAGTTCGGCGAGGTCGCGGAGGTAGGAGCGGACGGCGTCGAGTCCCTCGGGCGAGGCGTCGTGCGCCAGCGCGCCCTCGTATCCGGCGACACCCGCGAGTCGCAGCGTCGGCGCCGTTACGACGGCGCGCGCGACGTCTTCGGCCTCTGCGATGCTGCGCGCCCCGGTCCGTCCGCCGGCGCCGCCGAGCTCGACGAGGACTTCGATCGGGCGGTCCGTCTCGGGATCGGGGCCGCTGCCGACGCCGGCGGCGCGCAGGGCGGCGTCCATCAGGGCGACGGTGTCCACGGAGTCGGCCCAGCAGGCGAAGGCGAAGTCCGGATCGGCGGCCAGCTCCGCCGCGATCCAGGCCAGGCCGGCCGGAGCTGTGTCGACCAGGGCGTTGGCGAGCATGAGGCGCTGGACGCCGAAGGCGCGGGCCACACGCAGCTGCGGGAGGTTGGCCAGTGTGATGGCGACTGCTCCGGCGTCCAGTTGGGCCTGCCAGAGCGCGGGGGCCATGGTCGTCTTGCCGTGCGGGGCCAGGGAGACGCCGGCCTCGTGGCACCACGCGGCCATGGTGCGCAGGTTGTGGTCCAGGGCGCCGGCGTCGAGGGTGAGCAGCGGGGTGCCGAGATCGGACAGGCGGGGGCCGGTGGCGACGTAGGCGTGCGCGGTGCGTCCCCAGGCCTGCGGCGGCAGGGCTTTGAACCGCCAGTCCAGGTGCTCGTCGCCGAGGGCGGCGACGGCGGTCCGGTCGATGCCGGCGCTCGCGGTGCGGCTGCCGAACGTCTGATGGACCATGCGTCGCCTCCGCTGCCTGTGGGATTGCAATATATGCAACGCTCGTTGCATATGCTGTGCATCGGTTCTAGCATTCCAGGCGAAGGGCGGTCAATGCTGTGGGTGCAGTGACTGTGGGTGCGATGACTGGGGAGGCCGGAGTGGTGACGGCTTGGGCGGTGTGCGTCGGCGAGTCGATGGCGGCGTTGCTGCCGGACGTGCCGGGCCCGCTGGACGCGGTCGAGTCGTTCGCGGTCTCGGCCGGTGGCGCGGAGTCGAACGTGGCGTGCGCGTTGCGCGCCTTGGGCGTGCCGAGCGCGTGGGTCAGCCGGGTCGGCGACGACGGCTTCGGACGGCGGCTGGTCGGCGAGCTGGCCCGGCGGGGCGTGGACACCTCGGGGGTGGCGGTCGATCCGCTGCGGCCGACCGGGCTGTACCTGAAGGAGACCGGCGGATCGGGGCGTGACGGGGACCTCGGCGCGGGTCGCAGCAAGCTGCATTACTACCGCGCGGGGTCCGCGGCGTCCGCGATGTCGGCGGCGACACTGCGCGAGCCCGAGGTGGCGCGCTTGGTGGACGGCGCGCGGCTGCTTCACCTGACGGGGATCACGCCGGCGTTGTCGGGGACGTGCCTGGAGATGGTGCGCGCGGTGCTGGCCGCGCCGCGCGGGCGGCGGCTGGTCAGCTTCGATCTGAACTGGCGGCCGACGCTGTGGCGGGACCGGGACCCGGGCGTGCTGCGGGAGTTCGTGAACGCGGCCGACGTCGCGCTGCTCGGCGCCGACGAGGCGGAGATCGCCTTCGGCACCGGGGATCCGGGCGAACTCAGGGCTCTGTTCCCGGGGCCGGCGACGATCGTGGTGAAGGACGCCGAGCGCGTCGTGACCGCGCTGACCGCCGACGGTGCGGTGTCCGAGCCGGCGCTGGCGGTGGACGTGGTCGAGCCGACCGGGGCCGGGGACGCCTTCGCGGCGGGGTATCTGGCCGGGACGCTGCACGGGTTCGACGAGCGGCGGCGGTTGCGGCTCGGGCACCTGGCCGCGGCGTCGGCTTTGGTGGCGCATGGGGATGTGGGGGAGTTGGGGGATCTGAGCAGGCTTGCTGACGATGGCCGCGCCGACCGCGCCGACCGAGCCGACCGAGCCGACCGAGCCGCGCATGCCGAACCTGCCGCGCACGACGGCCAGTGGTCGGCGGTCACGGTCGCCGCGCTGCTGGAGGCCTCGGAGGAGCAGTGGCGCGCGACGCGGATCTCGGCCGGGGGCATCGCTTTCGGCGGCGGTGCGGCTGGCGGCGCTGAGGCCGATGACATCGCGGTCGGCGGCATCCAGGCCGGCGATATCCAGGTCGGTGGCTCGGAGCCGGTGCGCTCGTGATGCCCGCTCTCCCACCCAAGTCGCGCAGCCGATCATTCCGCGAGAAGGTGAGGGTCTCATGAGCCAGACCGTCACCCGCGCCCTGCGCCTGCTCACCGAGCTCGGCGAGGGCGAGCGCTCGCTGGACCAGCTGGCCGAGGTGGTCGGCGTCCACAAGACCACGGTCCTGCGGCTGCTCCAGTCGCTGGAGGCCGACCGGTTCGTCTATCGCGACGCCGAGTACCGCTACCACCTCGGCGCCGGGTTGTTCGCGCTGGCCGGGCTGGCGATGGAACAGCGCGGCATCCGGCCGATCGCGGCCCCGCATCTGGCGGCGCTGAACGCGGCGACCGGGCAGACCGTGCACCTGGCCGCGTACGAGGGCGGCGAGGTCGTCTACATCGACAAGTACGACTCGCGTCACAGAGTACGTATGTACTCGCGTGTCGGGCTGCGGGCCGGGTTGCACAACACCGCGGTGGCGAAGGTCCTACTGGCGGATCTGCCGGTGGCCGAGCGGCGGCGGGTGGTGGCGGGGATCGAGTTCGTGCCGCACACGCCCAACACCATCGCCTCGGTGCCGCAGCTGCTCGCGGAGCTGGAGACCGTGGCCGCGCAGGGGTGGGCCCAGGACCATGCCGAGCACGAGACGTTCATCAACTGCATCGGCGCGCCGGTGCGGGACGCCTCCGGGCGCGCCGTCGCGGCGGTGTCGATCTCGGTGCCGGACGTGGTGCTCCCGTATGAGCAGGTGCTGGAACTGCTGCCGCAGCTGCTCGAAACGGTGCGCGCCATCTCCGCCGACGCCGGCGCCCCCTGATTTCGCTGCGCCCTGACCTTGGTGCCCCCTGACTTCCAATCCTCTGTTCCGAGAACCATCTCCGAAAGAAAGCGAGCTCTCCCGATGACTTCCGCGAAGACCGAGATCCGTACCGACGGCGCCCCGGCCCCGATGCCGGTGTTCTCCCAGGGCGTCCGCAAGGGCCCGATCCTGCAGGTGTCCGGGCAGGGCGGCGAGGACCCGGCGACCGGCCAGTACGTGGCCCCCGGCGACGTGAAGGCGCAGACCGCGCGCACGCTGGAGAACGTGAAGGCGATCGTCGAGGCCGGCGGCGGCACCGTCGACGACATCGTGATGCTCCGTGTCTACCTCACCACGCGCGACCACTTCGGGGCGATGAACGAGGCGTACGCGGAGTTCATCGAGGCGAACCTCGGCGCGGACGGGGTGAAGCCGAGCCGGACGACCGTCTTCGTGCAGCTGCCCAAGGAGTCGATGCTGGTGGAGATCGACGCGCTGGCCGTCGTCGGCTGATCGGCTCGCCGGACCTCATGGCAGGGGCTTCATCCTGGGGGATGAGGCCCCTGGACCTGGGGGATGACAGGGCTCGAAGGTGCCATCCGTGGGGTGATCCGCGATGAGACGCCCCGCTCATACCTTCAACCCATGGTTACCAACCGACGCCGCCTGGCGGCCTCCGCGATCGTCGCTCTGTCCGTTTCCGCGCTCACCCTTGTCGGGTCAGGCGCCGCTTCCGCTGCGGCTCCGCATGCGGTTTCCGCCTATTCCGCCGCCGCATCGGCCCACTCTCCGGCATCCACTTCGGCTTCCACTCCGGCCTCCGCGCAGTACTCGCTGCCCGCGCCGACCGGCCGCTACGCGGCGGGCGAGGACGTCCTGCACCTGACCGACGCCAGCCGCCTGGACCCCTGGAATCCCTCGGCGGGCCATCGCCAACTGACCGTCTCGATGTTCTACCCCGCTCGCCAGGGCACCGGTCAGCCCGCGCCCTACATGAGCGCCGGCGAGGCGGCGAACTTCGTGGCGCTGCGGGTCCCGCCGGGCTTCGGGGTCACCGCCGACGCCGTCGCGGCTCTGCAGACCCACGCCTTCACCGGTGCCAAGGCCGCTCCCGGCAAGTTCCCGCTGATCGTGCTCTCGCCCGGGCTGGAGAACCCGCGGGCGACCCTGACCTCGCTGGCGACCGGTCTCGCGAGCCGGGGGTACGTCGTGGCCCTGGTCGGGCACCCGTACGAGGACAGCGGCGAGCAGCTCGCGGACGGAAGCATCGCGCCGTGTCTGTGGTGCAGCCAGAGCGGGCCGGACCCGGCGAGCAACGAGCAGCTGGTCAGCAGCCGCGCCGTGGACGTGAAGTTCGTCGTGGACCAGCTCACCGGCGGGCATGTCTGGGGTCTGAGCCACCTGATCGACAAGTGCGCCGTCGGCATGGCGGGTCACTCGGTCGGCGGCGCTTCGGCGGCCGCGGCCATGGAGGCCGACCCGCGGATCCGCGCGGGCGTGAACATGGACGGGACCTTCTTCCCCGCCGTGCCGGCCGGCGGCCTCGGCGACCGGGCGTTCATGATGTTCGGCAAGCAGAGTGACCACAGCGCCGGCGACGCGCCCGACTGGGACCAGACCTGGGCCGACCTGACCGGCTACAAGCGCTGGTTCGCGGTGGACGGGGAGGCGCACGCGTCCTTCACCGACATCGCCGTGCTGGCCGAGGAGGCCTCGATGCCGGTCCCCGGGCAGAGCCTGGACGGGTTCCGCAGCATCCAGATCACCCGTGACTACGTCGCGGCGTTCTTCGACAAGGCCCTGAAGGGGATCCCGTCGCCGCTGATGGACGGCGCCTCGCCGGCGTACCCGGAAGTGGCCGCGCAGCCGTAGACGGGCCGTTGATCGGAGAATGGCGCCATGACAGTTCGTGATTCCGTGGCCGATGGCAGGTACCTGGTGCTCGGCGGCTCCGGCCGGACCGGCTCGCTCGTGACGGCGCTGCTGCTGGAGCGGGGGGCGCGGGTGACGGTCGCCGGCCGGCGCCCGCGCGGTGTGGCCGGCGCCGACACCGCCGTGGTGGACCTGTCCGCCGGCTTCGACGCCGCGCTGCTCGACGGGTACGACGGCGTGGTCGTGTCGGTCGAGCCGCCGACCGACGACCGCGGCGCGGAGGCGGTGATGCACCGGGGTGTGGCGGCGGTCGGCGAGGCCGCCGCCCGGAGCGGGGCGCGGGTGGTGCTGGTGTCGCAGATCTACATCACGCGGGCCCACGAGCACCCGGACTTGGCGGGGATCATCGCGGCCCGGGCACGGGGCGAGGAGGCGCTGCGGGCCAGTGGTGCCGCGTACACGATCGTGCGGCCGGGGTGGCTGACGTCGGGGCCCGCGGCCGGGATCCGGCTGGAGCAGGGGGACAAGGGGGACGGTCGGACCAGCCGAGCGTCCGTGGCCGGGGCTTCGGTGGCGGCGCTGACTGCCGCGGACGCCGTGGGGAAGACCTTCGAGATCTACGACGCCGGCGACGCGGCGCCGGACTGGTCGGCGGAGTTCGCGGCGCTGGCGGCCGACAGCTAGCGTGCTGACGGTGCCCGCTGGTGGCCGGTGGCTGCGGTAGGCGCTGTTCAGGGCGTTTTCTGCGCGGCCTTTCGTTTCGCGTCGGCCTCGACGGCCCAGCCGATCGCGACCGTCAGGATGCCCGCCAGGGTTCCGGCCGACGCCCACAGCGCTCCGATCGGCGGCAGCCAGGTCTTGTAGATCCCGGCGCCCGCGGCCTCCGCGCAGAACGCGGCGGCGCCGCCGGCGGCGAAGACGAAGATGCCGGCGACGACCTGGACGGTGGCGCCGAGAGCGTCCGGGATCGCCTTCACGGCCGCGATGGTCCACAGGACCGCGGCGGTCACGACGACGAAGACGGTCGGCGCGATGACCCACCAGCCGGGGGAGTAGGCGTCCTTGGTCGGGTCGATGCGGTCCTGGACGATGACGCGGGCGTCCTGGTCGGCGGTGACGGGGTGCCAGGCGGCGGGGATCTCGGCGTGGTTGAGGGCGTAGGCGGCCAGGCCGAGGAGGGCGAGCATGAGGAGGAGGATCGCCTTGGACTGCCAGGGGGATCGGGGTTTCGCAGGGTTCTGGCTCTGGCTCTGGCTCTGGCTCTTGTTCTGCTTCTTGTTCTGCTTCTTGGTCTTGTCCGTGGCGATGCCGGTGAAGGTCGATGCGCCTGATGGCGTCGACTGGCCCGACTGATTCGACTGGCCTGTCTGGGCTGACTGAGCTGCTCGGGCGCGGCGGTTCTGTTGTGCCGACTGGATGCGGTTCTCGGCATGGAGGACCGCGGCGGCCGCGTTCTTGCGGAGCGCCTTGGCCAGCAGCCCGGCGACTTCCTTGGCGCCGCCGCCGTTCTTGGCGGGGTCGTCGAACGGCATGAAGGGGCGTGTGTAGGCGCGGGTCGATCCGAAGGTCGTGGTGGCGCCGTCGCCGAGTTGTTCGGCCGCCTGCTGGACCATCGTCAGGGCGTCGCTGAGCTCGGGGCGGTTCGCGGCGTCCTTGTGCAGGAGCGCGCCGAGGAGCGGCTTGAGGGCTCCGGCGCGTTGCGGTTCCGGGGGATCTTCGAGGAGTACGGCGGTCAGTGATCCGGTGGGGGTGTCGCGGTGGAAGGGCGAGACGCCTTCGACCGCGTGGTACAGGGTCACGCCGAGCGAGAACAGGTCGCTGGCGTACGTCGCCTCGTGTCCGCGCGCCCGCTCGGGCGCCATGTACTCGGCCGAGCCGAGGATGACGCCGGCGGTGGTGATGGAGGGGTCGGCGTCGTTCACCGCGATGCCGAAGTCGGTGAGCAGGACGTCGCCGTCCTCGGTGAGCATCACGTTGGCCGGCTTGATGTCGCGGTGCACGACCTTCACGGCCTGCGCCGCGCGCAACGCCTGGAGCAGCGACGCGGCGAGGTAGACGGCGTCGGGCTCGGAGAGCGGGCCGCCGTCCTTGATCCGGGTCGCCAGGGTCCGGCCCTCGACGAGCTGCATGACGATCCAGGGGCCGCCGTCGTCCACGACGTCGTGCACCGCCACCACGTTCGGGTGGTCCCGCAGCTTGGCGGCGTGCCGCGCCTCGCGCAGCGCGCGCTCGGTCTGCGCCGCCTGCTGCGACTGCGGCGCGTTCAGCGGAAGCCGCACCTGCTTGACCGCGACATCGATGTCCAAAGACCGGTCCCGCGCTCGCCACACCTCCCCGAAGCCGCCCTCGCCCAACCTCGCCAGCAGGCGGTAGCGCCCGCCGACCGACCGCCCCAGCCCCGTCGCCCCCGGGCTCGTAGTCTCCACCACGTCCCGCCCTTCCCCGCTTGAGCGCCCGGCTACTCAGGAGGGGTCCCTTGACAGGAGGGCGATCATCGGTGACTCGGTGATCGCGCGCAGCTTGAAGGGCACCGAACGAGTGACCGGGCGGGTGACTGAGCGTGTGCCCGGGCGAGTGACCGAGCGAGTGCCCCACGACGGCCGAGCGCGCCCCCGCGCCGCCGGATCATCCCATCGGCCTACGCCTGCGCGAGCCCTGACGTCAGCGTGCATAGCATCCGAAAAGGGGGGGAGTCAGAGTTAGCACACCTGCGGAAGGAACCGGTTCATGGCTGACAACGGCACCCGCGTCAAGGCGGCCGACAACCCCATGGTCTACGTCGTCCTCGAGGGCAAGCGGCGGGCCCTGAACGAGTCGTCGTACCTGAACATCTTCAACGACTGGGAAGGCATCACCGAGGTCAACGTCGAGGACCTGCAGGACGGCGGCGCCATCCAGGACGGCTACATCGGCAACGCGAACGGCGAGAGCTACCTGGTCGCCGACAACGTCAAGTACCGCATCAACGGCAACGCCACCGCCGAGCGCCTCAACCTGAAGGTGACCACGCCCCGGCCGCTGAGCGAGCAGGAAGTCGGCGCGCTGGCCGACGGGCCGCAGTTGGGCTGATCGCGCGGATCGTATTGATCGTGCTGACCGCGCGGGTCTTGCCGATCGTGCGGATCGCGAAGCCGGCCGCGGGGTTGAGGATGCGCCTCCCCCGCGGCCGACTTCGTGCAGTTCAGCGTTCGAGCAGGGCGATGCGGATGGCTCGCTCCACGTGGGCGGCGGTGTTGGCGTAACCGGCGGCGTTGGGGTGGACGAGGGTGAGGCGCTTCTTGATGGGGGCGCAGTTCAGCAGCGTGCCAGGGAGCGAGGTCGGCCAGTAGTCCTCGGCGTCGCCGCAGATTCCTTCGACCCACTTGGTGTCCGCCGGCTTGCAGGCGTCGTGGCCGATGCTGGAGGAGTAGATGTCGACGTAGCGGTCGCCGAAGAAGTTCGAGACCCGCTGGATCGTGCTGTTCAGCTGCTTGAGGACGTCCTCACGGAGCCAGTCGATGTCGGCGGCGGTGACGGCGCCGAGCTGGGTGAGACTGAAGCGGGTACAGTCGCTGCCTTGCTCCGGCAGCACGGCCGGGTAGCCGACGGTGATCACCTTGGCGTTGGGCGCGGCCTGGTGCACCTTGGCCAGCATCTCGATGTACTCGTCCTGGACCCGGGCGAGCTTGTCCTGCATGCTCTCCTCCCCCGCGGGGGGATTGGTGTAGTAGTCGCGGCACGACTTGCCCAGCAAGCCTGTCTCCTGGCACTTGAGGAGAATGCCCCCGAAGGGCAGGCTGTTGCCGCCGACGCCGATGGTGACGACGTCGGTCTTGTCGTCCAGCTGCGCGCGCTGGATCTGCGTGGGCACCGAGGGCCAACCGTCCGCGGGCGGCTCCACGGGACTGATCGGCACCTGCTTGGCCGTGGCGATGTCGGCGATGGTGGCGTTGCCACAGCTGACGTTGGTCAGGTGGACGGGCTTGCCCGGCGGGAACTCGGCGAGTTCACGGTCGACGACGTCGGGGTAGGCGTTGGTCGTGCGGTCGCAGCCGTCGCGTGACGGATCGCCGAGCGGCGGCAGCGGGTCCCCGACGAAGCCGCCGGCGGTGTACGAATCGCCCAGCGCGGCCCACTGGTACTGGTCTGCCGCGCTCGCGGAGCCCAGGGGCGAAAGCGCGGAAGAAGCCGCCAGGGCGAGCCCCACGGCGAGTGCTCGCGTTCGCAGGCGGGAAACATGTCGCATGGATCCTCCAGGATGTGTGGAATCCACCCGGGACCGGAATACGGCAGCCGGGCGGAGGGCGCCTTCGCCAAGATCATCAAGGCGCCGCGTCCAAGATCATCCATGCCGCGGGGCCGGCGTTTGGGGAGGTCCGGGCGGTTCTGCACTCGATGCACTCGATCGAGTTAATGGAGGCGGATCCCATCTCATTCCGTGATGGTGATTCGTCACGGTCGGGATTCTGGGTGACACTGCTGGAAGCGTTTGGCGCCGATCCGCGATTGATCGGCTCTCCCTATCGCGACTCGCCCCTCGTGCCTATTTCACTGATCAATTCCGGTCTGACAGCCTGGTGATGTCGCGCCCGCGGACCCTTCGAGGCCGCCTGAGGCGCAGGTGCAAGGCAACCCTCATCGCTAGGAGACCAACCGTGGCCACGCTGACCATCGGCGACCAGTTCCCCAAGTTCAACCTGACCTCGGTCGTGGACATCGACCAGGCGAACCCCGAGGACGCGTTCGTCCAGATCACGGATGAGTCCTACGCGGGCAAGTGGAAGGTGGTGTTCTTCTGGCCCAAGGACTTCACGTTCGTCTGTCCGACCGAGATCGCGGCGTTCGGCAAGCTCAATGGGGAGTTCCAGGATCGGGACACGCAGGTGCTGGGGGTGTCCGTCGACAACGAGTTCGTGCACCGGGCTTGGCGGCTGGACCACAAGGATCTGCGGGAGCTGCCGTTCCCGATGATGGCGGACGTCAAGCGGGAGCTGACTGCTGCTTGCGGTGTGCTGAACAAGGATGGGGTTGCCGACCGGGCCACGTTCATTGTGGATCCGAACAACGAGATCCAGTTCGTCATGGTGACGGCCGGGTCTGTCGGGCGGAATGTTGATGAGGTGCTGCGGGTGCTGGATGCGCTGCAGACTGATGAGCTGTGCCCGTGCAACTGGAAGTCCGGCGACGAGACGCTGGTTGTGCGAGAGCTGCTGAACGCCTGATGGGGTACGAGGTTCTGAAGGACGCGCTGCCGGAGTACGCCAAGGACGTCAAGCTGAATCTCAGCTCGATGATCAACACCTCGAAGCTCACCGAGCAGCAGTTGTGGGGTGCGATTCTCGGGACGGCTATCGCGTCGCGGAATGCGAAGGTGATCGCGGAGCTTTCGGCTGATGCCAAGACGCATCTGTCGGAGGTGGCGTATGTCGCTGCCAAGGGGGCGGCGGCGATCATGGCCATGAACAACGTGTACTACCGGGGTATGCACCTGCTGGGCGACCCTGAGTACCAGAATCTGCGGGCCGGGCTGCGGATGAACTTCATGGCCAATCATGGGGTGGACAAGCTCGACTTCGAGTTGTGGTCGCTGGCCGTCTCGGCGATCAACGGGTGCCAGCGGTGCTTGGAGTCGCATGAGCAAGTGCTTGTGAAGGCCGGTGCCTCCCGCGAGACGGTGCAGGAAGCGGTTAAGATTGCTGCCATCGTCAACAGTGTCTCCGTGACGCTGGAGGCGGAAGACTCGCTGGCTTAAGCAGCACCCTGGTTTTGCCGGCGTCTGACCGCCGCCTTCCACTTCGTGACGATCTCCGAAGCCAGGAAGGCGGCGGTCGCGACGCATACGGACAGCAGCGTCCACATCGCGCCTCCCGCGGCGCCCGCGGCGGTGCCGATGACGAAGACCGCTCCCGATGCCATCAGCCAGCGCGAGCACGCTGCCCATTCGCTGACCTTGCGGAGCAGGGCGATGGCGGCCAGGAAGCCGGCCACCGGGATCGTCAGGGTCAGGGCCATGGCTGTGCGGCCCAGTGCTCCGTCGTCCTGGGCGACCTGCTCCAGGAGTGCGGCGAGCGTTCCGCCGATGGTGGTCAGGGTGCCGTAGACGAAGTAGTGGCCGTAGCCCCAGATGAAGGCCGTGCGCATCCGGGTCAGGTCGTATTCGCCGAGGAACCCGAAGTACAGCCACCACAGGCAGAAGGCCAGGATCGCCGCGCTGATCGCGCCGACCATCAGGGTCGCCAGGTGCTTGTGGTCCGTCAGGGCCGTGTTGAAGGCCGTTGAGGCGACCAGGACGATCTCGCCGAGGATGATGATCGTGAACAGGCCGTAGCGCTCCTCCACGTGCTCGGAGTGCGGCAGGGGGGCCACCTCGGCGCGCTGGGCCCAGGCCGGGACCGCCAGTTCGACGACCACGCCGATCGCGAAGAACGGGATGGTCTGCAGCGGGGTCAGGCCGCTCAGCCCGAAGCCGAACAGCACCCAGCCGACCTGGACCGCCAGGATGCCGTAGGCCCAGCGGTTGCAGAAGGGGCGCAGGGCCGGGTTGGCGTGGCCGGCGCGCATCCACTGCGCGGCCATCACCAGACGGATCACGACGTAGCAGCCCACCACGATGCGGAAGTCGTCGTGCTCGAACACGTCCGGGATGCCCGAGGCGATCCCGAGCGAGGCCAGGAGCTGTACCAGCACCATCAGGCGGTAGGGCACGTCGTCGGGGTCGAAGAAGTTCGCGAACCAGGTGAAACCCATCCAAGCCCACCAGACACCGAACACCATCTCGACCAGGGAGATGACGCCGTGCAGCAGCTGCCCGGAGATCACCGCGTGGTGCCACTGCTGGGCGATCGCGCTGATCGTGACCACGAAGACCAGGTCGAAGAACAGCTCCAGGGTGGTGGAGGTGCGCCCCTCCTCGTTGTGGTCGCGCAGCAGGATCGGCCGGATCAGGATCGTGGGTGAGGACGGCATAACCGCATTAAAGAACACCGGCGCCCCGTCCGGTCGCAAGATCCTTGCGAACGGACGGGGCGCCGGGGTGGCACGGCCCGTCGTCAGGCGGCGCTCAGGGGAAACCGTCGCCGGAACTCGGCTACGAGAACCAATCAGGGCGTGCCGGATCAGCGCTTCGACAGCGCCGGGATCAATCGGAGACCGCTGGTATCAGTACCAGTTGTGCGACTGCCAGAAGGACCACGCGCCGCACGGCGAGCCGTACCGCGAGTCCATGTAGGACAGCGTCCACTTGATCTGGGTGGTGGGATTGTTCTCCCAGTCCGAGCCGGCCGAGGCCATCTTGCTGCCCGGCAGGGCCTGCCCGAGGCCGTACGCGCCCGACGAGGGGTTGGTCGCGTGGACGTTCCAGCCGGACTCGCGCTCGATGATGTTCGCGAAGCACGCGAACTGGCCGGACGGCACGATCGACTGCGCGATCGCGTAGGCCGAGCCGTAGGAGCCGCCGCTGGGCGTCGTCGGCTTCTGCGTCGGGGTCGGGGTCGAGGTCGCGGTCGGCGTCGAGGTGGGCGACGACGACGCGCTCGGCAGCGGCTGGCGCTGCTGGTCGCGGTTCGCGGCGGCGGCCGCCGCGGCGCGGTCTGCCGCGGCCTTGTCAGCGGCTGCCTTGTCGGCTGCCGCCTTGTCCGCGGCTGCCTTGTCGGCTGCGGCCTTGTCCGCGGCCGCCTTCGCCGCCGCGTCCGCCTCGGCCTTCTGCTCCGCGGCCTTCTCCGCGGCCGCGTTGGCGGCGGCATCGGCCTGTGCCTTGTCGGAGGCGGCCTTCTGCTCTGCCGCGAACTGTGCGGCGGCCACCTGCTTGTTGTGGTTGGAGACGTCGTTCGAGTGGACCGCGTACGCGCTGCCCGCGCCTGCCAGGACCAGGGTTCCGGCCGCTGCCACCGCGGCTATTCGGGAGGTCTTGGTGGGGAGCTTGCCGGTCATGAACGAGACGGTCTTGCCTGCCGCGGTCGATGCGGCGCCCGCGATCCCGGACTTCGGGTCCTGCGAGGTGGGGTTGTGCTGGTCGTACTCGTGCTCAGTCTCGTGCTCAGTGCGCCTATGGCTGGACAAGAGTTGCCTTCCGCAGTGCCTCACCCCTTTTCGACGGCCGTTTTCGCACAGCCCGGATTGATCCGCGGCGTGTGGGAAGTGACGACCGGCTCCCTCATGGAGCGGCGCATGGGCGAACGGATAGGCGGCATCTTCGCCGCCACATCCACCCCCTGGTGGATCAACGTCCTTGAAGGACCTTGGTCCCGCGGGCCCGAGCGCGGGGTCTTCCGAAAATCGAGCCTCTCCCGGAACAGAGATCGAACTCAAGCCGGGAGAGCGTCGGAAAAATCACAGTGCACTGAGTAAGCGACCGGCCACTGTCGGGGACAGTGGCCGGTCGCTGGGGGTTTTCAGTTGTACCGCAAAGGGTTTTCAGCTATTACTGGGCGGCTTAGTAGCCGAACCAGCAGGAGCCACCGCAGCGCGCGGCGACGACGTTGTCCAGCGAACCGTAGGTCGCGGCCGCGTAGCGGGCGCCGGCGATGATGTTGTCGACCGGGTTGTAGATGTTGTTGTGGCCGGCCAGGTGGTAGGCGTTGAACGTGGGCTGGATCACCTGGAGCAGACCGATCGACGGGGTGCCCTTGGCGGCGTTGGAGTCCCAGCCGTTCACGGCGCTCGGGTTGCCCGCCGACTCGTGCATCGCGGCCTGGTAGACGGCGTTGTACGAGGTCGGGGTGCCGTTGGAGTCCAGGATCGAGACGGCCTGCTTGATCCAGCCGTCCAGGTTGTTCGCGTAGGTCGGGGTCGCGGCGGCGGCAGCGGCCTTGGCCTTCGCCGCGGCGGCGGCCTGGGCCTGCGCCTGGGCAGCCTGGGCGGCCCGGGCGGCAGCAGCCTGGTCGGCGGCGGCCTTGGCGGCCAGAGCCTTGTCCGCGGCGGCCTTGTCGGCAGCGGCCTTGTCCGCGGCGGCGTGCTCGGCGGAGGCCTTGGCGGCGGCGTCGGCAGCGGCCTTGTCGGCAGCGGCCTTCACAGCGGCGTCGGCGGCGGCCTTGTCGGTGGCCGCCTTCTGGGCGGCGGCCTGCGCGGCCGCGGTGTCGGCGGCCGGCGAGGCGGCCGGCAGGGCGGCGCGCTGCGCGCTGCGGTTGGCGGCGTCGGCCGCGGCGGCGCGCTGCGCCACGATGTCAGCGGCGCTCTTGGCCTGGTCGGACTTCATAGTGGAGACGGCGGCGGCGTCGGCCACAGCGGCCTTGCCGGACTTGACGGACGAGGCGTGAGCGGCCACACCGGTGGCGACGAAGGCGCCGGTGACGGCGAGAGCGCCGGTGATGGCCAGGGCCTTCGTCCGGGAAATACGCATACCGGACACAGAATTCCGCACGGAGAACAAAGGGAGCCTTCCGAAGTGGGTTCACCCCGCTGCGGCTCGACTCGCCGCCCGTTCACGGGCAGCGACGATGCAATAACTCATTGCAGTCGAGGCGAAAGTCGAGCCGGGAAAACTCCCTGTTCTCGCTTTCGGCGCCGGCGGCCGTCAGGCCCTGGATCGTCGAATGCGATTGCCAGACGCGGGGTCTTACGCATTCGACGATGCAGGGCCTTTGGTCCCTTTTCAACTCAATCGTGCGTGTCCTGCGTCACAGTCGACGCAGCGTGATAACCCCTGCACGAGGGGGGTCCGCAGTTATACCGCCAGTTCCTCCAGCAACTCTGTCACCAAAGCGGCGATAGGGGACCTTTCGCTTCTGCTGAGAGTTACATGGGCGAAAAGGGGGTGCCCCTTCAGCTTTTCCACGACCGAGACGATGCCGTCGTAACGCCCCACACGCAGATTGTCACGCTGTGCCACGTCGTGGGTGAGGACGACGCGCGAACCGGTCCCGATCCGGGACAGAACGGTGAGTAGCACATTGCGTTCAAGCGACTGCGCTTCGTCGACGATGACGAATGAGTCGTGCAGAGAACGGCCGCGGATATGGGTGAGCGGGAGCACTTCCAGCATTCCCCGGTCCACCACCTCGTCGATGACGGCCTGTGAGGTCAGTGCCGACAGCGTGTCGAACACCGCCTGGCCCCACGGCGACATCTTCTCGTTCTCGGTGCCGGGCAGATAGCCGAGCTCCTGACCGCCGACCGCGTATAACGGGCGGAACACCACGACCTTGCGGTGCAGGCGGCGCTCCATCACCGACTCCAGGCCGGCGCACAGCGCCAGCGCGGACTTGCCGGTTCCGGCCCGGCCGCCCAGGGAGACGATGCCGATGTCCGGGTCCAGCAGCAGATCCAGCGCCACGCGCTGTTCTGCCGAGCGGCCGTGCAGTCCGAAGACGTCGCGGTCGCCGCGCACCAGGCGGACCTTCTTGTCCGGGGCGACGCGCCCGAGCGCCTTGCCGCGCTCGGAGAGCAGCACCAGCCCGGTGTGGCAGGGCATGCCCGCGGCTTCGGGGACCTCGACGGTCCCCGAGGAGAACAGCTCGTCCACGACTGTCCCGGCGATCTCGATCTCGGCCATGCCGGTCCAGCCGGACGCGGCCTCCAGCGCGATCTCCGCTCGGTACTCCTCCGCGGGCAGCCCCACCGCGCTGGCCTTGACCCGCATCGGCAGGTCCTTGCTGACCAGCGTCACGTCCAGGCCCTCGGCCCGCAGGTTGCAGGCCACGGCCAGGATGCGCGAGTCGTTGTCGCCGAGGCGGAAGCCCGGCGGCAGACCTTCGGGATCGGTGTGGTTGAGCTCCACACGGAGGGTTCCGCCGGACTCGCCGACGGGGATCGGGGCGTCGAGCCGTCCGTGGACGACCCGCATCTCGTCCAGCATCCGCAACGCGTTGCGGGCGAAGTAGCCGAGCTCGGGGTGGTGCCGTTTGCCCTCCAACTCAGTCACGACCACGATCGGGACGACGACCTCGTGTTCGGCGAACCTGGTCAGCGCCGACGGATCGGCGAGCAGGACGCTGGTGTCGAGGACGTAGGTGCGGCGCCGGGCCTTGCTGGAGGCGCGGCGGCGAGGGGTAGCTGCCACTGTTGTCTGTCTCCCCAGAAGCGACTGATGCCGGGGAGCAGACCCGTCACAGCCATCTGTGTGAGTCGACCTTGCTCCACCGGCACGTCTGGAAAGTTCCCGTCACCTGTTGGGGCTAAACGCGGGCGCCCGTCATGTCACGGTTCTGACCTGTAGTGATAACAGAACGTAACAGAATGCGCGCGGCGCTGGACAGCACGGACTGAGGGCCCTGAGGCTGTGACCGTGAGCTATGCGCCGTAGCGGCGGTGGCGATTGGCGTAGTCGCGCAGTGCCCGAAGGAAATCGACCTTGCGGAACGCCGGCCAGTAGGCCTCGCAGAAATAGAACTCGCTGTGCGCGCTCTGCCACAGCATGAAACCGCTGAGCCGCTGTTCCCCGGACGTCCTTATGATCAGGTCGGGATCCTGTTGGCCCTGCGTGTACAGATGCTCCGTGATGTGCTCGGCGTCGAGCATCTGCACCAGGTCCTCGATGGAGGTGCCGCGGGCCGCGGCGTCGGCCAGCAGGGAGCGCACCGCGTCGGCGATCTCCCGGCGGCCGCCGTAGCCGATGGCGACGTTCACCTGGATCCCGGGGTTGTCCCGGGTCTGCTCCTCGATCTCCTTCAGGTGCCGGGCGAAGTCGGACGGCAGTATGTCCAGCGCGCCCAGCGGATGGACCCGCCAGCGGCCCGTGTCGGCCAGCGAGCGCACCGAGCCCTCGATGATCCGGAGCAGGTCGGTGAGCTCCTCGGGCGGCCGGTTGAAGTTGTCGGTGGAGAACAGCCACAGGGTGACGGTCTCGACCCCGGCCTCCTCGGCCCAGTCGAGCACCTCGTGGATCTTGTCCGCCCCGCGCTGGTGGCCGGTGGCGATCTGCTCGCCCATCTGCTTGGCCCAGCGGCGGTTGCCGTCCATGATGACGCCGATGTGGCGCGGGACCTTCTTCTTGCCCCGCTGGACGTCGCTGTGCAGGCGAGCCGCCAAGCGCCGCTCGTACAGGCTGTAGGCGATGTCTCGCAGACTCACAGCGCGGCGCCTTTCTCGCATTTTCGACAATAAACCGGGGGCGGGGAGGACTCATCGAGGTTATCGGAGTCCCACCGGGTCTCGTCACGGCCTTCAGTAAACCTTCGGGTGCGGGTTTCGTGAAGAAGCCCGGGGGCGCCTTGACGGCCGTCAGGCCCGTCCCCTCGGAGGGAACGGGCCTGACGGTGGTGCTCAAGACCACACGGGGCGCGTGAGACGCCCGGGGCGGGACTAGCTGTCGAGCCGGGTGAGCAGGCTCTCGTACTCGGCGGTCAGCTCGGCCGGCAGGTGGTCGCCGAACCGGTCGAAGTGCGCCGGGATCTGCGCCGCCTCGCGCTTCCAGACGTCCTTGTCGACGCTCAGCAGCACGTCCAGGTCCGCCTCGGACAGCTCCAGACCCGCCAGGTCCAGCGAGTCCTTGGTCGGCAGCACGCCGATCGGCGTCTGGACGCCCTCGGCCGCGCCGTCCAGCCGGTCCACGATCCACTTCAGGACGCGCGAGTTCTCGCCGAAGCCCGGCCACAGGAACCGGCCGCCCTCGCCCTTGCGGAACCAGTTGACGTAGTAGATCTTCGGCAGCTTGTCGGCCTCGGTCTTCTCCCCGACGCGCAGCCAGTGGCCGAAGTAGTCGCCCATGTTGTAGCCGCAGAAAGGCAGCATGGCGAACGGGTCGTGGCGCAGCTCGCCGGCCGTGCCCTCGGCCGCCGCGGTCTTCTCGCTGGCCACGTTGGCGCCCAGGAAGACGCCGTGCTGCCAGGAGAACGACTCGGTGACCAGCGGGACCGCGGTCGCGCGGCGGCCGCCGAACAGGATCGCCGAGATCGGGACGCCCTTGGTGTCCTCCCACTCCTCGGCGATGGTCGGGCACTGCGCGGCCGGGACGCAGAACCGGGCGTTCGGGTGCGCCGCCGGCTCGTCGCTGTCCGGGGTCCAGTCGCGGCCCTTCCAGTCGGTCAGGTGCGCCGGCTTGTCCTCGGTCAGGCCCTCCCACCACACGTCGCCGTCGTCGGTCAGCGCGACGTTGGTGAACACCGAGTTCGCGTACAGGGTGTCGATGGCGTTGGAGTTGGTCTCCCGGCCGGTGCCCGGGGCGACGCCGAAGAAGCCGGCCTCGGGGTTGATGGCGTACAGCCGGCCGTCCGCGCCGAAGCGCATCCAGGCGATGTCGTCGCCCACGGTCTCGACCTTCCAGCCCGGGATGGTCGGCGTGAGCATCGCCAGGTTGGTCTTGCCGCAGGCGCTCGGGAACGCCGCGGCCACGTACTTCGCCTCGCCGCTGGGCGGCGTCAGCTTCAGGATCAGCATGTGCTCGGCCAGCCAGCCCTCGTCGCGGGCCATCACCGAGGCGATGCGCAGCGCGTAGCACTTCTTGCCGAGCAGCGCGTTGCCGCCGTAGCCCGACCCGTAGGACCAGATCTCGCGGGTCTCCGGGAAGTGGGTGATGTACTTCGTGGTGTTGCACGGCCACGGCACGTCGGCCTGGCCGGCCTCCAGCGGGGCGCCGACGGTGTGCGCGGCCCTGACGAACTCGCCGTCCGTGCCGAGCTCCTCCAGCACCTTCTGGCCCATCCGGGTCATCACGCGCATCGAGACCACCACGTACGGGGAGTCGGTCAGCTCCACGCCGATCGCCGACAGCGGCGAGCCGATCGGGCCCATCGAGAAGGGCACGACGTACATCGTGCGGCCGCGCATCGAGCCGGTGAACAGGCCGCCGAGGATGCCCTTCATCTCGGCCGGGGCCATCCAGTTGTTGGTGGGGCCGGCGTCCGACTCGTTCTCGGAGCAGATGTAGGTCCGGCCCTCGACGCGCGCGACGTCGCTCGGATCGGACTTGGCGTAGAAGCTGTTCGGGCGCTTGGCCTCGTTCAGCCGGGTGAAGGTGCCCTGCTCGACCAGCAGGGAGGTCAGGCGTTCCCACTCAGCGTCCGAGCCGTCGCACCACTCGACCCGGTCGGGCTGGGTGAGCTGGGCGATCTCGGCGACCCAGGCCTTCAGGGCCTGGTGGCCGGTCGGGGCGTCGTCGAGCCCCGGTATGGCCGCGGGGCTGTTCGCGGGCACGGTTTTTGTGGACACGTCAGTCATGGCGCGCTCCTAAGGCACCGAGGTCGCTTCCCATCCGCACTGGTAGGCAGCCCCGGTCGATGTATGAGGGTATTTCGGAGTGTACCCAGCGCAGTCCACATGGTGGATAGTCGGCGATGGCTAGTTCGTCACAGTGGGTTCGACATGGTGTCCTGCTTTTGACGGTTTCCGGACTGTTTCTGGAACGGACGCCCACCCGCCTACCGAAGTTACGGTCCCGTAAGTTACCCTCCGGTTATGACGCCGCTTGTGGATGCCGTATCGAACGCCGTCACTCCGATCAAGCCCAAGCTGCGCGGCTGGCTGCATCTGTGCGCCGCGCCCTTGGCCCTGGCCGGCGGGATCGTGCTGATCGCGCTGGCCGACAACGGCCGGGCCCGGATCGCCTCGGCGGTCTTCGCCTTCTCCGCCGTGATGCTGTTCGGCACCTCGGCGCTGTACCACCGCCGCACCTGGGGCCCGCGCGGAGAGGCGATTCTGCGCCGCCTGGATCACGCCAACATCTTCCTGATCATCGCCGGCACCTATACGCCGTTCACGGTGATCCTGCTGCACGGCAGCGCCGAGCGCGCGCTGCTGTACACCGTCTGGATCGGCGCCCTGGTGGGCATCGCCTTCCGGGTCTTCTGGCTCGGGGCGCCGCGCTGGATCTACACGCCGTGCTACGTCGCGCTGGGCTGGGCCGCGGTGTTCTTCCTGCCGCAGTTCCTGCACTCCGGCGGCGTCGCGATCCTGGTCATGATGGTCGTCGGCGGGGTGCTGTACTCGATCGGCGCGCTGGTCTACGGCACGAAGCGGCCGGACCTCTCGCCGCGTTGGTTCGGCTTCCACGAGGTGTTCCACACGCTGACCATCGCGGCGTTCTCGCTGCACTTCATCGGGGTGTCGATGGCGGCCATGTAGCCGGCCGGATCGTGTCCTTATATAAGGACACGCTTTTACTCGGCGGCCGGCGGCGTCCGGCCGCCGGCCCTTTCCGGTCGAACAGTCGGGCCGCCTTTCGTATCGTGAGGCCATGAGCACCGCGACGATCGCCGCGCCCCGGACCACCGTCACGACCGACCCGACCGCGGCCCAGCTCAAGAAGCAGCCGCCGGCCACCGCCGCCGACTTCGGCGCCATGCTGCGGGCCTGGCGCCGGACCCGCAACATCAGCCAGCTGGACCTGTCCTCGGCCAGCGGGGTGTCCACGCGGCACCTGAGCTTCATGGAGACCGGCCGCGCCAAGCCCAGCCGGGACATGGTGCTGCGGCTGGCCGACGAGCTCGAGGTGCCGCTGCGGGACCGGAACAAGCTGCTCGTCGCCGCCGGCTACGCTCCGGAGTTCAAGGCCCGGTCGCTGGCCAGCCCGGAGATGACCGCGGTGCGCCGGGCGATCGACGTCGTCCTCACCGGGCACCTGCCGTACCCGGCGCTGATGCACGACCAGCGCTCCAACATCATCGAGGCGAACAAGACCGTCGGGATCTTCACCGACCTGGTCGCGCCGCACCTGCTGGAGAACGGCGGCAACACGGTGCGGATCACGCTGCACCCCGAAGGGCTCGCGCCGCACCTGGTCAACCACGGCGAGGCCCGGGACCGGCTGCTGCGCGCGCTGAGCCGGCGCGCGGCGGCCTCCGGCGATCCGGAACTGACCGCGCTGCTCAAGGAATGCGTGGCGTACCCGCATCCGGATCCCGAGCCGGAGCCGGATCTGTACGCCGGCGTGGTGCTGCCCTTCCGCTTCCGGCGCGACGGACAGGTGCTGACCTTCTTCAGCTGCACCGCGGTGTTCGGCTCGGCGGCCGACCTGACGCTCGCGGACATGCAGCTGGAGACCTTCTTCCCGGCGGACGAGGCGACCGGCGAGGCGCTGCGGGAGTATGCGGCACGCGGCTGATCGTCCGGGAGTGCACTAGCACGCCGTCGTCCGATCCGGTGGTATCGACGCGTCATCACGTAACCACCCTCGGTATGGCTCGTTGGGCAGCGGGATCAACCGCCGTCCCGAACCCACCAGGGGGTAGCCGTGAACCGTCGCCGTCTCGCCATCGGGGTCTCCTCGGTCAGCGGCCTGGCCGTCGTCGCCGTCGGCGCGATGGGCATGTTCGGATCCGGCGGCTCGGCGAACGCCGTCGACCTGCACGCGGCCCCGGTAGCGGCGATCACCGGCGCGGCCGGGGCGACGGTCCAGGCCGGGACGGCGCAGACCGACACCGTGGTCACGGTCGACAACCCGGCGGTCCCGGCGTACGGCTCGACGGCGGCCACTGCCGCGCAGACTCTGACCATGCACGGCTCGGGGCTGTTCGACTTCGGCACGGAGCGCGGCTCGGTCGACCTCACCCTGCCGACCGGTGCCCTGAACGAGGTGATGACACCCGGCACGGTCTGGGTGCGCCGCCCCGCGGCCGCCGCGACCCCGACCGCCGCCGCCGTCCCGGCCTCGGTCTGGAGCCCGACGTCGACCGGCAAGGTCTCCGACGGCAACCTGATCTCCGGCGGCTCCACCGACCCCTCGCTGATCATCGCGATGCTCCGCGGCGTCCAGCCCGGCGTGCAGCAGGTCGGCCAGGACGTGGTCCGGGGCGTTCCGGTGGCGCACTACCAGGGCACGCTGGACCTGGGGCAAGCCGCCGCCGCGCTGAGCGGGCCGGCCTCGGCCCGGGACGCCGAGGCGTCCTACGCCGCGGCCGACAAGCAGGCGCTCACCAACGCGTCCCGCGCGTTCACCACCACCAGCGTGCCCTTCGACGCCTACCTGGACGCGCAGGGGCGCCTGCGCCGCTTCGTCGCCACGTTCGCGTTCGTGGAAGTCGGGCCGACCAAGCCGGTCGCGCACGTCACCTCGGCGACCGAGCTGTTCGGCTTCGGCACCCCGGTCAGCATCACCGTGCCGACCGTCGCGCCGTCGGTCCGGCCGGCCCCGTCGGCGGCACCGAGAACGCCCGGCCGGCGCGCCACCAGCCCGTCGGCCCATCCGACTAGCCCCACCCGCTCCCACAAATAGTCCTGTTGGGCCATACCCGCAGGCCCTGGTACCCAATAGGCTCGACTGTCGGGGACCATGGGGTCGTGAGGACGGGCGGTGATTCAGCCATGACGCTCTACCAGCAGGATTCTGGTTCGGCGTACGGCCGCTACGGTGCGCTGCCCTCGGTGTACGACAACTCGGCGCTCGACGAGATCCGGCTGTACGGCGACCTGTTGCAGGTCGTGGCCGAGCATCCGGCCAGCGAGAAGCGGCTGGACTGGGCGGTCATCGACCGGGCGCTCGGGCTGATGCCGGCGGACCCGAAGCGGGACCGGAACTAACCTCGCGGGGCCGGCGGTTCAGCTTCCGGCCCGTGATTCGGCCGCGGCCCGCAGCCGCTCCAGGGCCTGTTCGATCGACCGGGCGTTGCTCGCTTTCGTCGTCCGCCTCGAGGGGCTCCGGCCGGTAGCTCCAGGTGGCGCATGAAGTGCCGCCAGCCGATCCGCCGCTCTTCTTCGAACTCGACCACTGTGTTGCGGATCCGGTACGGCGCGCAGGCCCTTATCCGCATCCGCATCCCGAACTTCGATCAGCACGTGCTGGCGGGGGTCGGCGAGGATGGCGAAAATCACATCGGCGGGCGCGAAGATCGTCATAGAACGGGACACAGGCTCGGCCACGGCGGCAACGGTAGTGGCTCGGTTGTGCGCTCGGTAGGTTGAGCACCTAGCATCCTTACGGCGAACAAGCCAGAACAAACAGCCGCTGCCCGGATTAACGGCAACTGAAGACCCGGAGACTTCCAGTGAAACTGCGTCTGACCCCCAGGGAGACCAGCTTCTACGACCTGTTCGCCGAGCAGGCTGACCACCTCGTCGTCGGAGCCGGCATCCTCACCGAACTGCTGGGGGCCGCCGGGCCCGGGGCCGGGGCCGAGCGGGCCAAGATCGCCGAGCGCATGCGGGCCGCCGAGCACGCCGCCGACGACACGACGCACAAGATCTACAACACCCTGAACTCCTCGTTCATCACCCCGTTCGACCGCGAGGACATCTACGCGCTGGCCTCCAGCCTCGACGACGTCATGGACGAGATGGAAGAGGCCGTCGACCTGGTCAACCTCTACGGCATCCAGACGCTGCCGTCCGGGGTCGCCGATATGGTGGACACGCTGGTGCGGGCCGCGGAGCTGACCGCCGAGGCGATGCGCAAGCTGCGCGGGATGAAGGACCTGTCGGGCTACTGGATCGAGGTCAACCGGCTGGAGAACGCCGGCGACCAGTCCTACCGCAAGCTGCTGGCGCACTTGTTCTCCGGGGAGTACGACGCGCTGACCGTGATGAAGCTCAAGGAGGTCGTGGACTCGCTGGAGGCGGCCGCCGACGCCTTCGAGCACGTGGCCAACACGGTCGAGTCCATCGTGGTCAAGGAGTCCTGAGGCGTGCACTGGCTCGGCCTGATCACGGTGGTGGCCGTCGCCCTGGGGTTCAGTTACACCAACGGCTTCCACGACTCGGCGAACGCCATCGCCACCTCGGTGTCCACCCGCGCGCTCACGCCGCGGGCCGCGCTGCTGATGGCCGCGGTGATGAACCTGCTCGGCTCCTACATCGGGCTCCGGCTCGGCGGCGGCGTGGCCTCGACGATCACCAAGGGCATCATCAAGGTCCCCGGCGGGGACGCGGGCCTGTGGATCGTGTTCTCGCTGCTGGTCGGCGCGATCGTGTGGAACGTGCTGACCTGGTCCTTGGGGCTGCCCTCGTCGTCCTCGCACGCGCTGATCGGCGGCATGATCGGCGCGGGTCTGGCGGCCGGCGCCACGGTGGAGTGGAAGGGCGTCTGGGAGAAGGTCATCCTGCCCATGGTGACCTCCCCGCTCGTGGGCTTCGTGCTGGCGTTCTTCCTGATGGTCGGGATCCTGTGGGCGTTCCGCAAGGCGCACCCGGGCCGGGTCACCCGGGGCTTCCGCATCTCGCAGACCATCTCGGCCGCGGCGATGGCCCTGGGCCACGGCATCCAGGACGCGCAGAAGACCATCGGCGTGATCATGCTGGCGCTGATCGCCGGCGGCCACGCCACCAGCAAGTCGGCCGTGCCGAACTGGGTGCTGCTGTCCAGCGCGTGCGCGATCTCGCTGGGCACCTACGCCGGCGGCTGGCGCATCATGCGGACCCTGGGCCGGAAGATCATCGAGCTGGACCCGCCTCGTGGTTTCGCCGCCGAGACCGTCGCCTCGGGAGTGCTCTACTTCACCGCGTTCGTGTGGAACGCGCCGGTGTCGACCACGCAGATCATCACCGGGTCGATCATGGGTGTCGGCGCGACGAAGCGGAAGACCGCGGTGCGCTGGGGCGTGGCGCGGAACATCCTCGGGGCGTGGCTGTTCACGCTGCCGTGCGCGGGGGCTTGCGCGGCCCTCGTGTGGTGGATCACGAACGCGATCTTCGGATAGCGCGATCCGCTCGGGCGCGGTCCGGTTCGGTTAGCTCCGGTTCGGTCCGGCTCGGACCGCTACCCGGGCTGCGCGGCCAGCAGCGTCTCGATCCGCCGGGCCAGCTCCAGGTCGAGCTCGGTGACGCCGCCCGCGGAGTGCGTCGAGAGCCGGAACCGCAGGGTCTTCCACCGGATGTCGATGTCGGGGTGGTGGTTCATCTCCTCGGCGATGACCGCCACCTTGTCGACCACGGTGATGGCCGCGGGGAAGTCCGCGGCGGTGAACACGCGCGAGAGATGCTCCGCGCCGCCCGTCCACTCGGGATGGTCGGCCAGCAGCGGGGAGATGTCCTCTTGCCTGAGAAGGCGCATGTACCCATTGTCGACCCGATGCCAAGAGGGGGCCAACGGCCGGTTACGGAACGTAGCCGGCGGTGCCCCCTAGACTCCCTGGAATGACCACCCAGACCCCCGTCATCGTCGTCGGCGCGGCCATCGTCCGGGACCAGACCGTGCTGTGTGCCCGCCGGTCGGCACCGGCGCGTCTGGCCGGGAAGTGGGAGTTCCCCGGCGGCAAGGTCGAGCCCGGAGAGGACGACGCCGAGGCGGTCGTCCGGGAGTGCCGCGAGGAACTCGGCGTGGCGGTGACGGTCGGGGCACAGGTGGGTGCGGACGCGCGGATCGACGAGCGCTTCACCCTGCGCGTCTTCCTGGCGCGCCTGGAGCCCGGGCAGCCCGAGCCGTCGCCACTTCAGGACCATGACTGTTTGGCGTGGGTCCCGCGCGGGGAATTGCTTGGTCTGGACTGGCTGACGCCCGACGTGCCGATCGTCGAAGAGTTGGGGCGTACGGCCTGGTGAAACCTGTGGGACCCGGTGACTGCTCTCATAGTGTGAAAGTCAGATCAATTGCTTGAGGGTGCGGCATTCCGGGAAGGATCACGGAAGACCCGGATCCGCAACACGGGGTTCCCGACCGCACAGATTCTCTGACAGCACAGAATCGAAGTCCGCCCTATGCCCGACTCGCCAGAGCAGCAGCCCCACAGGGAGCGGCAGGACAATCCCGGCTGGCGCGGCCGGGGATGGGCCATGACGACCTCCGTCTTCGGCCAGGGATCCGAGGGCGACGCGCAGCGTCAGCTCGGGCGGATGGCCGGAGTGATCGAGCGGGTACGCTCGGCGACCTTCATGCTGGACGGCGACGGTATCATCCGCGAGTTCCGGCTCAACGCCGAGGAACTGCTGGGATGGCAGCGTACGGAGATGATCGGCAAGCCGTTCCACGCGATGTTCCGGTCGGCCGATCGCGAGGCGGCAGACCGGATGGTCGCGGCGGTGCGGTCCGGCGACGACGCGCGCGGTGAGCTGGACGCGGTCACCCCGAACGGCGCGAGCGTGCATGTCGACGCGCATCTCATGGGTCTGCGGGACGGCGAGGGCCACGTCGTGGTGTTCGGCTACGCCAACTCCGCCGAGGACCTGATCCGGTTCACCCGGGACCGGGCGGTGCTGGACTCGCTGTTCGAGCAGTTCCCGGTCGGGATCGTGGTCTACGACGAGCAGGGACGCTACGTCCGGCTGAACCGCGCGCTGGAGCGTATCAACGGCCTGCCGGTCTCCGAGCACATCGGCAAGCGGGTCCGCGAGGTGCTGCCGGGCCTGGACCCGCGCCTGGAGGAGATCCCCGACGAGGTGCTGCGCACCGGCATCCCGGTGGTCGACGAGCAGTACGGCGGGTTCACCCCGGCCTCCGACGAGGAGCGGGTCTGGTCGGTCAGCTACAACCGGCTGCACGGCCCGGACGGCGAGGTCATCGGGCTGTCCGGATTGATACTGGACGTCACCGACCGGCACCGCGCCGCGGCCGCCGCGGCCGGCGCCCGCCGGCGGCTGGCGCTGGTGAACAAGGCCGGCTCGCGGATGGGTACCGCGCTGGACGTCGAGCGCACGGCCCGGGAACTGGCCGACGTCGCGGTGCCGGACTTCGCCGACGCCATCGTCATCGAGATCAAGGAAGAGGTCTTCGACGAGCGGATCGGCCCGGTCGGGCCGGTGTGGCTGGCCCCGGTGCGCCGCCGCCGGGTGCTGGTGCACCAGGGCTTCGGCGCCGTCCCGGATCCGGTGCGGGCCGAGGGGTTCAGCGCCTGGAGCACCGACTCCGACATCAGCGACCGCATGCTCGACGGCGCCGCCTGGCACTCCTCGGCCGGGATCAGCGCGGTCGCCAAGGAGCCGATCCGCTCGGTCGACGGCACGCTGCTGTGGCAGCCCACCGGCGGCGACTCGATCCTGGTGCCGCTGTGGGCCCGCGAGGCGCTGCTGGGCGTGGTGCACTTCCACCGGCACCCGGAGAGCCCGCCGTTCGAACCGGAGGACATCGAGGTCGCCGAGGAGATCACCACCCGGGCCGCGGTGTCGATGGACAACGGCCGGCTGTACTTCCGCGAGCGCAGCACCGCGCTGATGCTGCAGCGCGCCCTGCTGCCGCAACGGATTCCGAGCCTGCCCGGCGTGCAGGTGGCGTACCGGTATCTGCCCGGCTCGGTCGGCGCGGAGGTCGGCGGCGACTGGTTCGACGTGATCCAGCTGTCCGGCGCGCGGGTGGCGCTGGTGGTCGGGGACGTCATGGGCGTCGGGGTGCGGGCGGCCGGCATCATGGGCCAGTTCCGGACCGCGGCCCGGACCCTGGCCGGCCTGGACCTGTCGCCGGCGCAGGTGCTGCACCAGCTGGACGAACTCGGCGCCTCGCTGTCGGAGAACCACCTGGCGACGTGCATCTACGCGGTCTACGACCCGGCGACCGGCAAGCTCGCGGTGTCCCGCGCCGGCCACCCGCCGCCGCTGCTGCTGGCCCCGGACGGCACGGTCGGCGGCCTGGACGTGCCGCCCTCGCCGCCGCTGGGGGTCGGCGGAGGCGCGTACCGCAGCTGGGTGTTCGAGACGAAGGAGTTCGACATCCCCGACCGCTCCCGCGTGGCGTTCTACACGGACGGGATGGTCGAGGACAAGGGACGCGACATCGATGAGGGGATCGGGGTGATGGCTGCGTTGCTGGCGAACTGCCCTCCCGACTCGTTGGAAGAGTGCTGCGACGCGGTGACGGACGTCCTCGGCATAACCGGCGACACCTCCGACGACGCGACACTGCTCCTGGCGCAGGTCCAGTCCATCCCGCAGAACCGCAAGGCGCACTGGCAGCTGGACGCGCACCCCTCCGCGGTCTCCGACGCCCGCCGCAAGGTCCGCACCAAGCTCAAGGACTGGAACATGGCCAGCCTGTCGGACACGGCGGAGCTGCTGGTGAGCGAGCTGGTGACGAACGCACAGCGTTACGGGCGCTCGCCGGTGTCGCTGGACATGCTGAAGACGGACCGGCTGCTGGTGGAGGTCGGGGACGCGCTGGACGTGGTGCCGCAGGTGCGGCGCGCGCAGGAGACGGACGAGGGCGGGCGCGGGCTACAGCTGGTGAACCAGCTGGCCACGCGCTGGGGGACGCGGACGGCGGGGGACGGGAAGATCGTGTGGTTCGAGTTGGCGATGGGGGACAACGAGTTGGGAAGGCCATAGCGGGGGCGCGCCTGGCGAGCGAAGAGGGCCGCTGGGCGGAGAGCGCGTGTGCGGGGAGATGCGGGCAGATGGGTGGGGGAGTGGTGGATTCCTTTGCGCGGCCAGGCTTTTCGCCCTGCTGAGTAGCGGAAAACGGCGATCAGGGGTCCCTGGGATACTCCAGTCCCATGACTGGTTCGGTCGTCCACGCGCTGCTTTCCTTCGCCCTCGTCGCGGGGCTCATCACGATCATCCCGGGCCTGGACACCGCCGTGGTGCTGCGCTCGGCGCTGGTGCTGGGGCGGCGGCAGGCGTTCGCGGCCGCGTTCGGGATCAATGTCGGCGCGCTGGTGTGGGGTGCCGCGGCGGCGACCGGGGTGTCGGTGCTGCTGACCGCCTCGCACGAGGCGTACACCGCGCTGCGGGTCGTCGGGGCGGTGTACCTGCTGTGGATGGGGGTCGGGATGCTGCGGGCCGCGCGGCGGGGCGAGCTGCACGAGGCGGTGGAGCGGGCGCCGGATGCCGGGCTGGCGCGCGCGTTCTTGCGGGGTGCCGGGACCAATCTGCTGAATCCGAAGGTCGGGGCGTTCTACATCGCGATCTTCCCGCAGTTCATGCCGGCGCACGTGTCGCATCTGGCCATGGGGCTGATGCTGGCCGGTGCGCACGATGTCGAGGCCATGGTGTGGTTCACCGTGCTGATCCTGGGTGCGCACCGGGCGCGCGGGTGGTTCGCGAAGCGGCGGGTCAAGCGGGCCATGGACGCGGTGACCGGGACGGTGCTGGTCGGGTTCGGTGTGGAGTTGGCGCTGCGGGGGTGAGGTGAGGCCGATCGGGTGGTGCTACTGCTGCTTGCTGCGCTGCGGCGCCGTCGCCAGCTCGATCCCGAACCGCTCGCGCAACAGCCGCAGCAGTTCCTCGTCCGAGGCGACCTCCTCGACCCGCCGGCCCGCGTCGTCGGTCGTGATCAGCTGGTCGCCGGTCAGCGTCACCCGGCCGTCGTCGGTGAGCCGCGAGCAGATCACGTTCTGTGTGAAGTGCGACTCCGGCGACGTGCACTGCCACCAGCACGCCTGTGTGAAGTCCGCCAGCGCCAACGGCTTGGGGTCCAGGCGGTACGAGGCCTCGCCGTCGTGCAGGACGGTGAACTCGGCGTCGTCGTTCTCCGCGATGCGGAACAGGCCGCCGGGGTCCTTCTGGTCGGCGCGGTCGTCGAAGCGGAGCGGGAACTCGGTGTGGCGGCCGAAGCCGACGTCCGCCAGCCAGGCGTCGCCGGCGCGGTCGACGACCCGCAGCGCCAGGTGGTCCAGCGGCGGGCTGTAGCCGCGCGCGGTGCTGAAGGTGCGGGCCGACAGGCGGTGCACGCGGTACCCGAGTGCCTCCAGGAGCAGGGCGAACAGGCCGTTCAGCTCGTAGCAGAAGCCGCCCCGGCGGTGCCCGACGATCTTCTCGTACAGCGCCGTGCCGTCCAGCGGGACCGGTTCGCCCAGGTGGATGCTCAGGTTCTCGAACGGGACGGTGTGCAGGTGCGCGCTGTGCAGGCGGCGCAGGGTATGGGCGTCGGCCGGCGGCTCGGCGCTGCCGGCATCGATGCCGATGCGGTCGAGGTAGGCGGCGACCTGCTCGTGGTTCAGGGCGTGCGTGGGAGCCATGGATCCTTTATCGCAGATCTTGCCGGGAAGCGCCTGGGGCCGCGGTCCTAAGACCGCGGCCCCAGCTCGATATCCGCCTCAGGCGTCGGACGAGGTCCGCCGCCGGATCTTGTTACCCAGCCACACCAGCGGGTCGTACTTCTTGTCGACCACGCGCTCCTTCAGCGGGATGAGCGCGTTGTCGGTGATGTGGATGTGCTCCGGGCACACCTCGGTGCAGCACTTCGTGATGTTGCAGAAGCCGAGGCCGTGCTCCTCCTGGGCCGCCTTCTTGCGGTCGGCGGTGTCCAGGGGGTGCATGTCGAGCTCCGCGACGCGCATCAGGTAGCGCGGGCCGGCGAAGTTCTCCTTGTTCTCCTCGTGATCGCGCACCGCGTGGCAGGTGTTCTGGCACAGGAAGCACTCGATGCACTTGCGGAACTCCTGCGAGCGCTCCACGTCGATCTGCTGCATGCGGTACTCGCCGGGCTTCAGGTCCTTGGGCGGGGTGAAGGACTTCACCTCGCGGGCCTTGGTGTAGTTGAAGCCGACGTCCGTCACCAGGTCCTTGATCACCGGGAAGGTGCGCAGCGGGGTGACGGTGACGGTCTCGTCCTGCTCGAAGGTCGACATGCGGGTCATGCACATCAGCCGGGGCTTGCCGTTGATCTCCGCCGAACAGGAGCCGCACTTGCCGGCCTTGCAGTTCCAGCGGCACGCCATGTCCGGGGCCTGCGTGGCCTGCAGGCGGTGGATGATGTCGAGGACGACCTCGCCCTCGTTGATCTCGACCTCGAAGTCCTTCAGGTCTCCGCCGGACGCGTCGCCGCGCCAGACCTTGAACTTGCCGACGTAGCCCTTGCTGGATGTCGCGCCCATGCTCACTTCTCCTCGGCGGCGGTGTCGGACTTGGCGTCGTCGACCTGGGCCTGGGCCTCGGCGGCGGCGGTCTGCTGGCCGGGGATCGAGGCGGCCTCGGTCTTGGCGTCGGTGTCGGTGTCGGTGTCGGGCTTGGCCTCGGTCTCGGCGTCGGCGTCGGCCACGGTCTCGGTGTCGGGCTTGGCGTCGGCTTCAGTCTCGGTGTCGGGCTTGGCGTCGGCCACAGCCTCGGTCTCGGGCTTGGCGTCCTGCGCGGTGTTGGTCTCCGGCTGGTCGTCGGCCTTGGCCTCCGGCTCGGCCGCGACCGCGGCCTCCGGTCCGGCGCCGACCTGGCCCTGGTTCCCGAGAACCGCCAGCTCCTCGTCCGTGAAGTACTTCTTCAGCTCCGAGATCTCGAACAGCCCCAGCAGGTCCGGACGGATCGTCGGGATCGGCTGGTGCTTGAGGTCCACGCCGGAGCCGTCCTCCTTCAGCGTGCAGATCAGGTTGACCTGCCGCCACGTCGAGGACATCGCCGGGAAGTCGTCGCGGGTGTGCCCGCCGCGGGACTCCTCGCGCTCCAGCGCCGCCTTGGCCACGCACTCGCTGACGATCAGCATGTTGCGCAGGTCCAGCGCGACGTGCCAGCCGGGGTTGAAGCGGCGCCCGCCGATCGAGCCGACCTTCTTGTGCCGGGGCTTGAAGTCCTCCAGCTTGGTCAGCGCCTCGCTCACCTCGCCCGGCTTGCGGATGATGCCGACCAGGGTGTTCATCGTGACCTGCAGGTCGTGGTGCAGCGTGTACGGGTTCTCGCCGTCGGCGTTGACCAGCGGGGCCAGCGCCTCCTCGACGGCGGCGTCCACGTCGGCCGCGGCCACCGCCGGCGCACCGGCCGATCCCAGCCCGTCGACGTACTCCGCGGCGTGCAGGCCCGCGCGGCGGCCGAAGACCAGCAGGTCGGACAGCGAGTTGCCGCCGAGTCGGTTGGAGCCGTGCATGCCGCCGGAGCACTCGCCGGCCGCGTACAGGCCGGGGACGTTCGTACCCTGGGTGTCTGGGTCGACCTCGATGCCGCCCATGACGTAGTGGCAGGTCGGGCCGACCTCCATCGGCTGCGCCGTGATGTCGACGTCGGCCAGTTCCTTGAACTGGTGGTACATCGACGGCAGCCGGCGGCGGATCTCCTCGGCCGGCAGGCGCGTGGAGACGTCCAGGTACACGCCGCCGTTCGGGGTGCCGCGCCCGGCCTTCACCTCGGAGTTGATCGAGCGGGCCACCTCGTCGCGGGGCAGCAGCTCGGGGGGACGCCGGTTGTTCTCCTGGTCGTCGTACCAGCGGTCGGCCTCTTCCTCGGTCTCCGCGTACTGCTTGCGGAACACGTCCGGCACGTAGTCGAACATGAACCGCTTGCCCTCGCTGTTGCGGAGCACGCCGCCGTCGCCGCGGACCGACTCGGTGACCAGGATGCCCTTCACCGAGGGCGGCCAGACCATGCCGGTCGGGTGGAACTGCACGAACTCCATGTTCACCAGCGCCGCGCCGGCGAGCAGGGCCAGCGCGTGGCCGTCGCCGGTGTACTCCCAGCTGTTGCTGGTGACGGTGTAGCTGCGGCCGATGCCGCCGGTGGCCATGATGACCGCCGGGGCTTCGAAGAGCACGAACTGCCCGGTCTCGCGGTAGTAGCCGATCGCGCCGGCGATCCGGCCCTGCTCGTCCTTGAGCAGCCGGACGATCGTGGTCTCGGCGAAGACGCGCAGGCTGCCCTCGTACTCGCCGGTGGCCTCCTTGTCCTCCTGCTGCAGGGCGACGACGCGCTGCTGCAGGGTGCGGATCAGCTCCAGGCCGGTGCGGTCGCCGACGTGCGCCAGCCGCGGGTACTCGTGCCCGCCGAAGTTGCGCTGGCTGATCTTGCCGTCCTTGGTGCGGTCGAACAGCGCGCCCCAGGCCTCCAGCTCCCAGATGCGCTCCGGCGCCTCCTTGGCGTGCAGCTCGGCCATCCGGAAGTGGTTCAGGAACTTGCCGCCGCGCATCGTGTCGCGGAAGTGGACCTGCCAGTTGTCCTTCGGGTTCACGTTCCCCATGGCCGCGGCGGCGCCGCCCTCGGCCATCACGGTGTGCGCCTTGCCGAACAGCGACTTGCTGATGATCGCCACTCGCTTGCCCGCGTGCCTGGCCTCGATCGCGGCCCGCAGTCCGGCGCCGCCGGCCCCGATCACCACCACGTCGTAGGAGTGGCGCTCGATGTTCTCTGCGTTCTCGGTGTTGTCAGTCATGATTGCGCACTGATCCTTTAGAAGAACGTCGGGTTGCTGAACGTGCCGTTGGCCACTAGGGCGACATAAGCGTCCGTCAGCGCAACGCCGAACAGCGAAATCCACGCGAAGAGCATGTGCCTGTGGTTCAGCTTCGACACCAGCGTCCACCCCTTGTAGCGCAGGGGGTGCTTGGAGAAGTGCTTGAGCTTGCCGCCCATGATGTGGCGGCAGGAGTGGCACGACGCCGAGTACAGCCACAGCATGCTGGCGTTTGCCAGCAGCACCAGCGTGCCCAGGCTCATGTGGCCCCAGGCGCCGTCGGCGTTGCGGAAGGCCAGGATCGCGTCCCAGGTGAGGATGACGTTGAAGAGCAGGCCCGCGTAGAAGAAGTAGCGGTGCGCGTTGTTCAGGATCAGCGGGAAGCGGCGCTCACCGGTGTACTTGCCGTGCGGCTCGGCGACCGCGCAGGCCGGCGGCGACTGCCAGAAGGCCCGGTAGTAGGCCTTGCGGTAGTAGTAGCAGGTCATCCGGAATCCCAGCGGGAAGATCAGGATGAGCAGCGCCGGCGAGAGCTTCCACCACGTGCCGATGAACGTGAAGCCGCCCAGGGGCGAGTCCGGCACGCAGTTCGTGGAGATGCACGGGCTGTAGAACGGCGAGATGAGGCCGTCCGAGTAGTAGTCGGCGTTCTGGAACGCGCGGAACGTCGCGTAGAAGATGAAGGCGACTAGCACGAGCATCGTCAGGAGCGGACTGAGCCACCACCTGTCTGTGCGCAGCGTCTTCTGTTCGATCTGTGCGCGCGCCGGGCTCAGCGGGGCAGGTGCCTCGGGGCCGGGCGCGATGGTGTCAGTCGCCATCGACTTGTGTCTCCCAGACGGGCAATGTTCTTACACTGATGTCTTGCACTTAGACGGTCTTGCTTCGGATCGGCAGGGCTCTGAGGAGCTGCGCGAACTCTAATGGACATCGCGTCAGATTCCATAGAACGCGTCACTCGGAGTAGTGGAAACGTGATCTACGTCACATCCTACCGAGCGCTGATCAGGGCCCGGACGGCGGGGGGACCGACAAGGGTTTGGCATCATGCTCCTCGGCACGACGCTCAACGCGCCGACGGTGCGACGGGGAAACGGGAAACGGCGCGCGCGAAGCGGCCGTGATCAAGGAGTGGTCGCGATGGTCGGAGCGTCCGGGGCGCCCGGATCGGTGATGGGGCCGTTGATCGAGGGGGACCCGCGCCGGGTCGGCCCCTACACGACGATCGGCCGGCTCGGGGTCGGAGAGCTCGGCCCGCTGTATGGCGCGCGCGCCGCCGACGGCCGGGCCGTCGCGGTCCGGACGCTGCGCCCGGATCTGCTGGCCGACCAGACCGTCAAGGCCCGGCTGGCCGCCGACATCGCGGCGGCGCGCACGGTCGGGGGACCGTACGTCGCGCCGGTGCTGGCGGTGGATCTGGAGTCGACGACGCCGTGGCTGGCGTCGGAGTACGTCGCGGGCGTGCCGCTGGCCAATGCCGTGGCCGACCACGGACCGCTGCCCGAGCCGGCGCTGCTGAGCCTGGCCGCCGGCCTCGCCGAGGCCCTGACGGCCCTGCACGCCGCCGGCGTGATGCACGGCGACCTGCGCCCCGGCACGGTGCTGCTGACCCCGGAGGGGCCGCGCGTCGTGGACTTCGCACTGGCGCGCGCCTTCGACGGCGCGGCCGAGATCGGCATGGCCGGCTTCCTGGCGCCGGAGCAGGCGACGGGCCGGACGGTGACGCCCTCGGCGGACATGTTCGCACTGGGCTCGACGCTGTTCTTCGCCACGACCGGGCGCGCCCCCTTCGGCGAGGGACGCGCCGAGGAGGTGAAGAAGCGGGTCGCGAAGTCCTCGCCGGTGCTGGGCAAGCTGCCGGCTTCGCTGTCGGAGCTGATCCGCGGCTGCTTCCAGAAGGACGCGAACAGCCGCGCGCAGCCCCGGCAGGTGCTGGAGTACGTGCAGCGGCGGGCGCCGATCCCGATGGGGAGCGGTTGGCTGCCGCCGGCGGTGGCCGCGGACGTGCGGGCGGCGGCCGCGGAGGGGCTCGGCGGCGGGGCTGGGATGCCGGACGCGAGCGACGATCCGCATGCCACGATCGTGGTGGCTCCGGTGGCTCCGGTGGCTCCGGTGGCTCTGGTGGTGCCGGCGGCTCCGGGGATGCCGGGAATGCCGGCGGGCGGTGGCCGGGCGGGGACGACCGGTCCGATGCCGGCGGTGCCGCAGCAGGCTGATGGCGGCGCGGCGTTCGCCTCCGCGCCCGGCGGCCCGGCGACCGGTCCGATGCCGGTGGCCGGTGTCCCGGCAGCCGGTCTTGGAACGGGTGCCGCCCCCGGCGGCCAGATACCCGACTTCGGCGCACCGCAGCACGGCGCGCCCTCCGGCTACGGCGCGGCGGCTCCCACCGGTCCGCAGCAGTTGGTGGCCGCTCCCGGTCCCAGCCGTCGCAACCTTCTGCTCGCTCTCGGCGGCGCGGTCGTCGTCGTGGGCGGCGGCACCGCGGTGGCCCTCGGGCTCGGCGGCAGCTCCGGGACCACGACCACGGCCGATGCGCAGCCTTCTGCGGGTTCCGTAGGCGCCGTGCCGTCTGTCACCGGCACCTCCCTTCCCGCGCCCGGCGGGGCCGCCCCCAGTGCCTCTGCCAGCGCCTCCGCCAGCGTGCCCTCCGATGGCAGGCTTCCGTTGCCGCCGGGCGGGGCGCTCGCGCCGCCGGTGGGTGCGGCCGGCACGCTGCAGGGGCCGGATGCTGCGCCGTTCTGGCAGCTGCCCGGGGTGGGGACGGTCTCGTCGCTGGCGGTCGGGGGCGGCGTGCTCGTCGTGGGCGCCGCGGACGGTGTCTCCGGCTACGACCTCGGGTCCAACCCGAAGTGGGGACCGGTGCGGGCCACCGCTGTCCCGGGATCCGGCAACGGTGTGGTCGCCGGTGGCGCGGCCTGTCTGATCGTCGCTTCCGAGGACGGCGGCGCGGCCGGCGGTGAGGTGCTCGCGCTCGACGTCCAGACCGGTGCGCAGCGGTGGCGGGCGCCGCTGCCCCAGGCCTCGGCCGGGGCGCGGATCGGCGGCGCGGTGGACGGCATGGTGTTCGTGGTCGGGTTGGCCGGGCCCGCTCCCTTCCTCTGGGCCCTGGACGCCGCCACCGGGCGACCGCTTTGGCAGAAGAGCGGTGTGGAGTTCGCCACGCTCGCGGTGCCGGCCGAGGGCACCCAGATCCTGACCGCCGGAGCGTCGGCCCCGAACGCCTCGGGGTCCTACATGGCCTGGAACAGCGCCGGTCAACAGGTGTGGACCCATCCGCTGAAGACCGGCGTGGACTACAGCCGGGTGTCGCTGAGCAAGGCCGTGTACGCCGGCGACCAGTACGTGCTCCTGCTCACCGGGGCGCCGAACGGCGATTCCCTGGTCGGCGGGTCCGTGGCGGGCGGTCAGCCCACGTGGAGCACGGTGCTGCCGGAGCCCGCCGGGGACGCCGGCTCGCTCTCGCTGATCGCGGGCTCGCCCGACGCGCAGGCTGTCGTCGCCCTCTCGCGCCACGGCCTCTACGCCGTCGATGTGAAGTCCGGCAACGTGCTGTGGCAGTCGCAGGGGCCCGGTTCCTTCACCCTCACCTCCGACGCCGGCGCGCCGCAGCTCGCGGACGGCAACGTCTACGTCTGCGACGACCAGGGCAGCTGGTGGGCGGTGGACCTCGCCGGCGGGCGGACTCGCTGGAAGTACACGGTCGCGTCCTTCGTACCGGGCGTGGAGCCGGTGTGGACGGCCGTGCCGGGCGGGGTGGTCGTGGCCGTCGACGGGGCTCTGGTCATGATCGCCGCGCACGGGTAGCCGGGGCGCCGGTCACGGAGAGTTAACCCTTCCGCCGTGCGGCCGGGCACTGACGGTAAGCGGGGGGATTCCGGACCCCGTACGATGGGTAGGTATCCCCTTCTGCCAAGGAGCGCTCAGGCATGCCCACACGCGACAACATCAGGAACGTGGCGATCGTCGCGCACGTCGACCACGGAAAGACGACGCTGGTCGACGCGATGCTGTGGCAGTCCGGCGCGTTCGGCGAACACCAGCACGTCGACGAGCGCGCCATGGACTCCAACGACCTGGAGCGCGAGAAGGGCATCACCATCCTCGCCAAGAACACCGCGGTGCACTACCGCGGTCCCGAGGGCGAGGACGTGGTGATCAACATCATCGACACCCCCGGGCACGCCGACTTCGGCGGCGAGGTCGAGCGCGGGCTGTCCATGGTGGACGGCGTCGTGCTGCTGGTGGACGCCTCCGAGGGCCCGCTGCCGCAGACCCGCTTCGTGCTGCGCAAGGCGCTGGCCGCGAAGATGCCGGTGATCCTGCTGATCAACAAGGTGGACCGTCCGGACTCCCGGGTCGACGAGGTCATCGACGAGACCTACGAGCTGTTCATGGACCTGGACGCCACCGAGGAGCAGATCGAGTTCCCGATCGTCTACGCCATCGCCCGCGACGGCAAGGCCACGCTGACCAAGCCGGTGCCCGGCTCGTCCGGCAACGGCCAGGGCGGTGAGCTGGACTCGGACAACCTGCTGCCGCTGTTCAAGACCATCCTGGAGACCATCCCGGCCCCCTCCTTCACCGAGGGCGCGCCGCTGCAGGCGCACGTCACCAACCTGGACGCCTCCAACTTCCTGGGCCGCATCGCGCTGTGCCGGGTGCACCAGGGCGAGATCCGCAAGGGCCAGCAGGTGGCCTGGTGCCGCCACGACGGCACCATCGAGCGGGTGAAGATCACCGAGCTGCTGATGACCGAGGCGCTGGAGCGCAAGCCGGCCGAGTCCGCCGGCCCCGGCGACATCATCGCCATCGCCGGCATCCCGGAGATCATGATCGGCGACACCCTGGCCGACCCGGAGGACCCGCGTCCGCTGCCGCTGATCACCGTCGACGAGCCGGCGATCTCGATGACCATCGGCACCAACACCGGCCCGCTGGTCGGCCGCGGCCCGACCAAGGGCACCAAGGTCACCGCGCGCCTGGTGAAGGACCGCCTGGAGCGCGAGCTGGTCGGCAACGTCTCGCTGCGCGTCCTGCCCACCGAGCGCCCGGACGCCTGGGAGGTGCAGGGCCGCGGCGAGCTGGCGCTGGCCATCCTGGTGGAGACCATGCGCCGGGAGGGCTTCGAGCTGACCGTCGGCAAGCCGCAGGTGGTCACCAAGACCATCGACGGCAAGCTCAACGAGCCGGTCGAGCGCCTGACCATCGACTGCCCCGAGGAGTTCCTGGGCGCGGTGACCCAGCTGATCCAGGGCAACCGCAAGGGCCGCATGGAGACCATGACGAACCACGGCACCGGCTGGGTCCGCATGGAGTTCGTGGTCCCCTCCCGCGGTCTGATCGGCTTCCGCACCGAGTTCCTGACCATGACCCGCGGCACCGGCATCGCGCACGCGGTGTTCGAGGGCTACGAGCCCTGGTACGGCGAACTGCGCACCCGCACCTCCGGCTCGCTGGTGGCCGACCGCGCGGGCGCGGCGACCCCGTTCGCGATGATGAACCTCCAGGAGCGCGGCACGATGTTCGTGCAGCCCACCACCGAGGTCTACGAGGGCATGATCGTCGGTGAGAACTCGCGCTCCGACGACATGGACGTGAACATCACCAAGGAGAAGAAGCTCACGAACATGCGCTCGTCGACGTCGGACGTCACCGAGACGCTGATCCCGCCGCGCCAGCTGTCGCTGGAGCAGGCGCTGGAGTTCATCCGCGAGGACGAGTGCGTCGAGGTCACGCCGGACACCGTCCGGATCCGCAAGGTCGAGCTGAACGCCCAGGTGCGCGGACGCTCGCGCGGGAACGCGGCCAAGGGGAAGGGCTGACCGGACCCGGTCTGCTCCACCTGAGCTGACCTGATCTGAGCTGATCTGACGTGGAACGGCCGCCGCGGGAGTGATTCCCGCGGCGGCCGTTTTCGTTGTCGGGGCAGGGATTGCGTTCGCGTGTCTACCTCAGGTCGAAGCTCCCGGCGCCCCAGGCGAGGACACCGGCCAGGCGCACCGCGGCGTCCGGCACGGCCTGCGGACCGCCGAAGACAGGCACGAAGGTCAGCGCCGGGCCGTGCGCGTGCAGCCACACGGCCGCGCCGGCCGGCAGCGCCGGACCGTCGGTGAGCAGCAGCGGGGCGTGCAGCGTGCCGGCGTAGGCGCCCCCGGACAACGCGTCCGGCCAGGTCCGGCCCGTGGCCAGGGCCGCCTGCGCGGGGTGCGGGTAGAGCGTGGGGTCGTTCGCGACGGCGGCGTCGGTGGCGTAACGGTCGACGCCCTCCAGCGCGGTCATGTGCCCGGCGAAGCCCGGCAGCGTGATCAGCGCCGTGACACCCTGCACGCCCACGCCGTAGACCTTGGCCGTCGCCGGGTTCACACCGGCCAGGTACGCCTTGGTGCTCGCGGGCAGCGTCTTGCCGTCGGACAGCAGCACCACGCCGCCGTCCGGGTCGGTGGCCGCCGCGGCTCCGGCGGCGAGCGCGTCCGGCGCGTCGACGCCGGTCGCGACCAGCACGGTGTGCGGATGCGGCGAGATCTCGGCGGCGATCGCCGTCGCGGTCTGGAACCGGTCGGACCCGGCCAGCCGCTTCGGGGTCAGGCCCAGAGCCCGGACGGCCGCGTCGACCTGCGGGCTCACCGCGGCGGTCCCGCCCAGGATGTAGACCGTCGAGCCCTTCGGAAGCAGCCTGCCGAGCTCCGCCCCCACCGCCGGATCGAGCTTCGCGTTTCCGGTCAGCAGCAGCGGGCCGTCCTTCTGCGCGGCCAGCGCGTTGCCGGCGAGCGCGTCGGCGTAGCTGTCGGCGCGTGTCAGGACCGCGGCCTTCGCCTTGGCCGGGGCCCCGGGCCCGTAGGCGGCGTCGGCGACGGTGATGGCGGTGCCGACGCGGTCGGCGCCGCCGAGGCGGAGGGTGTAGGGGCGGCCGGGGCCGGACGGCGGCGGGGGTGTCTGGCCGGGGCGGCCCGGGTTCGGGGCGGTGGGCGCGGTGAAGGGGGTGCCCCGGCCGCGCGTGCGTGGATTCGGTGTGGCATGGTGCCCCCCATGATCAGCTGGTCATCCTGATCAGGTTAGGCGGGCATCGGGCGCCGCGGATCCGGTGGGATCCGTAGCGAATCATCATCCTGATATGAGGCCTCAGCCGCCGTCGGGGCTCGACTGCCCGCTCACGAACGCCTTCACCTGCAGCAGGCCCTTGCTGCACACCATCGTCGGGTTGTCCAGCGTGACGCGCGCCCACGCCGAATCGCCCGGGAGCTGCGCCAGCGCGTGCACCGTCATCGGTTCGCACTGTCCGCTCTGCGGCTCGCCGGGGCCGGCGATGTGCGGCGAGTAGCGCATCTCGGCGTGGACCCAGGCGCCGGGGGCCACGGTGATGGTGGTGACGGCGGCGGCGTTGTCCTTCACGACGTTCGTCGGCAGCGGGTGGTCGTTGGAGGCGAGCAGGGAGACGCCGGGGAAGCCCGCGACCGTGCATGTGTGACTGGACGTGTTCTGGAAGGCGATGTCGGCGGCGACGGCGCCGGTGCCCTCGCTGTCCGGGATCGCGCGCCAGGTGCCGGAGGGCATCTCGGTGGTGGTGCACGGCGAGCCGGCGGCGTGCGTGGGGGCCGAGGACGGCGCCGAGGACGTGGTGCCCGCGTTCGGGGACGTGCTGGTGCCGGCGGCCGGTGACGAGGCGGAGGTGGATCCAGAGCCGGCGTCGGGGTTCTGGCCCGAGGCCGACGAGGATGTGCTCGCCACCGAGCTCGAACTGCCCGACGTCGGCCCGCCGGCGGCGCCCGCGGTCTTGGCGGCGCCGCTCGAGCATCCAGCTGTCAGAGCGGCGGCTCCGAGCGCGCCCGCTGCGAACAGGACGGAAATACGGTTCATGGAACCCAACCTTTCCGGGTGACTACGGCCATTAGACGTCGAGTCGACCGGACAGGTTGCCTGTCCTGGGGTGAATGGGGGACAGCTGTTTCAGAACCGCCATACCAGGACGCTGTTGTCCTGGTCGGCGCATGCCAGGAGCTTTCCGTCCGGACTGAAGGCGACTCCGAGTGCGTAGCCGGTGTGGCCGGTCAGCGGGGCGAGGGCGCGCGGTGCGGCCGGTGTGGTCAGGTCGTACAGCCGCACCACCGTGCTCGCGCCGCCGCCGTTGGCGATCAGTCGGCCGTCCGGGCTGAAGGCCACCCCGGTCGCCTCGTCGGGTTCGGCGATCTTGGTGAGCACTGTGGGGGCCGCGGGGTTCGAGACGTCGAAGAGGATCAGCGAGTGGTCGCCCGATCCGGTGGCGAGGACGTCGCCATCGGGGTGGAAGGCGATGTCGAAGACCCGGTCGGTGTGGCCGGCGGCGGTGCCGAGCAGCTGTGCCGCGGCCGGGTTCCGGACGTCCCACAGCTTGGCCGTCTTGTCGAACGATCCGCTCGCCAGGGTCTTGCCGTCCGGGCTGAACGCCACGCTGTAGGCGAGGGTGCTGTGCGCGGCCACCGTCCACTGCTGCAGAGTCCCGGTCAGCCGCCGGACGTCGATCAGCTGGACCTTGCCGCTCCACAGTCCGACCGCCACGGTCGTGCCGTCCGGACTGAAGCACACGCCGGAGAGCCGCGACCCGAACTGCACCTGGTTCAGCAGCCGCGGCGAGCTCGGATCCTGGATGTCCCACAGCCCGATGGTCTGGTCGTAGGAGCTGGTGGCCAGCGTCCGGCCGTCGGGGCTGACCGCGACGTCGAAGACCATCGCGGTGTGGTGGGTGCAGACGCCGAGCGGCGAGGGCTTCGCCGGATCGGACACGTCGTACAGCCGGGCCGTGTTGTCCTGCGTGGCGCTGACGAGGATCTTGCTGTCGGGGCTGAAGGCCACATGGTTCACCGACTTCTGCTCGGCCACCCTGGCGACCTGCGTCGGATCGGTGGGAGCCGCGGCGGGCTTCGAGGTGCTGGAGGTCGGCGAATTCGGGGTGCTGGAAGCGATTTGCGGTGCGGCGGCGGGCCCGGAGGACGAGCCCGCGCCCGAGTTCGCGCCCAATCCTGAGCCCGAGCCTGAGCCCGAGCCCTTGTCCACCGCCAGCCAGGTGCCGACGGCCGCTCCTCCCACCGCGACCGCCGCCGCGCCCGAGAGGAACCAGCGGCGGGAGTGGTTCTCCTTCGGGAGCGCGGCGAGCGGGGTGGTTGTCGGCATCGGTACCGGCATGGGCATCGGTATCGGTGTCGTTGCCAGTGTCGTTGCCGGTGTGGGAGTCGGAGTCGGAGCCGGAGCCGGAGCCGGAGCCGGAGTAGGTGCGGGCATCGGTGCCGGTACCGGCGCGGGCATCGGTACCGGCGGTATCGGAGCGGTTGTCGGCAGCGGTCTCGTGTCGCCGGCCGTCTCGTTGGCGAGCTTGACCGTCGCCGGGTCCTCATCCCGTAAAAGCAGGTTCCTGATCCATTGGCCGACCGTCAGAGCGCTCCCCGGCCGGTCCTGCGGATCCTTGGCCAACAACGTCAGCACCAAGTCGTCCACCGCGGCCGGAATGCCTTGCCGATAGCGGCTCGGCGCCTCCGGCGTGCGCGACACGTGGAGCAGCGCCACGCTCAGCGGCGTGTCGGCCTCGAAGGGGCCGCGGCCGGTCAGGGCGAAGTGGAGCAGGCAGCCCAGGGAGTACAGGTCGGAGCGGGCGTCGAGGGCGCCGCCCTGGGCCTGTTCCGGGGACATGTACTCGGCGCTGCCGACGACCATGCCGGTCGCGGTCAGGTCCGTGCCGGTCTGCAGGTCGCCGACGAAGCGGGCGATGCCGAAGTCCAGGACCTTGACCGCGCCGGCGTCGCTCACCATCACGTTGCTCGGCTTGATGTCCCGGTGGATCACCTTCGCCGTGTGGGCGACAGTCAGCGCCTCGCAGATCTGGACGGCCCAGTCCAGCGCCGTCCGGGGGGACGTGGGGCCGTCCGTGCGGATCCGGTCGGCGATGGTGCGGCCGGCGACGAGTTCCATGACCAGGTAGGGCACGGTCTCGCCGGCGTATTCGTCGTGCCCGTAGTCGTGGACCGTCACGATCGAGGGTCCGGACAGGTTGCCGATGATGCGCGCCTCGCGGTCGAAGCGGGCCAGCGCCTCGCCGGTCAGGCCGCCGGCGGTGACGATCTTCACCGCGACATCGCGGCCGATGCGGGCGTCGTGGGCGCGCCAGACCTCGCCCATGCCGCCCCGGCCGAGCAGCCGGACCAGCCGGTACCGGCCGTCGAGTACCACCTCTGCCATCGCTGCCAGCCCCCTGGTTCACCTGCCCGAACAGTGTGGCGGCCAGAGTATCGAGGGCACGGGCGCGCCGCACCGGTCGTTCCATTCCCGGTGCGGCGCGGCGGGGTTTACCCCCTAGGGACTAACAAGGACTGACCCAGGACTGACCCAGGACTAACCCAGGGAGCGCTTCAGGAAGTCGACCTGCAGCAACAGCAGGTTCTCCGCGACGACCTCCTGCGGGGTCATGTGTGTGACCCCGGACAGCAGCAGCGTCTCGTGCGGCCGGCCCTCGGCCAGCAGCGCCGAGGACAGCCGCAGGGTGTGCGCGACCACCACGTTGTCGTCGGCCAGTCCGTGGATCAGCATCAGCGGCCGGTGCTGCTCCGCCCAGCCGCTCGGCTCGGTGCCGTCCACCACGGAGTTGCGGCGGTAGACGTCCGGCTCGGCGTCCGGGTGGCCCAGGTAGCGCTCGGTGTAGCAGGTGTCGTACAGGCGCTGGTCGGTGACCGGGGCGCCGACGACGGCGGCGTGGAACACGTCCGGGCGGCGCAGCGCGGCCAGCGCCGACAGGTAGCCGCCGAAGGACCAGCCGCGGATCGCCACGCGCGCCAGGTCCAGGTCGGGGTTCTGGGCGCCCGCCGCCTGCACGGCGTCGACCTGGTCCTGCACCACCGGGCCGGCGAAGTCGCGGTAGATCGCGCGGTCCCACTCCGGGCCCCGGCCCGGCGTGCCGCGGCCGTCCACGACCAGCACCGCGAAGCCCTGGTCGGCCAGCCACTGCGAGGCCAGGTGCATGTTGTGCGCGGCCAGCGCGCGCTGCGCGTGCGGGCCGCCGTAGGGGTCCATCAGCACCGGCAGCTTCGTGCCCGGCACATGGCCGGTCGGCAGGACCAGCACGCCGCGCAGACCCCGCTCGCCGAGCCGGACCATGGTCGCGTTGAGCTTCAGATCCGGGGTGTCTGCGACGTTGCGGACCGGGCACAGGTCCTTGGCGTCGCCGTCCTCGTCCAGGCGCACCACGCGGGCCGTCGTGCCGGGCTCGGAGAACGAGGTCGAGCTGACCACCGCCAGGTCCGCGCCGAAGGCCGCGGAGTGGACGCCGAAGGTCTCAGTGAGCTGACGGACGACGCCGTCGCGCGAGGCGAGGAACACGTGCACCTCGGCCGGGTCGTCGGCGCTGGCCGTGAACTGGACGCCGTGCTCGCCGACGGACAGCACCGCGCGCACCTGGAGCGACGGCGGGGTCAGCGGTTCGCCGTCGAGCAGGACGCGGTTCGCGCCCTCGCGCGCCCCGACCGTGACCAGCGCGGACGTCGGCTCTTCATCGCCGTCCTCGGCGCCCGAAATCCAGGCCGGGGTTCCGGAGACGATGTCCACCCAGCGCGGGTCGGACTCCTCGCTGTGCATGGTCACCATGCCGGTGTCCGGGTCGAGCAGCGCATAGGTGATGCGGGTCTGGCCGCGGTTCATCAGGCCGAGCACCGGGTCCCCGCCGGCCGACCAGTGGACCGTCGTGAGGTACGGCGAGGCCTCTTCCCACGCCACGTCCACTCGCGAGCCGTCCAGGCCCAGCACGACGCCGGAGACCGAGGCGTTGTTCGTCCCGGCGGCCGGGTAGCGCACCGCCGCCGGCTCCTTGCCGGGGTTCGCCGGGTCGGCGATGAACCAGGTCTGGATCGGCGCTTCGTCGGCGCGCTCGGCGAACAGCCGGTCGCCCTCCGGGGCCCACCAGTAGCCGCGGAAGCGGTCCATCTCCTCGGCCGCGATGAACTCGGCCAGACCGTAGGTGACCGTGTCCGTCTCCGGCTCGGCCAGCGCGCGGTCGCCGGAGCCGTCGATGCCGATCACGCGCATCGCGCCGGCGGCGACGTACGCCACATGCGTGCCGGCCGGGTTCGGCCGCGGGTCGGCGACGCCGGCCGGGGTTTCCAGGGCACGCACCGCCTGAGCGGCGTCGGAGGTCGTGAGGTCGGCCACAAAAAGCCGGCCGGACAGCGAGAACGCCGCGTGCCGGACCTCGGCGTCCACCGCGAAGCCGACGATGCCGGCCGCGCCCTGCCGCGACCGCTCGCGGCGGGCCTTCTCCTCCTCGGTCAGCTCTTCGCCCGCGCCGCCCAGCAGCGCGACCGGGTCCGCCACCAGCCGCTCCTCGCCGGTGGCCGGGTCCAGGACCCACAGGCACGTCGCGGTGTCGGTGCCGTGCTTGCCGCGCAGGAACGCGATCCGGGCGCCGTCCGGGGCGATGCTGAACGCCCGCGGCACGCCGAGGGTGAAGCGCTGGGTCCGGGCCGAGTGCCGCGGAAAGGAGATGTCAGCCATGCCGTCATGCTATTCGGCCCGGCTGTCACGTGAACGTTCCGGGAGTGGCGGGGAAGAGTGCGTACCCTTGCCCTATGACCGCGAACACGACCACGCAGCCGGAGGCAGCCGTGTCCCCGGCGAGCCCCACGGCCGCCCGGCGGCTGCTCCTCGTCCATGCCCATCCGGACGACGAAGTGATCGGCACCGGCGCGACGATGGCCGGTTACGCCGCCGAGGGCGTGCACGTCACGCTGGTCACCTGCACCGCGGGCGAGGAGGGCGAGATCCTGGTGCCGGAGCTGGCGCACCTGGCCGCCGACCGCGAGGACCGCCTGGCCGACGTGCGGGTCGTCGAGCTGGCGAACGCGATGACCGCGCTCGGCGTGGCCGACCACCGGTTCCTCGGCGGCGTGGGCCGCTACCGGGACTCCGGGATGATGGGGACGCCGGCCAACGACAAGCCGCGCTCGTTCTGGCACGCCGACCTCGACGAGGCCGCCGCGCACCTGGTGAAGGTGGTCCGCGAGATCCGGCCGCAGGTGCTGGTCACCTATGACGAGAACGGCGGCTACGGCCACCCGGACCACATCCAGGCGCACAGGGTCGCGATGCGCGGCGCGGAACTGGCCGCCGACCCGGCCTTCGCGCCCGAGCACGGCCCGGCCTGGGAGATCGCGAAGATCTACTGGACCGCGGTGCCCAAGTCGGTGCTCGCCGACGGGATCCGCGCGGTGCGCGAGTCCGGGGAGACGGGCTTCTTGGCCGTGGACTCGGTGGACGACCTGCCCTTCGGGACCGACGACTCGCTGGTGACCACCACGGTCGACGGCAGCGCCTACATGGAGAACAAGCGCGAGGGCATGCGCGCCTACCCCACGCAGATCTCGATGGAGCAGGGCTTCTTCGCGCTGTCGAACGCGATCGGCATGGAGTTCATGGCGCACGAGTACTACCAGCTGGTGAAGGGTGTCGCGGAGCGGTCGGACGCCCAGATGGAGAAGGACCTGTTCGCCGGCCTCGGGATCGCCGATGGCCATGGCGATGCCGATGGCGATGCTCACACCGGCGGGATCGCCGACGGGATCGGCGCCGACGGGGCCTCCCAGGACTGATGGACGTTTCGGGCGCAGCGGAGGTCGGCGTGTCGGTGGTCGTGGTGCTGGCCGGTCTGGTCGGCCTGGTGGGTCTGGTGGCGGCGGCACTGCTCGGCACCGAGTCCCCGCGCGGGCGCGTCCTGCTGATGTCCGGGCTCGGCGGGGCCGGTGTCGTGGTCGGGCTGATCGGCTCGATGATCCAGGGCTACACGATCCGCGTCGGCGGTTCCGGTCCGCGGTTGTTGGATGCCGGCGACCCGGCATCTGCCGTCGGCGGCGGCTCGGCGGGCTTCGCGTTCCCCTTCGGGTCCGTGATCGGCCTGGTGCTGCTCACAGCGCTTCTTCTGGTCGGCGGGTCGCTGCTGCGCGCACCGCGGGCGGTCGGTATCGCCGCCGGCGGCTGGCTGGTGGTGGTCGCCACGCTGATGTTCGGCGTCGGCACCTCGGGCGACGTGATCCTGGCGAACACGTCCTCGGCGCAGATCTTCGTTTATGGGGGCGTTGTCATCGCCTTCGGGGTCGGCGTGCTGGTCTTCCAGTGGCAGCTGGCCGATCGGCTCTCCACTAAGACCGTGAGCCGCTCGCGCTGAGCGCTGCCCGGTAACAAAACCGCCCAGATCCGGTCATTTCTCAAGCGGACTTAAGGCGGAATCAACCTCGCTCGATCGAGTGAAGCCGCGCCGGATTCCGGCGGGTCAGCGCCGTATGGCCGTGGCAATGTCACCCGTACGCCTCTGTGACCACCGCAGATCACAGTACTGTGATCGGAGCAATACTCTCGGTGGCCGGTGGCGCACTGCTAAATGGCACAGCTAGTAGGCACTGCCCGATGGCCCTGCGCGACCGACCTTGACAGAGGCGACCGATTTTGAACGACGAGTTTCCCCGACGCCAGGCAGACGACACCGACCCCGAGCGGCAGCCCGACTTCGGGTTCGGCGGCGCGCCGCTGTTCCGCGACGAGGTGCCGCCGGCGGCCCAGCCCGCGTACGGCCCCGGCTCCACCGGGTTCCACGACGCGTCGCAGTTCCGTGACCCCGCGCAGGGCTACGGCCAGAACGCCGATCCGCTGGGGGACTCCGGGGGCGGTTACGCCGCGGTGGGGGGCGAGCCGGCGCCCGGCGACCCGCGCGGCCTCGGCCTCGACTACAGCGTCTATCACGGCCTCGACCGCGGCCTCGACTACGGCGCCGGCGGCGACTACGGGACCGGCCTCATGTCCGGCTTCGGGGGCGGCGCCGACGCGCTGAGCAGTTCCGGCGAATTCCCGGCGCAGCGCTTCGCCGGGCCCGCCGACGCGGCCGAGACCCCGGCTCCGGGCGGCTTCTCGCACCCCGGGCCGAACGCCTTCAGCGGCGGTGCGGCCACGGCCCCGGGCGGGGATCCGCAATGGGGGCCGACCGAGGGGCCGCTGCGCGTGGTGCCCGCCGAGCAGGCCAGCGCGCTGCTGCGGATCAAGCTGCCGGAGAGCCCGCCGGTGCCGTCGACCACGTTGCGCGGCGACGCCCCGATCGAGGAGGTCGTCGAGGCCTCGCAGATGCTGCACCGGGTGAGCCCGGCGAAGGCGACCGCGCTGCCCGGCGACGTGCTGGCGCTGACCACCGCGACGATGGTCGTGCCGATGCCCGGTGCCGCGTTCGGCGGCGTGCGGACCGTCCAGCGCTCGGCGCGGCTCACCGCGTCGGTGCCGCCGGACCTGGCCAGCCGGGCCGAGGCGGACCAGCTGTCGGACACCGTCGAGCAGTTCTTCGGGGACTTCGACGCCATCGGGCGCGACCTGGAGGCGCAGCGCGCGGGCAGTGTTCCGGGCGGCGGCGTGCCCGGCGTGGCCGGAGTGCCCGGGGTGCCCGGGGTGCCCACAGTGCCCGCGCAGGGCGGCTATCCCGCCGGAGCCGAGGCTTCGCAGCCCCCGCCGGTGCCCGGCCAGTACGGCCCGAGCACACCGCCCGCCGGCCGCTACGGCGTGCCCACACAGGTTCCCGGCTACGACGCCGCGCGTCGCAGCCCGGTCGGGATGCGCTACCTCGGCGGCATCTTCCACGACTCGTCCGGCGAGTCCTCGTTCTACGACCCGTCGACCGAGTCGCTGGTGCCGATGGGGGCTGCCGCGATCCAGGCGTCGGACTTCCGGCGTACCGCGCCGCCGATCACCCGGCCGGTGCCGCCGCCGCGGACCGCTCCGGCGCCGCGGGGGACAGCGGGCACTGCGATGCCTTCGCAGGCCGCACCGGCAGCGCAGGCAGCGCAGGCAGCGTCGGCAGCACGGGCTGCGTCGGCCGTGCCCATGGCGCCGACGCCACCCAGGTCACCAAGGTCACCAACGTCACCAACGGCACCGACGCCACGGACGCCACCGGCCACTCCGGCCGCCGCGGTGCCGCCCCGCACCGCCCCGCGGACCGGCACGGTGCCCGCCCCGGCGCGCGCGGCCGGCCGCGCTGGCTTCGGCTCGGGCTCCGGTTCCGGCTCTCGTTCGAGAGACCACGACGGTGCCGACGACACCAAGATCCTGTCGACCGCGCACTGGTCCGACCACCACCCCGACCACCACCGGTCCCGGCGCGGGAGCCGGCGCGGCCGGGCGGCGCTGGTGTCCGGGCTGGCGGTCACGCTGGCGTTCGGCACGCTGTACGGCGCCGCCCTCGCCTTCCAGGGCCAGGTGCCCAACGGCACGGTCGTGGACGGCGTCGACATCGGCGGCATGTCGCGTACCGCGGCCGCGGCCAAGCTGTCGGCGGCGCTCGCCCCGACGCTGAACGCGCCGATCCGGCTGACCGCCGACGGCACCACGTTCCAGCTTCCGCCGGACACGTCCGGCCTGCACATCGACTACGCCGGCACGGTCGCCGCGGCCGTAGCCGGCCGCACCGATCCGGCGGTCGCCATCCCGGCGCTGGCCGGGACCGGCCGCCAGGTGTCGTTGCGGGTGAGCGTGGACCGCGCCGCGCTGACGGCCGCGCTGACCAAGCTCACCGCCGGTTTCGACAAGCCGATGGTGGACGGGAGCGTCATCTTCCCCGGCGGCGTGCCGACGCCGATCGCGCCGCGGCCGGGCCGGACGATCGATGTCGACGCGGCGGCGGACGCCGTGGTCTCGGCGTTCGACGACGGGGTCGCCGCGGTGCACCTGGCGGCGATGGGGACCCCCGGGGTCCTACCGACGGCTCCGGCCGCCCATGCGGTCGCGCCGGCGAAACCCGCGCTGTCTCCCACACATCACTCGACCGGGGCGCGCACGAAACAGCCCTCTGCGACACCTTCGTCGACACCTTCGTCGGCGCCCTCCGCGACGGATTCCCCCGGCGACAGCGCGAGCACGGCTTCGGCTCCGACGGCCACGTCGCCTTCCACGCCGGTCCCGTCCGATTCGGCCTCGGGCCAGACTCCGGCGCCGGCCATGGTTCCCTCGCCGGCACCCGCGCCCGCCGGGGCCGGCGTCCCGGTCCCGGCGGACGCCCCGGCATCGACGTCCGCCGGCGCCTTCCCCGTCGCGCCGGTCGCCCTGACGGTCCAGAACGTCCAGCCGACCGTCACCCCGGCGGCCGTCGCGCAGGCCATGCAGGACTTCGCGCGCCCGGCGATGTCCGGCTCGGTGACCCTGATCACCGGCAGCATGCGCACCGTTCTGAAGCCCGCGATCCTGGGGCGACATTTGGCGATCGAGCCGGACGGCCACGGCGGTCTGGCGCCCAAGCTCGACGGCGCCGGGATCCGCGCCGAGCTCGACCACGAAGCGCTGGCCAAGCTGGAGCAGCCGCCGACCGACGCTGGCTTCACCGTCTCCGGCGGCCAGCCGGTGCTGGCGCCGGGCAAGAACGGCGTGGGCTACGCGCCCCAGGCGATCCAGAACGCCGTGCTGCCGGTGCTGACGAAGACCTCCTCGGCGCAGCGCGTGGCGACCGTTCCGATCGGTCCGCTGCCCCCGGCGCTGGGCACGGAAGCCGCGCAGGCACTCGGGATCCGCGATGTGATGGGCCTGTACACCGCGCCCTTCAGCGCCGCCACGCAGCGCACCGCCAACGTCAAGCACGCGGCGGATCTGGTGCGCGGCCAGATCCTGCAGCCGGGCCAGGTGTTCAGCCTGAACCAGGTGCTCGGCGCGCGGACCGCCGCCAACGGCTTCGTCCCGGCCTCGGGCCAGTCCGGCTCGGCCGGCGCGGCCATCTCGGCGCAGGACGCCGGTGCCGGCACCTCGATGGTCGCCACCGCGCTGTTCAACGCCGAGTATCTGGCCGGGCTCAAGGATGTGGAGCACCATCCGCACGCCACCGTGACCGACCATTTCCCGCCGGGGATGGAGGCCGCGGTGTCGTATCCGGACGTGGATCTGAAGTTCCAGAACGATTCCGGCGCTCCGATCTACCTCTGGACCAGCTCCACCGACAACGCGGTGACCGTCGCGGTGCTGGGGCAGAAGGCGTACGACTCGGTGCAGACCGAGACCTCGCCGCACTACGCGCTGGTGCAGCCGAAGACCACGTACTCCTCGGCCTCGGCATTGTCCTGTGTCGCCGATGACGGCGTGCCCGGCTTCCAGGTCGACGTCACGCGCACCCTGATCAAGGCCGGGCAGGACCCGGTCCGCGAGGTCTTCCACAGCTCGTACGCCGCGCAGGACAAGGTCGTCTGCGGCCAGGCCGGAGCGGCCAACGGCCAGGCGGCCGATGGCGGGACGGGAGGCGTCCCCTCGGGGTCACCGGCCGGCGGGGCGACGTCCTCGCCGTACCCTCCCACCGGAACGCAGGGCGCCACTACTAGTAGCCCGAACACGCCGACCGGGACCGGGACCGGGACGCCGGGCGGCGGTGCCGGCTCCGGGTCGCCCGACGGCACCGCCACCTCGGGATCTGACGGATCGCTGTTGGGCGGTCTGCTGGGTGGACCGTCGTCGCATCACTGAGGTTTCTCAATTCTTTGCGACGCCGTTTCACGACGGCGATCCCCACTCGGCGGGCGATCAGTTTTTGATCGCCCGCTGATCGACCCTGAACCGGAAACGGTTGACATGGGCCTAACACCGGACGGAGTTGAACCAGTCGCCCTCCGGTGCCGTTGTCAACACAAATGAGGCCTCTTAGGATCCGCCTATGGGGACGGCCTACGGCGGATTCCGCAGCGCAGACAAGCGTGGGATCCGGGGGGAACCGATGGCAGGGGCGAACATTGCCGTGCGCGCGCACGGTCTTCGGGGGGTCCTATCCGATATCGCCGCCCATCCTCGGATCAAACCTCTGATTCCGCCGCGGGTGTCTCCACTCCCGGTCCGGGGCCGGCCCGGACCTCACCCCACGGCCCGTCCCCGCGCCGGCGCCCGCGACGGCGCAGGCCCGTGGCCGGCCGTCCGCCCGCGTTCCGGCGCGCGGGGCAAGGAAGGCGGCCCCGTATGACCAAAATCCTGCACGTCATCACCGGCCTGGCCTCCGGCGGCGCCGAACGCCAGCTGGCCACGCTGCTCCAGCACCTGCCCGAGGAGTGCGAGGTGGCGTGCCTGACCGAGGGCGGCCGCGTCGGGGAGCGGATCCGGGCCGACGGGTTCCGGGTGCACGACCTGCGCATGCCGTCCAACCGCGACATGGCCTCGCTGATGCACCTGGTGAGCCTGATCCGGGACGGCGGCTTCGACCTCGTGCACACCCACCTGTACCGGGCCCACCTGTACGGCCGGCTGGCCGCGCGCATGGCCGGGGTCCGGGCCATCGTGGCCACCGAGCACTCGCTGGGCCGCGAGCTCATCGAGGGCAAGCCGAAGGACCGGGTCGGCGTGCGCGCCATGTACCGGGCCTCCGAGCGCATGGGCCGGGTGACGATAGCGGTCTCGCAGGCCGTCGCGGACTACCTGCGGGCCTGGCGGATCGACCGGGTGGAGGTGATCGAGAACGGCATCGACATCCGCGAGTTCCGCTTCGACCCGAACGCGCGCACCCTCGTCCGCAAGATCCTGGGCATCGACAACGACGCCTTCGTGATAGGCGGGGTCGGCCGGCTGGACCCGGACAAGCACTTCGAGGTGCTCATCGAGGCCGCCGGCCGGATCGACGGCGCGATCGCGCTGATCGTCGGCGCCGGCCCGGACCGGGCCCGCCTGCAGCGGCTGGCCGCCGAGCTGATGCCGGGCCGGGTGCACTTCACCGGCGACGTCGGCGGCGGCATGCTGGAGATCAAGGACCTGCTCTCGGCGATGGACGTGTTCGCCTCGCCCTCGCCGTCGGAGACCTTCGGGCTGGCGCCGCTGGAGGCCGTGGCCTGCGGGCTGCCGGCGGTCTACTCCGACTCCCCGGCTTTGGACGGCCTGCCGGGCCTGGGGGACCGGGCGGCGCGGGTGCCCTCGCGCCCCGACGCGTTCGTGGCCGCACTGCGGTGCGCGGCGGAGCTGAAACCGGTGGACCGCTCGGCGCCGCCGGGGGCGCTGGAGCGCTACGGGGTCACCGAGCAGGCCGCGCATGTCAGCGAGTTGTACAGATCGGTGCTGGCCGGTTAGGTGGCGCGGGCGCCCGGTGCGGATCGTCCCGGGCGCCCCATGAGGTTTTCACAGCGGCGCCCATGACAGCTGTCATGCGGTTTTCACGAGCTTTCACCATGGCTGCGGCCCAGGTCGCGGTGATGTCATTGGTCTCGCACGGGAAATCGCCGCACAGCCGGCCACACCTTCTGAAGGACACTGGGGACCACTGAGATGCCACGAGACACTCGAAGCCCGGACGGGGCGGTAGTCGAGTTCGAGAACGTGAGCAAGACCTTCCACTCGCCCAAGGGCCCGGTCCACGCCGTCAACGGCCTGACCATGTCCCTGCAGCCCGGCCAGACCATCGCCTTCCTCGGCCCGAACGGCGCCGGCAAGTCGACGTCGCTGAACATGCTGCTGGGCCTGAGCCGGCCCGACTCCGGCCGGGTCGCGCTGTTCGGCGGGACCGCCGCCGCGGCCATCAAGCACGGCATGGTCGGCGCGATGCTGCAGTCCGGCGGCCTGATGAGCGACGTGACGGTGCGCGAGCAGGTCGAGCTGTGGGCCAAGCTGCACCCGCGGCCGATCCCGGTCGCCGAGGCGCTCAAGCGGGCCAACATCGCCGACCTGGCCGACCGCCGGGTGGACAAGCTGTCCGGCGGGCAGCAGCAGCGCGTGCAGTTCGCGATGGCGATCATCGGCGACAGCCCGCTGATCGTCCTGGACGAGCCCACGACCGGGATGGACGTGGAGAACCGCCAGGCGTTCTGGGCGACCATGCGCGAGCGCGCCTACGAGGGCAAGACGGTGCTGTTCGCCACGCACTACCTGGAAGAGGCGGACCAGTTCGCCGAGCGCGTCATCGTCATCAACAAGGGCCGGCTGCTCGCCGACGGCACGGCGGCCGACATCAAGGCCAGCGCCGGCGCCAAGCGGCTGTCGTTCCGGCTTCCCGGGGTGCAGGACGCGGTGCTGTACCGGCTGCCGAACCTGGTGAACGTGGAGCGGCAGGCGGACATCGTGCGGCTGCAGACCTCCGACTCGGACGCCACGCTGTACGCGCTGCTGGACGCCGGTTACCGGCCGGCGGACATCGAGATCCAGGCGCTGGGTCTGGAGCAGGCCTTCCTGGCGATCACCGCCGAGGACAACTCCGTCGGGGACACCAACACCGAGACCCTGGAGGCGGCGCGATGAACGCGACACTGACGCTCACCAAGCTGGACGTGCTGCGGGTCATGCGCAACGGCCGGTACCTGATCTTCGCGATCGCGATGCCGGCGGCGCTGTACCTGATCATCGGCAAGCAGAGCACCCAGGCCGACGGGGTCGACTTCAAGGCCTACTACATGCTGGCCATGGCCACCTACGGCGCGTTCGCCGGGGCCCTGATGAACAACTCCATCCGGATCGCCACCGAGCGCAAGTCCGGCTGGACCCGGCAGCTGCGGCTGACCCCGCTGCCGGGCTGGGGCTACGTCTTCGCCAAGGTGGTCACCTCGCTGGCCACGACCATCCCGTCGGTGCTGGTGGTGTTCGGCATCGGCGCCTTCCTGAACCACGTCGAGATGCCGGCCTGGAAGTGGGTCGCCAACGCGGTGATCCTGTGGCTGGTCTCGATGACCTTCGTCTCGCTGGCGGTGGCGATCGGCTACCGCTTCGACCCGGAGACCGCGCAGCCGGCCGTGATGCTGACCTTCTTCCCGATGGCGATCCTGGGCGGCCTGTGGTTCCCGCTCGGCGGCACGCTGGAGAAGATCGGCAAGTGGTTCCCGACGTACCAGGCCCACAAGCTGGGGACGGACATCCTGTCCACCGGCAAGGTCTCGATGACGTCGATCGCCGTGGTCGCGGCGTGGGGCGTGTTGTTCGCGCTGCTGGCGGTGCTCTCGTACCGGTCGGCGAAGGAACAGTGACGAATTGCGGAGGGACCCCCTAGGGGAGGCACGATACGGAGGTGATGGACGTGTGGAGCAAGCGGTCGGCCGAGGGGCCGTCGGCGACGGCCGAGGAGGGGATGGCCGGCGCTGCGGAATGGGCCGACCGTTTGGCTTACTTGGACTCACCTCCGAAGATGCGGCATCCGCGGGTGGGACAGCCGGGCCGGTACAAGTGGCTGTTCGCCGCGGTCTGGCTGTTCTACCTGATCGACCCGGTCGCGAAGGTGGCCGGGTCGCACCACGCGCCGGGCTTCAAACTGCTGGTCTACGGCGTGGTCGCGGTGTTCGTGGTGGCGTACTGCTGGCTGGCGAACGCGGTGTATCCGAAGACCGGGTCGGTCGGCGTGGTCAACGAGGCCCCGCGCGGGGTGCTGCCGATTCTGGTGGTCATGGCGTCGATCGCGCTGGTGACGAGTCTGTGGATCTACCCGGACCTGGCCGTCATGTGGGTGTACGTCGGCGCGGGGGCGGGCCTGGGCCTGTCGATCCGGAACGGCGTGGCCTTCCGCGGCGTCCTCGTGGCGCTGGGCCTGATGACCGTCTGCGTCCTGGTCTCCAGCGACCTCCGCTCCTTCTCCACCTGGCTGACCCTGTCCTTCCCGATCTTCTTCGCCGGCATGTCCACCCTCGGCATCCGCCAGATGGCGCTGCTGATCGGGGAACTGCGCGAAGCCCGCACCCAGGTGGCCCGCCTGGCGGCCAACGAGGAGCGCCTACGCCTGGCCCGCGACCTCCACGACCTGACCGGCCACTCCCTGGCGACCATCACCCTGAAGGCGGAACTGGCGCAGCGCATGATGGCCAAGGCCCGCGACGCCGCCCCGGACGGCCCCACCCCGCGCCTGGACGCGGCCCTGAAGGAGGTCGAGGAGATCGAGCAGGTCTCCCGCCAGACCCTGACCGACATCCGCCAGGCCGTGAGCGGCTACCGCCGCGCGACCCTCGCGGTGGAGGTGGCCTCGGCGCACGCGGCCCTGGAAGCGGCCGGCATCAAGCTCGACGCCTCCCCGGAGGTGGCCGCCGCCACCGGCGAGTTCGACGCCGGGAGCGAAGCCGCCCTGGCCTGGAGCCTGCGTGAAGCGGTGACGAACGCGATCCGCCACAGCGGCGCCGACCGGGTCGAGGTGACCCTGGTCCGCAGCGGCGAGGAGATGGTCCTCACCGTGCGCAACGACGGCCGCGGGCTGGCCGCCACGATCGGCTCGACGGACGACTGCGGCGGCCACGGCCTGACCGGGCTGCGCGAGCGGCTGGACGCGGTCGGCGGGCGGCTGTCGGTGGGCGGGAACGATGGGGACTTCCGGTTGGTGGCGGCGGCGCCGGCGCGGGCGAGTGCGGGGTAGATCCGCATCCGCCGCACCGCCTCCCGCCCCGCCCGACGATAGGTTGGCCCCATGACCGACGCCTCTCCCGATGTCGTCCGCCTCCTGCTCGCCGAGGATCAGGCCATGGTGCGCGGTGCCCTGGCGACGTTGCTCAACCTCGAGGACGATCTCGAGGTCGTCGCGGAGGTGGGCCGCGGTGACGAGGTGCTCGCGGCGGCGAAGGCGGCTGATGTGCGGGTGGCGTTGCTGGACATCGAGATGCCGGGGATGTCGGGGCTGGATGCCGCCGACGCCTTGCACCGGGCGCTGCCGGATGTGCGCATCATCATCCTGACCACGTTCGGGCGGCCCGGGTTCCTGCGGCGGGCGATGGAGTCCGGGGCTTCGGCGTTCCTGGTGAAGGACGCTCCGGTGGCCGAGTTGGTCGCGGCCATCCGCAAGGTGCTGCGGGGGGAGCGGGTCATCGATCCGGATCTGGCGGCCGCCGCGCTGGCCGCCGGGGAGAATCCGTTGACGCCGCGGGAGCGCGATGTGCTCGGGGCCTGCGCCGACGGGTCGACCATCGCCGACGTCGCGCGGCGGCTGCACCTGTCGGAGGGCACGGTGCGCAACTACCTGTCGGCCTGCATCCAGAAGACCGCCGCCCGGAACCGCACTGAGGCGGTCCGGGCGGCGCAGCAGCGGGGCTGGTTGTAGAGCAGAGGCGGGTCTACCGCCTCGGCATCACTTCTTCGGCAACGTCGCCAGCAGTGCGCCGGCCACCTGATTGTTCAACCCGACGCCCTTCATCTCGGCCATACCCAGCGGTGCCGCGATCTCTTCCGAGAAGAAGTAGCTGACCGAAGCCTGGTCGTCGTCGACGGTGAGGCCCGGGCCGCCGCTCATGCCACCGCTGTAGTAAGTCCACCTGACCTGGTGCCCCTGCAGCGTCGCAGTGCCCTTGGTGCAGTGGGAGGCGTCGGCCGTGCACGTGGTCGGAGTGCCCCCGGAGTTCCCCGGCACATAGTGCGTCACGGAAACATCGAGTACCGCCTGACCCATATTGAACTCCGCGGCGTAGCCATTCATCTCCGCACCCCGGAACAGCTTGAGTTCCGCAGCGTATTCGGCCGGCAGCGCGGCCTTGATCGCGGCCAGTACCGCCGCGTCGGCGACCGGATCATGGGACGCCGTCGGGAACGAGGGATCCTTTCCCGAGCCCGGAGGCGAGAACACCTTCGAACCCGTCGGCGGGCTGACCGGGATCCTGCCCGGGAGGCTGCGGCCCCCGTCGGAGCTCGGGACCGGCCCGGTTCCGGTGCTGCCGGGGCCGATCGCCGGTCCGCTCCCGGCCCTCGCCGGCTGCCCGGACCCGAACCCGCCGAGCGTCACCACCGCCCCGACCACCCCGGCCAGCGCGAGTGCCGTCCCGCCGCCGCTCATCACGGCGCGCCGCCGCCGCTGCCGGTGTCCCAGCGCCCGGGCCCGTTCCGGCAGGCCGCCGACCGTCGGCACCGTCTCCGGCGCCACCGCGGCGAACAACCTCCCGACATCTGTCTCCTCCATCTAGGCCTCCTCAGCTCCCGATGAGATCCAGCGCCTGGTCCCCCAGGACCGAGCGCAACTGGTGGAGACCACGGTGGGTGTGCGACTTCACCGAGCCCGCGGAGATGCCGAGCGCGTCGGCGGTCTCCTCGACGCTCCGGTCCTCCCAGAACCGCAGCACCAGCACCGCGCGGTAGCGGGGCGTGACCTTGGCGAGCGCGGACAGTAGAGTCAAGCGGACGTCGCTGGCAATACCAGTGCCAGCGACGTCCGGAACCGCCGCGCTCAAGATCTCCTGCTTCCGGCGACGCCGATAGGTGTCGACGTAAGTGCGGAACAGGATCCGGTGCACATACCCGTCGATCTGCTCGACGCGCTGGATCCTGTTCCATGCCGTGTACACCTTCGCCAGCGCGTTCTGCGTCAGGTCCTCGGCCAGGTGCCAGTCCCCGCACAACAGGTACGCCGTACGCAGCAGCCTGTGCTGCCGTGCGAGGACGAACTCGTCGAACTCCCGCTCACGCGCTTCCCGCATCCGCCGCTCCCTCCGTGGTCACCCCACTGACGAAGCGACGGACGCGGGGGGTTGCGTCAGCGGCCGAACACGTTGTCAGCGCTCAGATGTGCACGGCCTTCGGGGCGTCGGCGGAGACCCCCGCCCGCCGATGATCGATCCGGAGATGCTGACCGACCGCCTCGTCGGCATCCTGCTCGACGGTCTGCGCGCCGGCGCCGCGAACCGCCCGCTGCCCGGCGAGCCGGCGGTGTTCAGCCCGCTGGACCCCGACGACCGCGCGGCCGTCGAGCGGGCCATCGCCGAGGAGAACGCGCGCAGAGGGCTGCGGGGCTAGGCCCCGCGCAGGGACCTCGCCGCCGCAGCTTCAGAACCGCAGGGTCGGGTGGCTCAGAACGCGAACACGTCCCCGGTCGCCTTGGCCGCCCAGCCGCCGTTGGAGAACCTGTGGCTCCACGCGACCTTCCGGCCCTCCCACGTTCCGGCCGCCTGGACCTCCACCGGCGCTTCGAGGGCCGGTGCCATCCACGCCGGGTGGACGGCCAGCTCGTCGAGCCGGCCGTGGACCGCGGCCAGCTCCTGGCAGGCCGAGGTCGCGTCCTTCAGGCCGCCGGCGCCGTGGATCACCGGTGTGGCGCCGTGGGCCGTGGTCGTCGTACAGAGCAGGTAGGCGGTGTGGGTCCGGCCGTGCGGGGAGTCCACGCGCTTGAGGTGCACGGCGCCGAGCACGTGCACGGTGAACCGGGGCGCGGCGTGAGCGGTGCGGTGGGCGGTGGTGGCTTGAGCGGAGGCGGCGCCTGCGGACAGCGCGGCGACGGACAGGAACGCGGTGGCGGTGACGGCGGCCAGTCGGCGCATCGTCGGTCCCTTTCTCGAGGGCCCCGCCGGCCGCGGGATCGGCCGGCGTGGAGCACAGACCAGCGTCCCGCGAAACGTGCCCCCGAAAGTGGAAGACCCGCCGGAAATCACCATCCGGCGGGTCTTCTTTCAGATATCAGACCAGTGTCGCATATCGGGTCATTCAGAGGTCAAATGACTCGACGCGTGATCAGCGCCCGCTTCACCTCGGCGATGGCCTGCGTGATCTGGATCCCGCGCGGGCACGCCTCGGTGCAGTTGAACGTGGTCCGGCAGCGCCACACGCCCTCGCGGTCGTTCAGGATCTCCAGACGCTCGTTCGCCCCGTCGTCGCGGGAGTCGAAGATGAACCGGTGCGCGTTGACGATCGCCGCCGGGCCGAAGTACTGCCCGTCGGCCCAGAACACCGGGCACGACGTGGTGCACGCCGCGCACAGGATGCACTTGGTGGTGTCGTCGAAGCGGTCGCGGTCCTTCTGCGACTGGATCCGCTCGCGCGTGGGCTCGTTGCCGTGCGCGATCAGGAACGGCTTGACGTCGCGGTAGGCCTGGAAGAACGGCTCCATGTCGACCACGAGGTCCTTGAGCACCGGCAGGCCCTGGATCGGCTCGACGGTGATCGGCTTGGTCGGGTTCAGGTCCTTCACCAGGGCCTTGCACGCCAGCCGGTTCTTACCGTTGATCCGCATGGCGTCCGAACCGCAGACGCCGTGCGCGCAGGAGCGGCGGAAGGTCAGCGACCCGTCCTGCTCCCACTTGATCTTGTGCAGCGAGTCCAGGATGCGGGCCGTCGGGTCCGCGGTGACCTGGTAGTCCACCCAGTGCGGCGCGGAGTCCACTTCCGGGTTGTAGCGCCGGATGCGGACCGTGATGGTCATCATCTGGACGCCGGCCTTGCCGGATGCGGAGGTCTCAACGTGCTCTTGTACGGCGGTGCTCATCAGTACTTACGCTCCGTCGGCTGGTAGCGGGTCACGATGACGGGCTTGTAGTCCAGGCGGATCTTGTAACCGCCCTCGCCGTCCTTCTCCCGGTAGGCCATCGTGTGCTTCTGCCAGTTCACGTCGTCCCGCGTCGGGTAGTCCTCGCGCGCCTGCGCGCCGCGGGACTCGGTGCGGTTGCGGGCGCCCAGGACCAGGATCTCGGCCAGGTCGAGCAGGAAGCCCAGCTCCACGGCCTCCAGCAGGTCGGTGTTGAACCGCTTGCCCTTGTCCTGGACCGCGACGTCCTGGTACCGGCGCTGCAGCTCCTTGACGTCCTTCTCGGCCTGCGCCAGCGTCTCGTCGTTGCGGTACACGCCGGCGTTCTGGTCCATCGTGGTCTGCAGCTCCGAGCGGATCTGCGCCACGCGCTCGTGGCCGGTGGAGGTGCGCAGGCCCTCGACCATCGACACCACGGCCTGCTCCGGCTCGGCCGGCAGCGGCTTGAGCTCGGCGTGGACCGTGTACTCGGCGGCGTTGATGCCCGCGCGGCGGCCGAAGACGTTGATGTCCAGCAGCGAGTTGGTGCCCAGGCGGTTGGAGCCGTGGACCGACACGCAGGCCACCTCGCCGGCCGCGTACAGGCCCTTGACGACGGTGTCGTTGTCGGCCAGCGCCTCGCCGGCCACGTTGGTCGGCACGCCGCCCATCGCGTAGTGCGCGGTCGGGTACACCGGCACCAGCTCCGTGGTCGGCTCGACGCCGAGGTAGGTGCGGGCGAACTCGGTGATGTCCGGCAGCTTCTCCTCGATCTGCTCGGCCGGCAGGTGCGTCAGGTCCAGGTAGACGTAGTCCTTGTTGGGACCGGCGCCGCGGCCGTCGCGCACCTCCAGGACCATGGAGCGCGCGACGATGTCGCGGGGCGCCAGGTCCTTGATGGTCGGCGCGTAGCGCTCCATGAAGCGCTCGCCGTCGGCGTTGCGCAGGATGCCGCCCTCGCCGCGGGCGCCCTCGGTGAGCAGGATGCCCAGGCCCGCCAGACCGGTCGGGTGGAACTGGTAGAACTCCATGTCCTCCAGCGGCAGCCCGCGGCGCCACACGATGCCCATGCCGTCGCCGGTCAGGGTGTGCGCGTTGGAGGTGGTCTTGAAGACCTTGCCGAAGCCGCCGGTGGCCAGGATGACGGCCTTGCCGCGGAAGATGTGGATCTCGCCGGTGGCCAGCTCCAGCGCGACGACTCCGGCGGCGTGCTTGGTGCCGTCCGGGTCCTCGTGCAGGAGCAGGTCCAGGACGTAGAACTCGTTGTAGAACTCGACTTCCTGCTTGACGCAGTTCTGGTACAGCGTCTGCAGGATCATGTGGCCGGTGCGGTCGGCGGCGAAGCAGGACCGGTGCACCGGCGCCTTGCCGTGCTCCTTGGTGTGGCCGCCGAAGCGCCGCTGGTCGATCTTGCCCTCGGGGGTCCGGGAGAAGGGCAGGCCCATCTTCTCCAGGTCCAGGACGGCGTCGATCGCCTCCTTGCACATGATCTCGGCGGCGTCCTGGTCGACCAGGTAGTCGCCGCCCTTCACGGTGTCATAGGTGTGCCACTCCCAGTTGTCGTCCTCGACGTTGGCCAGCGCGGCGCACATGCCGCCCTGCGCCGCGCCGGTGTGGGAGCGGGTCGGGTACAGCTTCGTCAGCACCGCCGTGCGGCTGCGCTTGGAGGACTCCAGGGCCGCGCGCATGCCCGCGCCGCCGGCGCCGACGATGATGGTGTCGTAGGTGTGGATCTGAGGTGCCATGCGCTCGCCTAGCCCTTGATGTTCGGGTCGAACGTGAAGATGACCAGGGTGCCGAGGAAGATCGTCAGCACGGCGGCCGTGTACAGCAGGCCCTTGAGGATCGCGCGGGTGCGGTCCTTGTCGGCGTAGTCGTTGATGACGGTGCGCATGCCGTTGGTGCCGTGGATCATCGCCAGCCACAGCTGCAGCAGGTCCCAGAACTGCCACCACGGGGAGGCCCAGCGGCCGGCCACGAAGGCGAAGCCGATCTTCTCCACGCCGCCGTCGGTGACCATCATGATGAACAGGTGGCCGAGCACCAGGAAGACCAGCAGGACCCCGGAGGCCCGCATGAACAGCCAGGAGTAGAGCTCGAAGTTGCCGCGGGTGACCTTGCCCGGTCCCTTGCGGGTGCGCATGCGCTGCGAGCGGCCGGGGTTTCCCGTACGCGGCGGCTCGAGGGAGACGTGAGTGCTCATGACCGGCTTACCACCCGAACCACTCGTGGAAGGTGTGCTGCATCATCGGCTCCAGGAAGCCGAGCATGAGCACCGCCCACAGACCGACGACGAACCACAGGAGCTGGCGCTGGTACTTCGGCCCCTTGCTCCAGAAGTCGATCGCGATGATCCGCAGGCCGTTGAAGGCGTGGAACATGACGGCGCCGACCAGGCCGACCTCGAGGAGGTTCACCACGGGGTTCTTGTACGTGCCGATGACCTGGTTGTACGTGTGCGGACTGACGCGGACCAGGGCCGTGTCGAGCACGTGTGCGAACAGGAAGAAGAACACGAGGACGCCGGTGACGCGTTGCGCGACCCAGCTCCACATGCCTTCCCGGCCGCGGTAGAGGGTGCCCTTGGCGCCCTGAGCTCCGCTTGCCATGCCCAGCCTCTCAGGTGAAGTAGCTGACGAGACGACTACCGCTACCTCCCGCAACGGTCGTGACATGCGGCCAGGCTTCGGTGCCAGCGGTCATGCTAACGATCATCAAATGGACAAAAGGGACTCGCAAGCCGAGTGTGACCAACCCCTCAAGGCCCGGACGCCGAATGGGTAGCGTTCGGCCTTGTGAGGGATTTGCCAACGTTTTCGTTGGCTTAAATATCCGCCCGTCCTCGCAGGTTGCGGCGCGGTAACGACCGCCGGTGCCGATGGCTATTGCGGAAAGTAGAACACGTTATTACGGTGCCCCTACACCGGAAGCTGACAGCCCGTCAGGAAACTCGGCCGGGAGGCGCTCGCATGTCTGTTTCGACCAAGCCCGCGATCCCGGTGAACCGGGACTTCACCGATCCGGACCTGTACGAGGAGCGGATGCCGTTCGAGGAGTTCGCCGAGCTCCGGCGGACCGCGCGGCTGTGGTGGTGCGCGACCCCGGACTCCCAGCAGCCGTTCGGTGACGACGGGTACTGGGTGGCCTCGCGGCACGCGGACGTCAAGTACGTCTCCACGCACCCGGAGCTGTTCGCCTCCTCGCCGAACACCGCCCTGGTGCGCTTCGGCCCCCGCGTCACGCGCGAAGACCTCGACATGCAGAAGGTCATCATGCTGAACGCCGACGCCCCGGACCACACCAAGATGCGCAACATCGTCCAGCGCGGCTTCACCCCGCGCTCGATCAACGCGCTGGAGTCGGTGCTCAAGGAGCGCACGCGCCGGATCGTGGCCGAGGCGGTGGAGCGCGGAAGCGGGAACTTCGTCACCGACCTGGCCAGCGAACTGCCGCTACAGGCGATCGCCGACCTGATCGGGGTGCCCCAGGAGGACCGCTGGAAGCTGTTCGAGTGGTCGAACACCATGACCGGCTACGACGACCCGGACCTGAACGTCAGCGAGGAGGACGGCAAGAACGCCTCCATCGAGCTCCTCGTGTACGCGATGGGCCTGGCGGCGCAGCGCCGCGAGCACCCCGAGGACGACATCGTCACCAAGCTCATCCAGGCCGACCGCGGCGACGGCTTCGGCAAGCTGAACGACGACGAGTTCGGCTTCTTCGTGATGATGCTGGTGGTGGCCGGCAACGAGACCACCCGCAACGCCATCACGCACGGCATGCGGGCCTTCTTCGACAACCCCGCACAGTGGGAGCTCTATAAGAAGGAACGGCCCAAGACCGCCGCCGACGAGATCGTCCGCTGGGCCACCCCGATCATCTCCTTCCAGCGCACCGCCGCGGCCGACACCCTGCTCGGCGACGTCGAGGTCAAGGCCGGCCAGCGAGTGGTGATGCTGTACTCGTCCGCCAACTACGACGAGACCGTGATCGCCGCCCCCCACACCTTCGACATCACCCGCGACCCCAACCCCCACCTCGGCTTCGGCGGCGGCGGCCCGCACTACTGCCTGGGCGCCAACCTGGCGAAGATGGAGATCAACCTGATGTTCGAGGCGCTGGCCGACCTGGCGCCGGGGCTGGCCCCGGACGGCGACGTCCGGCGGCTGCGGTCGGCGTGGATCAACGGGATCAAGGCACTGCCGGTGCGGTACGCGTAGGGGGCTTCCGGGCTCAGGCCTCGGGGCTCAGGCATCGGCGAGCGGGCTGCTCATCAGGGAGACGGTGAGTTCCAGGCCGAGTGCTGTCGCGAGCTTGTCCAGCGTCTCCAGGGTCGGGTCTGGTCCAGATCGTGTCCGCGGACTCATGGCCTGCCTCGCAGCGGAAGCGCGGCGAGCCACTCGCGCACTTCGGGTTCCAGCTCGATGGTGTACGGCATCGAGCTGTGGTTCATACGGTCAACCGTATCGCCACCCGGGGCGGGTGGTTGAACCACGGCGTCACGGCATCGTGGCACCATGACCACTCCGAGGTGACGCAAAACTCAGGCCGACCCGTTGGTGCCCTTAAGAGGTACCGAATACCCTGCGGTCAAGGAGGCCGCGTACCCTCGCCGCGAGCCCCGTAGCCTTAAGGAGCCCGAAGGTGTCATCGCTGAGCGAGTCCGGCCTGCCGATCGAGTCCGTGTACGGTCCGTCCGCGCTGACCGGCTGGGATCCGGCCGCCAAGCTCGGCGAGCCCGGGGTCTATCCGTTCACCCGCGGGGTGTACCCGACGATGTACACCGGCAAGCCGTGGACGATGCGGCAGTACGCCGGGTTCGGGACCGCGGCGGAGTCCAATCGGCGCTACCACCAGCTGATCAATGCCGGGACCATGGGTCTGTCGGTGGCCTTCGACCTGCCCACGCAGATGGGCTACGACTCCGACGAGCCGATCGCCGCCGGCGAGGTGGGCAAGGTCGGCGTGGCTGTCGACTCGGTGGAGGACATGCGGGTGCTCTTCGACGGGATCCCGCTGGGCGAGGTGTCGACGTCGATGACGATCAACGCCCCCGGCTCGGTCCTGCTGCTGATGTACCAGCTGGTCGGCGAGGCGCAGGGGGTGCCGTCGGGCAAGCTGACCGGCACCATCCAGAACGACATCCTGAAGGAGTACATCGCGCGCGGGACGTACATCTTCCCGCCGAAGCCGTCGCTGCGCCTGGTGTCGAACGTCTTCCAGTACTGCCACCGCGAAGTGCCCAAGTGGAACACGATCTCCATCAGCGGTTACCACATGGCGGAGGCCGGTGCCACGCCCGCACAGGAGATCGCCTTCACCCTGGCCAACGGCATCGAGTACGTCCGCGCCGCGGTGGCTTCGGGGCTCGACGTGGATGACTTCGCGCCCCGCCTGTCGTTCTTCTTCGTGGCCCGCACCACCCTGCTGGAGGAGATCGCGAAGTTCCGCGCGGCCCGCCGCATCTGGGCCCGCGTGATGCGCGACGAGTTCGGCGCCAAGAACCCCAAGTCGCAGATGCTGCGCTTCCACACCCAGACCGCCGGCGTCCAGCTCACCGCGCAGCAGCCGGAGGTCAACCTGGTCCGCGTGGCCCTGCAGGGCCTGGGCGCGGTGCTCGGCGGCACGCAGTCCCTGCACACCAACTCCTTCGACGAGGCCATCGCCCTGCCGACGGAGAAGGCCGCCCGCCTCGCGCTGCGCACGCAGCAGGTGATCGCGTTCGAGTCGGACGTCACCAAGACCGTCGACCCCCTGGCCGGCTCCTACGCCATCGAGGCCATGACCGACGAGGTCGAGACCGCGGCCCTGGAGCTGATGGCCCGCGTCGAGGACTTCGGCGGCGCCGTCGCGGGCATCGAGGCCGGCTTCCAGAAGCAGGAGATCGAGCGCTCGGCGTACCAGATCACCCAGGAGATCGACAGCGGGAAGCGCACCGTCGTCGGCGTCAACAAGTACACGGTCGACGTCGAGGAGCCCTACGAGCCGCTGCGCGTGGACCCCGCGATCGAGGCCCAGCAGGCCGAGCGCTTGGTGAAGCTGCGCGCCCAGCGGGACAACGGCGCCGTGACGAAGGCGCTGGACGCGATGAAGCGCGCGGCGGAGTCGGACACGGAGAACGTGCTGTACCCGATGCGCGAGGCCCTGGCCGCGCGGGCCACCGGCGGCGAGGTCAGCCACGCACTGCGGGCGGTCTGGGGGACGTACGTGCCGGCGGACGCTTTCTAGGCGACAGCTTCCCGAATACATACGCGTTCCCGAACACATACGCGCCGCCTCGATCGACCGGTACCGGCCGATCGAGGCGGCTGTGCGTTCACGCGGTTGCGGCTAGCTCATGTGCCGCGCGAAGAACCGGGCCGCGCTGTCCACCTCGAACCACGGAGTGCCCTTGTGCCCGCCGAGGTTGGCGTGCAGCGTCTTCTCCGGGCTGCCGAAGGCGTCGAACACGTCCAGGACCGGCTGCCGTTCCATCCCTTCGTCGTCCCACTGCATGAGGTACAGCAGCGGGATCGTGAACTGCCGGGCCTCCTCGACCAGTGCCGCGGGTACGAAGCTCTGCGCGAACAGGGTGGCCGCCGCGATGCGCGGCTCGACCAGCGCCAGCCGGATGCCGACGGAGTTCATGCCCTCGTACCAGACCGGGCCGCCGATCTCCGGCAGCGCGGACAGGGCGTCCAGAACGGCCCGCCACTCCGGGACCGCCTTCTCGACCAACGGCAGGATGAAAGCGTCGATGATCGCGTCGATCGGTTCGCCGGCCTCCAGTGCCCGGCGCAGATCGGCGCGGTGCTGCTCGTCGACCGCGGACCGGGGCCGGTCGCCGTGCCCGGGCAGGTCGATGGCGGCCACCGCGTAGCCGTACTCCGCGGCGAAGTGGCGGGCCCGGGCCACCAGCCGGGGCAGGCGCCTGTGCAGGCCGCCGGGGTGGCCGCTCAGAACCAGTGGGGCAGGTGCGGACGCGGATCCGGGCGTCCACAGGATGCCGGGGACCTCGCCGAGGGTGAATTCGCGTTCGACGACGCCGTCGTCGAGACGCTGTTCGGCTGTGAATTCCATGGTCGTGCCTTTCGGGAATGCGCGTGGAACGGCGCTCCCGGACGGCCTACGACTGCCCGACCGTGACCCCGGAAAGGAGCACCCATGTCGATGTGTTCACGGGTACCACCTCCTCGGTCTCCTGCACGGTCCCGGCGAAAGTAGCGCGGCCCCCGGCGTCCGGGCAACCCCGATCGGCCGTCTCGTGCTCTAGGTAGGGCGGAAGGGGGTCGCGATGCCCGAGAGCGGCACAGACAAGAACGCCGGGGCCGGTGCCCAGGCCGACGCCGACGCCGAGTTCCAGGCCTACATGGCGGCTCGGTGGCCGGTGCTGGTGCGGACGGCTTATCTGCTGACGGGGGACCGGTTTCTGGCCGAGGACCTGGCGCAGACCGCGCTGACGCGGGTCTACGCGTCGTGGCGGCGGGTGCGGCGGGCCGACGACGTCGACGCCTACGTGCGGCGGGTGCTCGTCAACGCCAACTCCGGACGGTTCCGGAAACGGCGCGTGGCCGAGCACCTGGTGGCGGCACCGCAGGACGGGCGTTCGCACGTCCCGCACGAGCCGCTCGCCCAGCGCTCCACGGTGATGGCGGCGCTGGCCGAACTGCCGCCGCGGCAGCGGGCCGTGGTGGTGCTGCGGTACTGGGAGGACCTCTCCGAGCGGGAGGTCGCCGCGGTGCTGGGCTGCTCGACCGGCACGGTCAAGAGCCAGTCCTCGAAGGCGCTGGCCCGGCTGCGGCACAGCGCCGTGCTCGTCGATCCCGAGTCGATGCTGGCGGAATCTGGAAGGAAGGATGCGGAATGAACGACGAGTCAGAGCGTGAGGGACTGCAGGGGGGACTGCATGGCGCGTTCGACGCGGCGGTCTCGGGGTTGGTGATCGGCTCCTCGCCGACCGCGGAGGTCATGCGGGACGGCGCGGTGCGGCGGACGCGGCGCCGGCTGGCGGTGACGTCCGGGGTGGCGGCGCTGGCGGTCCTGCCGGTCGCTGCGATGGGCGTCTTCGCGGGCGGCCACCCCGCGAAGGGCAGGGTGGTGAGCGCGGCGTCGAGCCCGACATCGAGCCCGACGTCGAAGGCGAAGGACGCGGCCAACCCGCCGCCGATCGTCGTGCCCACGCCGCTGCCGGCGCCCGGGAAGGGGAACCCCGCGCTGCCGAACGACAGCGTCGTGGTGCTGGCGAGCGGAACGCAGGACGGGCAGCACTGGCGGCTGGTCCGTGACCACTATGTGGTGGCCGGTCCGGAACCGGCGAACGTCATGGGCGACCCCAGTTCGCGGCCGCACCTGCCGTACGCGGCCAACTGGGACAAGCCGGGGACCATCGAGTGCGATTTCACCGCGGTCCAGTGGGGCGACGCGGCGCCGGGCGAACCAGGCGACTTCCTGGCCGGCGGCGGGTGCAACCCGACCGACGACGGCTCGATCACCAGGATCTTGGGACGGTTCGCCGAAGGCAGCCCTCCCCAAAGCAATCCGGTGAACACGCCCGCCTACACCGAAGGCCGGATCGACGGCGCGGACGCGGCGTACGTCACCGTGCACCTCGACGGCTGGAGCTCCGGGAAGCAGCCGGTCATCGAGGTTCCCGGGGAGCAGAACGACTACTTCATGGTGATGGTGCCGGGCTCTGCGCTTTCCTACAAAAACGGGGATGTCACGGTGTACGACGCACACGGCCGTGTGCTCGGAACTCAGAAGTACCCGGGCCCGATGTTCGGCACTTCGGTCCCCAGCCCGACCGCCAAGTAGCGGTCCGACGCCACCGGCGGTGCGGTCTCAGGCCAACTCGACTGACCTGAGACCGCACTACCATGGTGGCAGATCTGCGAGCGCAGATCGGGGATCACTGCAGAGCGTTCCGATCGGCGGCGTCAATGGGTGTCAGCATGGGGTTCGGCAAGTACGGCCGGCGCGTCGCGGCCAAGGCCAAGCGCGAGGTCACCGGGATGTTCCGGGCCAAGCCGTACAACCCCGGGCACCCCGTCCCGGCGGCCCGCGCCGTCGCGCCGGCCGAGCACGTCGCCGCCGCCGGGGAGCCGGTCTGGTCGCCGAAGTCCGGCGGCACCTGCGCCAGCAGCGACGTCGAGGGGCGCGTGCGCGTCTACGCCTCGGCGAACAGCGTGAACCTCGGCGCGGGCATCGATTTCATGGTGTCGGTGAACCCGCCGCAGCCGTACACCGTCGAGGTGTTCCGGGTCGGGGCCGAGGATGTCAGCGTCCTGAAGACCGAGGCGCTGGAAGGCGTGCCGCAGGAGTGGTCGGCGCTGGATCTGTCGACCCGGACCATCACCTGCTCCTGGACGCCGAGCTGGCACCTGGACGTGCCGGCCGGCTGGCGCAGCGGGATTTACGTCGCGAAGCTGCGGACCGAGGACGGCTTGCAGACGTGCGTCCCCTTCGTGGTGCGCGACGACGCGCAGAGCCACGACATCCTGGTCGCGCTGCCGTTCCCGACGTACCAGGCGTACAACGAGTACCCCAAGGACAAGAAGACCGGCGCGAGCCTGTACTACGCCTGGGAAGACGGCAAGATCTACACCGAGGGCAAGGCCGCGACGAAGGTCAGCTTCGACCGGCCGTACCACGTCACCGGGCTGCCGGCGAACTTCGACCTGGACACCGCGTTCGCCAAGTGGGTCGAGACCTGGGCCGCCGAACAGGGCAAGAGCGTCGGCTACGCCGACAGCGCGGACCTGCACGACGGGACCGTGGACCCGACGCGTCACAAAGCCCTGATCTTCCCCGGGCACGACGAGTACTGGTCGGCGCAGATGCGCGACGCGCTCGACAAGGCGATCGCCAACGGCGCGCACGTCGCGTTCCTCGCCGCGAACAACGTCTACTGGCGCATCCGGCTGGAGGACGGCGGCCGGACGGTCGTCTGTTACAAGAACCGCCCCGACCCCGGCGCGGCGTCGGCGAACGAGCGCACCGCGCAGTGGCGGCAGACGGGACGGCCGGAGCAGGAGGTGCTCGGCGCGCAGTACGTGTCGACGCTGAAGGGGACCGCGCCGCTGGTGGTGGACAACGCGGGCCACTGGTTCTGGGAGGGCACCGGGGTCCGGGACGGGGAGCAGATCCCCGAGCTGCTGTGGGGCGAGTGCGACCAGGTGCAGCCGTGGGTTCAGAGCCCCGAGGGCGTCGAGATCCTGGCGGCGTCGCCGTACACCGGGCAGGGGCAGCCGCGGATGCAGCACACGGTGGTGCACCGGACGCCGGCCGGCGGGCTGGTGTTCGACGGCGGCACGTTCCACTGGGCGAAGGGGCTGTCCGCGCACGGGATCGCCGACTCGCGGATCCAGCGGGCGACCGCGAACCTGCTGGCGCGAATGCTGGGGGCGTAGGGGAGCAGGGGGAGTAGCCGGCGCGTCCTCGACCGCCGCCGGCCCGGCCGCCCGGCCTCAGTACCGAATCAAGATCCTGTCATCCCGGCCGTCGGGCCCCGGCGCGAAGTCGACCGAGGGCGGCGGCACGCCGTCGAGGCCGCCGACGTCGGTGCCGTGCAGCGACGCCTCGGCGATGGCGGCCCGCATCCGCGGCGACCACAGATCGGCGCGGAACAGCACCTTGCGATAGGCGGCCGGATCGACCAGGCCGGCGTGCACATCCAGGCTGGTGGCGAAGTCGGTGGCGGTCAGCGGCTCCACGAACGCGGCATCGGCGGCGAACCCGGCGGGCAGCCCGTTGCCCGCGAAGGGCCGGTCCAGCGAGAGCGCCCGAGCCCGCCGCACATCGGCGATCGGCCACGGATTGGCCGCGATGTACGCCGCGAACGGCAGCACCACCAGCGTCGGAAAACCCGCCGCCAACGGCCCGCGCACGACGAAGGGCACATACGCGCTGCGCCCCCGCAACGCCATGACGGACAACAGCGGAGCCTCGACGGTGAAGCGCGCGACATACAGGCCCGGCGGCCACGACTCGGGGATGTCGAGCAGGAGCGAGGGCTCCCAGTCGCACCAGGTGAGGGGGACGCCGAGATCGCCGGCCGGGCCGCCGGTGCCGATGGCGTTGATGCCGTCGCGGCCGGGCCGCTGGCTGCTGCCGGCTGTCGCGCCCGCGCCACGCTCGGAATCCCCGCCCGAAGTGCCGAAGCCGCTGCCGGCTGTCCCCTCGCTGCTGTCGAAATCGTCGCGCACCGGCTTCCGCTCGCCGCCGGCCGGGTCACTTTCGCCGCTGCCGACCGCCTCGTCGCCGCCGAAGCCGTTGCCCAAGTCATCGCCCAAGCCATCGCCCAAGCCGCCCCCGAAATTTTCGCGCGTCGACCGCCACCCGCCGCCCGCCACCCCGGGCCAGTCACCGAACCTGGCGTCGAGCCCGCCTCCGCTGCCGTCCTTCGCCGCCGTCACCCGCACCCATGTCAGTGCCGCGCCGTCCTGGTCCTCGCCGACGAAGCGCACCGCGGGCGTCGGCACCGGCGTGCCGATGCGGCGCACGGCGACCGAGCACGCGGCGCCGCTGGGCACCGAGACGCGGAACTCCATCGTGCCGCCGGCCGGGGCGCTCGGGGCGGAGGCGTAGGCCTGGATCGCGCGGCGGCCGCCGGGCAGCGGCAGCCGGGGGCTCGGCAGTCGGGGGGGCCTGCGGGTCTTCACAATCCGTCACCCTGGCATGGCTAGGTCGGAGAAACGCGTTCCTACCCACATGGGCCATGGGGCAATCCTCCTATCGGGTCAGAAAATCGCGATCTTCTTCACCCGATCAGCGCATCATTTGACAGACCGCCCCCACAGTCACCGCCTGCGGGCCTACCCTTGGGCAATGGACCAGGCTCACCAAGCGCCGGTCGCGAGCGACTCGGCCTCCGCATCGGATCAGCACGCGCACGTCTCGGACGTGCTCGACGTGGTGGGTCACCTCGTGCCGGAGCTGGTCCTCTTCCGGCGGGACCTCCATGCCAACCCCGAGCTGAGCCGTGCCGAGTTCCGGACCACCGCGGCCATCGCCGCGCGGCTGGAGCGGGCCGGGCTCGCGCCCCGGGTGCGCGGTGTCGGGACCGGTCTGGTCTGCGACATCGTCCCGGCGGGCAGCGAGAAGCTGCCCTTCCTGGCCTTCCGGGCCGACATCGACGCGCTGCCGGTCGAGGAGGCCAACGAGCTCGACTTCCGCTCCCGGGTCCCGGGCGTCATGCACGCCTGCGGGCACGACGTGCACACCGCCGTGGTCCTGGGCGCGGGCCTGGCCCTGGCCGAACTGGCCCGCGCCGGGCGGCTGACCCGGCCGGTGCGCCTGGTCTTCCAGCCCGCCGAGGAGGTCATGCCCGGCGGCGCGCTGGACATGGTGGCCGAGGGCGCGCTGTACGGGGTCAGCAAGATCCTGTCCATCCACTGCGACCCGAAGCTGGACGCCGGCCAGGTGGGCCTGCGCACCGGGCCGCTGACCGCGGCCTGCGACATGGTCTCGCTGACCCTGGACGGCCCCGGCGGCCACACCTCCCGGCCGCACCTGACCGCCGACCTGGTCTACGCCCTGGCCTCGATCGTGGCCGAGGTCCCGGCGGCGCTGTCCCGGCGCATCGACCCGCGCGCCGGCCTGTCCCTGGTCTGGGGCCAGATCGCGGCCGGCAGCGCGCCGAACGCGATCCCCGGCCACGGCTCGGCCAAGGGCACCATCCGCACCCTGGACCAGGACGCCTGGAACCAGGCCCCGGACGTGGTGCACGAGCTCATCGACGCGATCGCCGCGAAGTTCGGCGTCAAGCACACCCTGGACTACGTGCAGGGCGTGCCCCCGGTGGTGAACGAGGCCGAGTCGGTGGCCCTGCTGCGCACCGCGGCCTCCCGGGCCCTGGGCGGCGAGGCGGTGGTCAGCACCCCGCAGTCCCTGGGCGGCGAGGACTTCGCCTGGTACCTGCAGCGGGTCCCCGGCGCCATGGCCCGGCTCGGCGTGCGCACCCCCGGCGACAAGGCCGTGCGCGATCTGCATCAGGGGACGTTCGTGGCCGACGAGGGCGCGATCGCGGTCGGCGTCCGGATGCTCGCCACCGCCGCGCTGTGCGACTGGATCAGCTGAGCGCCCAAGGCGAAGCGGCGGCGAACCCGAAGCGGCGCCGCCTTAAAGGAACCTCAACGCCCGGGTGTCGCGGGGCGGACCGTTGAACAGCACATCGACCAGGCGCTGAACGCGTTTCAGCACCTGATGCCCCTTTCGTCCCTTTCGCCGCCGCTTGGTGCGTGCGCCCCGTAATCCCCCGGCGGCGTCGTGCGATCATGCCGAAAATGATCGCCTGTTCCGGGATCACAGGTGTATTGCGATGTGGCCCCGCAAGCGCTGAACTGACTGACCAATAGGTACGGCCTGCTTACGCTGTCTACCGTCGTCCACATTGTGGCTGTCTTATCGAAAGATCTGGAGGGGGAGCCGTGCGCACCACCAACATGACCAGGATCGCCGCCACCGCGGCCGTGGTGGCCCTGGCCGCCGCGGGCTGCGGCTCGAAGTCGACCGCGGGTTCGAGCTCTTCGAGCACGACCGGTTCGACGACCTCCGCGTCGTCCTCGTCCTCGTCCACCTCGGGCGGCTCCGCCTCGAACGCCAACTTCCAGGCGTGCATGGTGACCGACACCGGCGGTATCGACGACCGCTCGTTCAACGCCTCGGCCTGGAAGGGCATGCAGGACGCGCAGACCGACGGCAAGGCCAAGGTGAAGTACGTCCAGTCGGCGACGGAGAACGACTACGTCACCAACATCACCAGCCTCGAGTCGCAGAACTGCAACCTGATCGTCACGGTCGGCGGCCTGATGGCCGACGCCACGGACAGCCAGGCCGCGGCCAAGCCGGGCCAGAACTTCGCGATCGTCGACAACAGCTCGGCGGACAGCAAGACCAACAAGCCGGTGCCGAACGTGCACGGCATGGAGTTCAACACCGCGCAGGGCGGCTTCCTGGCCGGCTACCTGGCCGCCGCGTCCTCCAAGTCCGGCGTCGTGGCCACCTGGGGCGGCATGAACATCCCGCCGGTGACCATCTACATGGACGGCTTCTGGGAAGGCGTCCAGTACTACAACAAGGCCAAGAGCAAGAGCGTGAAGGTCCTGGGCTGGGACGAGACCAACCCCAGCAGCGGCACCTTCTCGAACTCCTTCACGGACACCAACAAGGGCAAGTCGATCACCGACGGCTTCATCAACCAGGGCGCCGACATCGTCTTCCCGGTCGCCGGCGGCGCCGGGCGCGGTGCCACGGCCTCGGCCAAGGCCGGCAAGGCCAAGGTGATCTGGGTCGACAGCGACGGCTGCGTCTCGGACAACGAGGACTGCTCGGTGTTCCTGGCCTCGGTGACCAAGGGCATCGAGACCGCGGTGAAGAAGACGGTCGAGGACGCCGCGGCCGGCAACTTCAAGGGCGGCACCCAGGACGTCCTGGACCTGTCCAACGGCGGCACCGACCTGGTGTACGGCCAGCAGCTGGGCTCCTCGATCCCGTCGGACCTGCAGACCGAGATCACGAACCTGAAGTCGCAGATCACCGCCGGCACGATCAAGATCACCTCGCCGTCCCAGCCGAAGTAACACCCTTTCGAGAAGCGATCACGACCGATGCGACTGGAACTCCGTGGCATCACCAAGACGTTCGGGTCGGTGGCGGCGAACTCCGCCATCGACCTGACCGTCGAACCCGGTGAGATCCACTGCCTGCTGGGCGAGAACGGGGCCGGCAAGTCGACCCTGATGAACATCCTCTACGGTCTGCTGACCCCGGACTCCGGGGAGATCGTGGTCGACGGGGAGACGCGCGAGTTCAAGTCGCCGCGTGACGCGATCGCGGCCGGGATCGGCATGGTGCACCAGCACTTCATGCTGGTCCCGGTGTTCACCGTGGCCGAGAACCTGGTGCTGGGCAACGAGGAGGCGCGCGGCGGCCCGCTGGGCTGGCTGGACCGCCGCAAGGCCAAGGCCGACGTGAAGGAGGTCTCGGCGCGCTACGGCCTGCCGGTGGATCCCGACGCGCTGGTCGAGGACCTGCCGGTGGGCGTGCAGCAGCGCGTCGAGATCGTCAAGGCCCTGATGCGCGACGCCGAGGTGCTGATCCTCGACGAGCCCACCGCGGTGCTCACCCCGCAGGAGACCGAGGAGCTGTTCACGGTCATGCGGGGGCTGAAGGCGGCCGGCAAGTCGGTCGTGTTCATCACCCACAAGCTCAACGAGGTCCGGGCGATCGCCGACCGGATCACGGTCATCCGCCGCGGCGCGGTGGTCGGCAGCGCCGAGCCCACCGCCTCCGCGCGCGAGCTGGCCTCGCTCATGGTCGGCCGCGACGTGCGGCTGGTCGTGGAGAAGGAGCCGCGCGAGCCCGGCGAGGTCGCGCTGAGCGTGAAGAACCTGAAGGTGACCGACGACCGCGGCTTCCTGGCCGTGGACGAGGTCAGCTTCGAGCTGCACGCCGGCGAGGTCCTGGGCGTCGCGGGCGTGCAGGGCAACGGCCAGACCGAACTGGTCGAGGCGCTCACCGGTCTGCGCGGCGCGACCGGCTCCGCGGAGCTGTTCGGCAAGCAGCTGGTCGGCGCCACGCCGCGCGCGGTGCTGCGCCAGGGCCTCGGGCACGTCCCGGAGGACCGGCAGCACGACGGCCTGGTCCCGGACTTCTCCATCGCCGAGAACCTGGTGCTGGACCAGTACGACAACAAGCCCTTCGGCGGCCTGCTGACCCTGGACCTGGACGCGATCGGCAAGAACGGCGCCGACCGGCTGGCCGAGTTCGACATCCGCGCCGAGTCCGAGCGCACCCCGGCCGGCGCGCTGTCCGGCGGCAACCAGCAGAAGGTGGTCGTGGCGCGCGCGCTGCAGCGCGACCCCAGCCTGCTGATCGCCTCGCAGCCCACCCGCGGCGTCGACGTCGGCGCGATGGAGTTCATCCACAAGCGGATCATCGAGCAGCGCGACGCCGGCAAGCCGGTGCTGATCGTGTCCACCGAGCTGGACGAGATCACCGCGCTGTCCGACCGGATCGCGGTGATGTACCGCGGCAAGATCGTCGGGATCGTGCCGCCGGACACCACCAACGAGGAGCTGGGCCTGCTGATGGCCGGCAGCACGCTGGACGAGGCACAGGCCCCGACCGCGGCTGTTCCGGAGGCGCGCGGACCGGTCGACGACGTGCCGGCCGACGACGTGCCGGACGCGGTGTCGGATGCCGTGCCCGATGAGGAACCGGTGGTCGAAGCACCCGCCGCCGCCGAGGAGAGCAGTGAGACCGCCGATGAGTAACGAGTCGGAACTGCGACGCGAAGCGTCTCCTCAACGGGCGGTGGAAGGAGACGGACGGGCGAAGCGCGTACTCGTCGGGATCAGCTCCGCCAACACCGTCACCGTCACGATCCTGGCGTTCGTGCTCTCGGTGGTGATCGGCGGCATCCTGATGATCGTCTCCGACCAGCACCTGCTGACCGAGTGGGGCTACGTCTTCAGCAAGAACTGGAGCGATGCGCCGAGCGATTCCTGGAACAAGGTCGCCAACGGCTACATCGCGATGTTCCACGGCGCGATCTACGACCCGCACGCCAAGCAGGCACTGCGCCCGATCGAGAACACCATCGTCGAGGCCACCCCGCTGGTCTTCGCCGGGCTCGCGGTGGCGCTGCCGTTCCGCGCCGGGCTGTTCAACATCGGCGGCCAGAGCCAGCTGATCATCGGCGCGGTCTTCGCCACCTGGGTCGGCTTCTCGATCTCGGCGCCGATGCCGCTGCACGTGCTGCTGGTCATCATCGCCGGCATCATCGGCGGCGCGCTGGTCGGCGGGCTGACCGGGCTGCTCAAGGCCCGGTTCGGGGCGCACGAGGTGATCAGCTCGATCATGCTGAACAACATCGCGCTCGGCGTGCTGGCCTGGCTGATCAAGACCAAGGCCTTCCACGACCCGAACCGCCAGGACGCGATCAGCAAGCCGGTCAAGAGCACCGCGCTGCTGCCGGCGGTCTCCGGCAGCAGCCCCGAGGTGAACCTCTCGACGGTGCTGGCGATCCTGGCCGTGCTGCTCATCTGGTGGCTGATGACCCGCTCGACGCTGGGCTTCCGGCTGCGCGCCCTGGGCTCCAACCCGGACGCCGCGCGCACCGCCGGCATCTCGGTCTCGCGCAACCAGGTCTACGCGATGCTGCTGGCCGGCGGTCTGATGGGACTGGTGGCCGTGACGCAGATCAGCGGCACGCTGTCGGCCTCGCACGCCATGACCGCCACCCTGGACAACGGCTTCGGCTTCACCGGCATCACGGTGGCGCTGCTGGGCCGCGGCAAGCCGGTCGGGGTGGCGCTGGCCGCCCTGCTGTTCGGCGCGCTGGACGCCGGCGGCGTGGTCATGGAGGCCGCGACGACGCCGACCGTGCCGCATGACGTGGTCACCGTGGTGCAGGCCGTGATCGTGGTCTTCGTCGCCGCCCCGAAGCTGGTGCAGGAGATCTTCCGGCTGCGGGACGTGCGGCGCAACGGCCACACGGTCACGCCGTCGGTCGCCCCGGCCTCGGCCGTCGACTCCGCGGCGGAGGCGGTGTGATGCTCCCTCCGACGTACGTTCCCGAACCGGCCCAGGCGGCCTCGAAGGCGGAGGTCAACTGACATGGCCGTAGCGACGATCGCCCCGGCGCCGGCCGCGATAGCCGGCGGCACCGAGGCGGACACCCGGCGGTACACCGCCGGGGCCACGCAGATCATCATGGGCCTGGTGGCCCTGTTCGGCTTCGGCCTGGGCACCCGCACCGCGCACGGCGCCAGCACCACCTTCGGGATGACGCTGGTCTCCAAGCAGGGCACGCACGTCCCGGACTGGATCTTCCCGGCGCGTCCGGCGATCGTGGGCCTGGCCGTGGTCGTCATCGCGCTCGGCGCGGCGCGCCTGGCGGTGCAGCTGCCCCGGCGCTGGCGGCTGATCGCGACCTCGGTGGTCCTGTTCTGCTTCACCTTCGCCTTCATGGCCTGGAGCGCCGCGGACCCCAAGGGCGGCGAGCGGCTGGTGCTGCCCTCCGTGCTGGACTCGATGGTGATCGCGGCGGTCCCGCTCGTGCTCGGCGCCCTCGGCGGCGTCGTGGGCGAGCGCTCCGGCGTGGTCAACGTCGCGATCGAGGGGCAGCTGCTGTTCGGCGGCTTCATGACCGCGCTGGTCGGCACGGCCACCGGCAGCCTGTGGATCGGCGTGATCGCCGGCGTCCTGTCCGGCGCGCTGATGGGCCTGCTGCTCGCGGTGCTGGCCATCCGGTACCTGATCGAGCAGGTCGTGCTCGGCGTGGTGCTGAACCTGCTGGCCCTGGGCGTCACCGGCTTCCTGTTCAAGTCGCTGATGCAGACCAACCAGAACTCGTACAACAACCTGACGCCGTTCACCACGGTCCGGATCCCGGGGCTGGCCTCGCTGTGGGTGATCGGCCCGGTGGTGTTCGACCAGCCGCTGATCGTCTACATCACCGTGTTCCTGGTGGTGGCGGTGCACGTGGGCCTGTTCCACACGCGCTGGGGCCTGCGGACCCGGGCGGTCGGCGAGCACCCGGCCGCCGCCGACACCGTCGGCGTCAAGGTGCTGCGGCTGCGGTACCGCAACGTGATGATCGGCGGGGCCTTCGCGGGCCTGGGCGGCGCGTGGCTGGTCGGCAACGTCGGCAACTTCACGGAGAACATGACCAACGGCAAGGGCTTCATCGCCCTGGCCGCGGTGATCTTCGGCCGCTGGTCGCCGTTCGGCGCGCTGGCCGCGGCGGCGCTGTTCGGCTTCACCGACGCGCTGGCCAGCCAGACCTCGTCGTTGCAGCTGCCGATCCCCTCGGACCTGCTGACGACGCTGCCCTACGTGGCGACGCTGTTCGCGGTGGCCGGCCTGATCGGCCGGGTGCGGGCGCCCGCCGCCGACGGCAAGCCGTACGTCAAGGGCTAGACGGTTGATTCCTGGGAGTACCGGCGCGCTGTATCCGTTGGCGCCTTCGGCGCATTGTCTGATCAGCGGCGCCTGGCCGCCCCGGCGGACCACCCACAGCCAACCAGGCTGAGGGAGGTCGTCCGGGTCGCCCATGCTTGCTGCTGAGCCGTTTCGCAAGATTGTTTGTCAGGTGCGGTGCTGCTTGCCGGACCCCCAGGAATCAATCGTCTAGACGAACAACGAAGGCTAACCTGATCCGATGAAGACCGAGATCGACTGGGCCGCCCTGCGCACCGCCGCACGAGAGGCTATGGCGCACGCGTACGTGCCGTACTCGAAGTTCCCGGTGGGCGCGGCGGCCCTGGTCGACGACGGCCGGATCGTCAGCGGCTGCAACGTGGAGAACGCCTCGTACGGCCTGACGCTGTGCGCGGAGTGCGGGCTGGTGTCCGCGCTGCACGCCTCCGGCGGCGGCCGGCTGGTCGCCTTTGCGTGCGTCGACGGCGCCGGCGCGGTCCTGATGCCCTGCGGGCGCTGCCGCCAGCTGCTCTTCGAGTTCGGCGGGAACGAGCTGCTGGTGGATCTGGGCCCTGACACCTCTCCGACGACGATGTCGGAACTCCTGCCGCGGGCCTTCGGCCCCGACAATCTCGGCAACAGCTAGGGAACAGCACATGGACGCCATCACCGTCATCCGCGCCAAGCGCGACCGCGCGGAGCTCACCGACGAGCAGATCGACTGGATCATCGCCGCCTACACCGACGGCCGCGTGGCCGACGAGCAGATGTCCGCGCTGGCGATGGCGATCCTGCTGAACGGCATGAACCGGCGCGAGATCGCGCGCTGGACGCAGGCGATGATCTCCTCCGGCGAGCGCATGGACTTCTCCGCGCTCACCCGCCCGACCGTGGACAAGCACTCCACCGGCGGCGTCGGCGACAAGATCACGCTCCCGCTGGCCCCGCTGGTGGCGGCCTGCGGCGCGGCCGTCCCGCAGCTGTCCGGCCGGGGCCTGGGCCACACCGGCGGCACCCTGGACAAGCTGGAGTCGATCCCCGGCTGGCGGGCCCGGCTGTCCAACGAGGAGATGCTGGCGGTGCTGGCCGAGGCCGGCGCCGTGGTCTGCGCGGCCGGCGACGGCCTGGCCCCGGCCGACCGCAAGCTGTACGCGCTGCGCGACGTCACCGGCACCGTCGAGGCGATCCCGCTGATCGCCTCCTCGATCATGTCCAAGAAGATCGCCGAGGGCACCAGCGCCCTGGTGCTGGACGTGAAGTGCGGAAGCGGCGCGTTCATGAAGGACTTCGCCAACGCCCGCGAACTGGCCGAGACCATGGTCGCCCTGGGCACCGACCACGGCGTGGCCACCACCGCGCTGATCACCGCGATGGACAACCCCCTGGGCCGCACCGCCGGCAACGCGCTGGAAGTGCGCGAGTCGGTCGAGGTGCTCTCCGGCGGCGGTCCCGAGGACATCAAGGAACTGACCCTCGCGCTGGCCCGCGAGATGCTGGCCGCGGCCGGCCTGGACGCGGTCGACCCGGCGGACAAGCTGAAGGACGGCTCGGCCCTGGACGCCTGGAAGCGCATGATCACCGCGCAGGGCGGCGACCCCGACGCGACCCTCCCGACGGCGAAGGAGACCCACGTGGTCACCGCCGACCGGGACGGCCTGCTGGTCGGCATGGACTCCTTCAAGGTCGGCGTCGCCGCCTGGCGCCTCGGCGCGGGCCGCGCCCGCAAGGAGGACGCGGTCCAGGCCGGCGCCGGCGTGGAGTGGCACGCCGTCCCCGGCGACGCCGTGAAGGCCGGCCAGCCGCTGTTCACGCTGCACACCGACACCCCCGAGGCATTCGACTCGGCGCTGGAAAGCCTGGCGGGCGCTTGCGAATTCGCTGCTCCCGGCGCGGAGTTCACTCGGTCGCCGCTTGTTTTGGACCGAGTCGCCGCTTCGAACCGGTAATGTCTATCCATGGATGAAGAGCTGATTCGCAGGGCTCCGAAGGCCCTGCTGCACGACCACCTCGACGGTGGTCTGCGCCCCCAGACGGTCATCGAACTGGCCGACCAGTACGGCTACACCAACCTCCCCGAGTACGACGGCACCGCCGACGGCCTCGGCCGGTGGTTCGCCGAGGCCGCGGACTCCGGGTCGCTGCCTCGGTATCTGGAGACCTTCGAGCACACGGTCGGAGTGATGCAGCACGCCGACGCGCTGTTCCGGGTCGCCGCCGAGTGCGCCGAGGACCTCGCCGCCGACGGGGTGGTCTACTCCGAGTCGCGGTATGCGCCCGAGCAGCATCTGGAAGCCGGGCTGAGCCTGGACGAGGTCGTGGAGGCGGTGGATGCCGGCTTCCGGGAGGGGGAGCGCCGGGCTGCCGCCGCCGGGCGGCAGATCCGGGTCGGGACGCTGCTGACCGCGATGCGGCACGCGGCGCGCTCCTCGGAGATCGCCGAACTCGCGGTGCGGCACCGGGACAAGGGTGTGTCAGGGTTCGACATCGCCGGGGCCGAGGCCGGGTATCCGCCCACCCGGCACCTGGACGCCTTCGAGTACCTGCGCCGGGAGAACTTCCACTTCACGATCCACGCCGGGGAGGCCTTCGGGCTGCCCTCGATCTGGGAGGCGCTGCAGTGGTGCGGCGCGGACCGGCTGGGCCACGGCAACGCCATCATGGACGACATCCTGGTGGACGCCGACGGCAAGGCGACGCTGGGCCGGCTGGCGGCGTATGTGCGGGACAAGCGGATCCCGCTGGAGATGTGCCCCACCTCGAACCTGCAGACCGGGGCGGCGCGCTCCTACGAGTCCCACCCGATCGGGTTGTTGCGAGACCTGCACTTTCGGGTGACGGTGAACACCGACAACCGGCTGATGAGCTCCACCTCGATGACGCGTGAGTTCACCGAACTGCACAAGGCCCACGGCTACACGCTGGAGGACATGCAGTGGTTTACGATAAACGCTCTGAAGTCCGCGTTCCTGCCCTTTGACCAGCGGTTGGAGCTGATCAACGAGCACGTGAAGCCGGCCTACGAGCAGCTGCGCGCCGAGGCGTCTCCGTCCCCTGCTTAAGGGGATTCCGACGGGAGCGGAAGGGTTCCGCGGCGTTCTGTTAGGAAGCCGGGTGACTCACCTCTTCGGCGGAGGACGTGTTGGATCCGCCGTCCGATGTCGGTACGTTGCGTAGGCGCCGCATCGCACACCGTGATCGCGGTCCCCTATGCAATCCGCGAGGTATCACCGATGTCGAAGCTCACCCCCAGCGCGCTCCGCGGTCTGAGCGTCGCCGCCGGCACCGTCGGTCTGGCCGCCGTCGGGGCGGCGGCCATGGCCGGCCAGGCCGCCGCGGCCGAGTCCGGCCCGGCGGCCCTCGCCGGCGGCGGTCTGCCGGTGTCCACCAACGCCGTGCCCGCGGTCTTCGGCGCGATGGCCCACAACCAGGGGACCATCGCCGGCATCCCGCTGTCGCACTTCCCGCTGTTCGGCCAGCTGCCGGGGATGATGAACGACGCCTCGCCGTCCCCCGACGCGCTGCCGGGCCTGGGCTACGCGGACCTCGGCGAGGTGCCGCTGGGCCGCAGCCGTCCGCTGCCGGGGGCGCAGGGCGTGCAGGGCGAGCGCACCACGCACATCGCGCGGCACGCCGCCCCCGTGGCCGCCATGACTCCGGCTGCCCCGGCCGCCCCGGCCGCCCCGGTCGCCCCGGCAGTCCCCGCGCCGTCCTTCCCGCCGGCCGCGGCCCCGGTGCCGCAGGCGCCGGCTCCGGCCGCCCAGGCTCCGAAGGCGCAGACCGGACCGCTCGACAGCGTCACCAACGCCTTGCACGGCCTGCCGGTCCTCGGCGGCCTCGCCGGCAACCTGCCGCTGGGCGGTCTGCCCCTGGGCGGACTGACGAACCTGGGCGGCTGAGCCCGGCGCCGCGGGATCCCTTGCGGCACCAGGGCTTCTCAAGCCTCCACCCCACCGGAAGCGGAAGACTCCGCCCGGAAGCACAAGCTCTCCCACCACGAACCCGGGCCGCCGACAGTGAAGACTCCTCGGCCCGGATGCCACCCGTGCGATCAGGGCACGGACACAACCCGGCGCGAAGCCGGTTCCGATAGGTGATTTTTCCGGCGGCCGCGCCGATCCCCGCACCGGGGGTCGCGCGGCCGTCGCGCTGTGTCAGTTTCCTGTCAGCGCCCTGCTCGTCGCCGGAACGGAGGGCTTGGCGGTCCCGACGCCGGCCGCTCCGCCGGCGTCGAGGACGACCCCCTCCGGGCAGTCCTGCCAGCCCGTGTCCTCCCCGGTGTCCGTGAATATGAGCCGGGTGCTCGCCTTGAGGTTGTCCCGATGCTGGATCCACCACTGGTCGAAGGTGCAGTACAGCTGCTCTTGGGCGAGCGTGCCGAGTCTGGTCGGGCTGGACACGTAGAACTCGTGCGCCTGGTCGCCCGGCTTGATGGTGACACCCGGCGGCACATAGGTCGTGTACTGCTGCACCTGCTCGTCGGCGGACAGCTGGGCGAGCTGGTTCGGCAGGTCCGTCAGGCTCGGCGCGGCGGCGACCGGCCGGTTGATCATCGTGCCCGGTCCCTTGTTGATGCTGGAGATCAGGAACACCGAGACGGTGTACGGGTACTGCGACGGGGAGACCGACTGCGGGCTGCTCGACGGGGACTCGCCGAACGGCTCGGTCTGCGCGATGTTCACCCCCGTGGGCTGTACGCCGCAGCCGGCGGCGGCCAGCGCGACGACGGCCGCGACGACGGCGATGGCCTTCCCGCGCCTCACTGCGGCATCACCTGTGCCGGGACGGTCGCCTGCAGCGGCAGCCGCAGAGTGAAGACGGCGCCGCCCTCGGGGTGGTTGCCGCCGGTCAGCTCGCCGCCGTGGATGTGCGCGTTCTCGTAGGCGATCGACAGGCCCAGGCCGCTGCCCTCGGAGCGGACGCGGGCCTTGTCGGCCTTGTAGAAGCGCTCGAAGATGTGCTCCAGGGCGTCCGGGGGGATGCCCGGTCCGTGGTCGCGGACCTGCAGGACCAGGTTCGGTCCGAACGTGCCGATGGACAACTCCACTGGTCCTTCCCCGCCGTGCTTTATCGCGTTGCCGACCATGTTGGCCACGATCACGTCGATCCTGCGCTGGTCCACGGTGACGACCAGGCTGGGCGGCACGTTCAGGGTGACGCGTCCGGTCCAGCCCCGGGTGTTCAGGCAGCCCTCCACCAGCGCCACCAGGTCGGCGTCCTCGCGCCGGAGCTGCGCGGTGCCGGCGTCGAAGCGCGAGACCTCCATCAGGTCCTCGACCAGCCGGGCCAGCCGCCGGGTCTCGGCCACGATGAGCTGGGCCGCCGGGGCGCTCTCGTCGCCGACGTCGGTCGCCTCCTCCAGCATGTCGGTGACGGCGGTCATCGCGGTCAGCGGGGTGCGCAGCTCGTGCGAGACGTCGGCGACGAAGCGCCGGGACGCCGCCTCCAGCGAGCGCAGTTCGGCGATGGAGCGTTCCAGGGCCTCGGCGGTCTCGTTGAAGGTGCGCGAGACGTCGGCGACCTCGTCGTTGCCCTTGACCTCGACCCGGGTGTCCAGCTTGCCGGCGCCGAGCTTGCGGGCCGCGATCCCCAGACGCCGCAAGGGAAGCAGGACGCCCCGCGAGGCGAGCAGGCCCAGCAGCAGCGATATCGCTATCGCGACGGCGGAGGCGATCGCGGAGTTCTGCGCCAGCCGCGTCAGGTCCTCCTGCTGCGGCTCCAGGTTGATGAAGTCGTAGACCTCGACCCCGTTGGGCTGCACCGAACTGCCGATGATCAGGCAGGGCTGGCCGTTGATCGTCGCCCGCTGCCAGGCGATGCTCTTCTTCGCCGCGGTGCGCAGCCCGGCCGGAATCGACTCGTAGCTGAGCGAGTTGTCGACCGAGCCATCGGGTATCCCCGTGCGGTGCAGGTACCAGGTCGTGCCGCTGGCCTGCTGGAGTTTGTAGGCGATGGTGGTCAGGCTGGTGGTGAGGCTGGCCGCCTGCGGCTGCGGCGAGGGGCGCGCGTTCTCGAGGGATTCCTGGTTGTTGCTGACGGCGGCCTTGAACTGGAGCACTGAGGTCTGGTTCATGCGCGTCATCAGCGACTGCCGGGTCAAGACGTAGGAGACCCCGGTCACCGCGACCGACGTCATCAGCGCCACCGCCGCGAAGGCCGCCAGCAGCCGCATCCGCAGCCCGGTCAGCCGCAGCGGCCGCTTGTGCCTGCGGCGTTCCCTGTCCGCACGCCGGGGCAGCCCTTGTACCTTCGCGGGCTTCGCCGTCTGCGAGGCGGACTTGGCGCTCTTCGGCCTCTCTTTAAGCACGCTGCACACTCAAGCAGTCGTCGCTGAATGTGGGCAAGACAATGCTCTGTGTGACACTCCTCAGGGTGGCGGTACCGGCGCCGGTCGTGGCGCGACCTGTCAGCGCGCTCATCGCGGCGGATCCAGGCGGTAGCCGACGCCGCGGACGGTCTTGATCAGCGTCGGTTCGGCGGGGACGTCCTCCACCTTCGCGCGCAGGCGCTGGACGCAAGCGTCGACCAGGCGGGAGTCGCCGAGGTAGTCGTGCTCCCAGACCAGGCGCAGCAGCTGCTGGCGGGACAGGGCCTGGCCGGCGTGCCGGGAGAGCTCCATCACCAGCTTCAGCTCCGTCGGGGTCAGCGGGATCGGGACGCCGCGCTTGCTCACCGTCATCGCCGAGCGGTCCACGGTCAGGTCGCCGTAGACCGCGACGTCGCTGGTCTCGCGCTCGCCGCGGCGCAGGACCGCGCGGATGCGGGCGTCCAGGACGCGCGGCTGCACCGGCTTGACGACGTAGTCGTCGGCGCCGGACTCCAGGCCGACGACCACGTCGATGTCGTCGCTGCGGGCGGTCAGCAAGATGATCGGGAGCTGCTCGGTGCGGCGGATCTGGCGGCAGACCTCGAAGCCGTCCACGCCCGGCAGCATCACGTCCAGGACGATCAGGTCGGGGCGCACGGACTTGTAGGCGGCCAGCGCCTCCTCGCCGCTGGCGGCGACGGTGACCTGGTGGCCTTGACGGGTCAGCGCGAGCTGGAGCGCCGTGCGGATGGCGGCGTCGTCTTCGACCAGGAGCAGGGACGGCATGGCTGCCATTCTGCCTTGAGCTGGGCGGCTCTCAGGAAGTCTTCAGGCAGGGGCTGTTGCACTCCTGTGACACGTCGGCGACGAAGCGCGGAAGGGCGGCCGCGAGCCTTCTAGACATGACGGACCATGCCCCCGACGTACGCAGCTCGCGAGACGACTTCACCGAGTACGTCGCCACGCGCCGCTCGACGCTGCTGCGCGCGGCCTGCCAGCTCACCGCCAACCCCGCCGACGCCGAGGACCTGCTGCAGGAAGGCCTGGTCAAGGTGTACGGGGCGTGGCACCGCATCGCCGACAAGCGGGTCGCGCACGCCTACGTGCGGCGCACCATGTCGAACCACCAGATATCGCAATGGCGCCGGCACCGCGTCGAGGAGTACCCGGCCTCCGACGAACTGCCGGACTCGGCGGTGTGGGACCTGGACACGGAGCGTGTCGAGTTGCGCACGGTCCTGCATCACGCGCTGGCCGCGCTCCCGCACCGCGACCGGCAGGTCCTGGCGCTGCGTTACTACGGCTCGTACACGGACTCCGAGATCGCCGAGCGGCTCGGTATGTCGATCGGTACGGTGAAGTCGACGTTGTGGCGCGCCTTGAGGAAACTGCGCGAGAACGGCGCGGTCCGCACATTGCACGCCGACTTGGTCGCGGCCTGAGGGCCTCCTGCCACGCCTTTGGGACCCGCAGTACCGCAGGCCCTTGTATTTCTTTGGTAAAGCCAAACCGGCGTCAATCCATAGATAACGCGATGACCTGAACGTTTTGTGTTCACGCGCCCCTGGTTGTGTGGAAGGCTGTTCGGCGAAGACTGACCGACTCACAGTTAGGGGCTAGAGGTCATGCCTCCGATAGCTCAGCGCCTTCGCGAACCGGCGGCCTTTGTGCTGCTCGCTTTCGGCGCGCTAAGCACGCTGTTCAATACGATCACGTTCCTGTTCGGCCCGGGGGAGAACAACAACGGGCTCGGTGGCGTAGGACCGTCCTTCTCAGACCGCGCGGCGATGCAGGTCTCCAGCCTGCTGAGCGTCGTGGTCGTGGCCGCGCTGGTCGGTGCGGTGTACCTGGCGCACTCCCCGGCGCCGCAGCTGAAGAACGCCAAGATCCTGACACTGCTGTCGCTGGTCACCCTGGGCGTCGCGGACCTGTTCGGGGTGGTCGCGCTGTTCTCGGCCTTCGGCGCCAACGGCGCGACCGGCTGGGACAAGACCTCGACCTTCTTCATCTCCCTGGGCCAGCTCGGCATCGCCGGCATCGGCAGCTGGTTGGTGCTGGGCTACTTCCAGCAGCACCAGCCCGCCAAGCCCGCCGCCGGCTTCCCGCAGCAGCAACAGCAGCAGTGGGGCCCGGCGCCGCAGCAGCAGCAGTGGCAGCAGCCGCCGGCGCCGCCGCAGCAGCAGCAGCCGCAGGGCCAGCAGCAGCCGTGGGGCCCGCCGCCCCAGCAGCAGCAGGCGCCGCAGACGGGGCAGCAGCAGCCGCCGCAGCCGCAGTGGGGTCAGCCGCAGCCGCAGGGCGACGCCGACTCGATGATGACGCAGGCGATCCCGACCGTGCCGCCGGCGCCGCACGGCCAGCAGGGCCAGCAGCAGCCGCCTCAGCAGGACGGCGGGCTGGGGATCGGGAACTGGACCGCGGAGTAGTCACGCCGCGGCTTTAGCAGGAATCACGGGGAGGGCCGGCCGGTGGCCGGCCCTCCTGCCTGTTCGGGGGCGGCCGACGAGCCTGGTGTCGGCCGGTGGGCCTCGCCTCGAAAACCGTGCGCGGCGCTCTGAATGAGCCTGGTGTCAGCCGGTGAGCCCCGCCTCGAAAACCGAGCCCGGCGCCCGGAAAGCCTGCTCCCCGCTCAGCGCAGCAGCCGCCCCACCAGCGGCACCTCCCGCAGCGGCAGCCCGTCGTGCAGGGGCGTGGTGACCGGCAGTGTCGACAGGTCCATGCCGGCCAGCGGCACATGCAGGTTGTTCGACAGCAGGTCCAGGGGCGTGTGCGCGAGCGGGTACAGCTGGGTGGCGCCGAGGCTGTGGGTCGCGTTGTGGATGGTCGCCGTGGCCGCGGCGGTTCCGGCGTCGGCCGTGGGGTCGTCGTTCTGGGCGGCGCGGGCGGCCGGGGCGGCGGTGAGGGCCAGGCCGGTGAGGGCGGCCAGGCCGAGGGTGCGGCGGGTGAATTCGGACATGTCCGCTCCAACGACACCGGGTGCCCGGCCGTAACGGCGGGGCACCCGGTGGTGGCTAACGGTATTGCTTGTTGCGGTGGTGCTCAGATGCCGATGGGGTGCCAGACCGTCTTCGTCTCCAGGAACGGCTTCATGCGGGACAGGCCCGGGTCCGCCGTCCAGTCCGGGCCGCCGGGGGCCGGGCGCACGACGCGCTTCAGGTTGTCCGCGGCCGCGATCTCCAGGTCGCGGGCCAGGTCCGAGCCGGCCGGGACGCCTGCCAGGTCCAGGGCGTTCACGTCCAGGTGCGAGGCCAGCCACGGGGCCAGCTCCGCGGTGCCGCCGGTCAGGATGTTGACGACGCCGCCGGGCAGGTCGGAGGTGGCCATCACCTCGCCGAGGGTGACCGCCGGGAGCGCCGAGGCGTCCGGGGCCACGGCCACGACCGTGTTGCCGCCGACGATCGCCGGGGCGATCACGGAGGTCAGGCCGAGGAGCGTCGGGGTGGCCGGGGCCAGCAGCGCCACCACGCCGGTCGGCTCCGGCGAGGAGACGTTCCAGTACGGCCCGGCGACCGGGTTGGCCGCGCCGAGCACCTGCGCCAGCTTGTCCGACCAGCCCGCGTACCAGACCCAGCGGTCCACGGCGGCGTCCACCTGCGCGTAGGCCGCCTCCGTCGAGATGCCCTCGACCCCGGCGATCTGCTGCGCGAACTGGTCGCGGCGCTCCTCCAGCATCTCCGCGATCCGGTACAGGATCTGGCCGCGGTTGTACGCCGTCGCCTTGGCCCAGCCGGGCTGGGCCGCGCGGGCGACGCGCACCGCGTCGCGCGCGTCCTTGCGCGAGGCCTGCGCCGCGTTGGCGATGAACTCACCCGTGCTCGCCGCCACGGCGTAGCTCCGTCCACTTTCCGAACGCGGGAAGGCGCCGCCGATGTAGAGCTTGTAGGTCTTGCGCACGGAAGAACGGGATGCGGCCGCGGGAGTGGGAGCGCTCACTGTCGCCGACACCTCTTCAGGAACAGCAGCAGAGACGGGAGCAGAGACGGGAGCAGCCGCCGCCTTGGCCGGAGCCGCAGCCGCCTTCGCAGTCTTCGTCACAGTCTTCGCAGCCGTCTTCGTCGCCTTGGCAGGCTTCTTCTTGGTCTCAGACATCGAGGTAAGCCTCCAGACCGTGGCGCCCGCCCTCGCGGCCGTACCCGGACTCCTTGTACCCGCCGAACGGCGAGGTGGGGTCGAAGCGGTTGAACGTGTTCGCCCATACCACGCCGGCCCGCATCCGCTGCGCCAGCCACAGGATCCGCGAACCCTTGTCCGTCCACACCCCCGCGGACAGGCCGTAGGCGGTGTTGTTGGCCTTCTCCACGGCCTCGGCCGGGGTCCGGAACGTCAGGACCGACAGCACCGGTCCGAAGATCTCCTCGCGCGCGATCCGGTGTGCCTGGGACACGCCGGTGAAGATCGTCGGGGCGAAGAAGAACCCGCGCTCGGGCAGCTCGCACGGCGGCGACCAGCGCGTGGCGCCCTCGGCCTCGCCGGCCTCGGTCAGGGTCCGGATCCGGGCCAGCTGCTCGGCGGAGTTGATGGCGCCGATGTCGGTGTTCTTGTCCAGCGGGTCGCCCACGCGCAGCGTCTTCATGCGCTCGCGCAGCCGGTCCACGACCTCCTCGGCCACCGACTCCTGCACCAGCAGCCGGGACCCGGCGCAGCAGACGTGCCCCTGGTTGAAGAAGATCCCGTCGACGATGCCCTCGATCGCCTGCTCCAGCGGGGCGTCGTCGAAGACCAGGTTCGCCGCCTTGCCGCCGAGTTCCAGCGTCACCTTCTTGGAGGTGCCGGCGACCTGCTTGGCGATCATCCGGCCGACCTCGGTCGAGCCGGTGAAGGCGACCTTGTCCACGCCCGGGTGCGAGACCACGGCCGCGCCGGTGGCCCCGGCGCCGGTGACGATGTTCACCACCCCCGGCGGCAGGTCGGCCTGCCGGCAGATCTCCGCGAACAGCAGCGCGGTCAGGGGAGTGGTCTCGGCCGGCTTGAGGACCACGGTGTTCCCGCACGCCAGCGCCGGCGCGACCTTCCACGCCAGCATCAGCAGCGGGAAGTTCCACGGGATCACCTGGCCGGCCACGCCGAGCGGCCGCGGGTTCGGTCCGAGGTTCGCGTAGCCGAGCTTGTCGGCCCAGCCCGCGTAGTAGAAGAAGTGCGCGGCGGCCAGCGGGATGTCGACGTCGCGCGACTCCCGGATCGGCTTGCCGTTGTCCAGCGACTCCAGCACGGCCAGCTCGCGGGCCCGCTCCTGGATGAGGCGCGCGATCCGGAAGATGTACTTGGCGCGCTCGGCGCCGGGCATCCTGGACCAGACCTCGTCGTAGGCGCGGCGCGCGGCGGCCACGGCGCGGTCCACGTCGGCGGCGTCGGCCATCGCGACCTCGGCCAGCACTTCCTCGGTGGCCGGGTTGACCGACTTGAAGGCGCTGCCGGAGCCCTCAACGAACTCCCCGTCGATGAACAGGCCGTAGGACGGCTTGAGGTCGACGACCGAGCGGGACTCGGGCGCCGGGGCGTATTCGAAGATGTTCTTAACGGCTGTGTCGGCCATGATCAGTCCACCGTCACGTAGTCGGGACCGGAGTACACGCCGGTGGCGAGCTTGCGGCGCTGCAACAGCAGGTCGTTGAGCAGGCTGGAGGCGCCGAAGCGGAACCAGTCCGGGTCCAGCCAGTCCGGGCCGGCGGTCTCGTTCACGGTCACCAGGTACTTGATCGCGTCCTTGGCGGTCCGGATGCCGCCGGCCGGCTTCACGCCGACCTGCCGGCCGGTCTGCGCGCGGAAGTCGCGCACCGCCTCCAGCATCAGCAGGGTGACCGGCAGCGTCGCGGCCGGGCTGACCTTGCCGGTGGAGGTCTTGATGAAGTCGGCGCCGGCCAGCATCGCGAGCCAGGAGGCTCGCATGACGTTGTCGTAGGTGGCCAGCTCGCCGGTCTCCAGGATCACCTTCAGGTGCGCGTCGTGGCCTCCTGTCGCGCAGGCGGCCTTGACGGCGGCGATCTCCTCGGCGACGGCGGCGTACCGGCCGGCCAGGAAGGCGCCGCGGTCGATCACCATGTCGATCTCGTCGGCCCCGGCCTCGACCGCCGCGGCGGTGTCGGCGAGCTTCACGGCCAGCGGCGCCCGGCCGCTGGGGAACGCGGTGGCCACGGCGGCCACCTTGATCCCGGTGCCGGCCAGCGCCTCCTTGGCGGTGGCGACCATGTCGCCGTAGACGCAGATCGCCGCCACGCTCGGGCAGTCGGGCTGGTCGGGCTCGGGGTGCGCGCCCTTGGCGCACAGCGCCCGGACCTTGCCCGGCGTGTCGGCGCCCTCCAGCGTGGTCAGGTCGACCATGCGCACGGCCAGGTCCAGGGCCTGGGCCTTCGCGGTGGTCTTGATCGATCGGGTTCCCAGCTTGGCGGCGCGGGCGTCGGCGCCCACCTGGTCCACGGGCGGCAGACCGTGGAGGAGGCGGCGCAGGCCCGCGTCGTCGAGGGCGAGTTGTGCGGTCACGGGACCACGGTAGACGGTGCTCTCTACGTGGAGAAATGGCAGGTCTTGACGATCACCGCTTGGTCACAATCGGTTCTCGGTCTCGGAGGGTGGGACGGGGGGTGGCAGAATCGGGTGTATGCGACTGAAATCCCCGGCTACGGCAGATGGCGCGACCGCGTCGGACGCCGAGAAGCCCACCGCCTACCGCACCATCGGCTCCCTCGGGACCGGTGCCCTGTTGGTGGTCTTCGGCGCGATCTTCGTGTTCGCGTTCGGCCTGAGTTCGGACAAGCACCCGGTCGGCGCCCTGGTCGGACTGCTGATGATGGTCAGCGGCGTGATCGGCGGCCTCTACCCGGCCGCATTCAGCTACCCCGACCGGATCTCGATCCGCAACCCCTTCCGGCGGATCGACGTCAGCTGGCCGCGCGTGGAGGCCGTCTCGGCCCGGCTGTCCATGGTGATCGAGACCGTCCCGGAGGAGGGCAAGGCCCACAAGTACACGGTCTGGGCCATCCCGGTCTCCATGCACGAGCGCCGCAAGAACGACCGCGCGGTGGCCAAGAAGGTCCGCGTGGCCCGCGCCGAGTCGGCCAAGCAGGCCGCGAGCGGCGGCGATCTGGCCGGCAGCGCGCTCGGCTCGGCCGGCTACGGCCGCCCCAAGACCCTGCGCGAGGACCCGGTCGAGACCATGGCCTTCGCCGACCAGGCGGTCGTGGAGATGCGCGACCGCAAGCGGATGTGCACGACGTCGGTGGAGAAGGCGGCGGCGACCACGGTGACGTGGAACTGGTACACGCTGGCGCCGTTCGGCGTGAGCGTCGCGCTGCTGGTGGCGGCCATTCTGGGCGCGTTCTAGCCGTCGCGGGCGCCTTCGGGTGCCTTTTGACCGCGCCTCAGCCGGCGATCCGCGCCCCGATGCCGTCGAGCAGGAAGTCCAGCCCCATCCGGAAGGTCTCGTCGGCATCCAGGTGCGCGGCGTCCCGTACGACGGTGGCCAGCGCCGGGAACTTGCCGTCGGCGAAGGTGCGCGTCAGGTAGGGCCCGGTGGCGGCCTGCCACTGCTCCTGGTCCATGCCGGTGACCCGTTCGGCGCGCCGTTCGGCGATCTCGCGGCGTACGGCGCCGATCACGTAGGCCCGCACGGCGCCGATCACCGGCATGACGGCGTCCGCGTGGACGGCCCCGCCGAGCCCGGAGATCACGGCCTCGCCGGTGGCCAGGGCCAGCGGCCCGAGCTGCGGCCGCCCGCCGATCAGGTCGGCCAGCCATTCGTGCCGGTGCACGGCCTGCCGCGTGCTCTCGGCGTACGAGGCCAGCACCTCCCGCCAGCCGTCGCCCGCGGGCCCGACCTCGGCGTGCACGGCGTCGACCATCAGGTCGAGCAGTTCGTCCTTGGTGTCGATGTAGCCGTAGAGCCGCATCGGCCCGACGTCCAGCGCGGCGGCGACCTTGCGCAGCGACACCGCGGCCAGGCCGTCCGCGTCGGCCAGGCCGATCGCGGCCCGGACGATCCGCTCCCGGCTCAGCGGGGCCGGCGCCGGCCGCTCCGGCGGTTCCGGCCGCTCCCACAGCACCATGGCGCCGACCTTACAGCGTCCGTCGCGATACAGTGTATCGACAGATACGGTGTATCGGCTGGATCGATAGCGAGGGAGACGCCATGCGCATCGCCGTCATCGGAGCCGGGCTGGGCGGACTGGTCCTGGCCCGGGTCCTGCACCTGCACGGGATCGAGGCCGTCGTCTACGAACGCGAACCATCGCGCGACGCCCGCGGCCAGGGCGGCATGCTCGACATCCACTCCGGCCAGCGTGCCCTGCGCGAGGCCGGCCTGATCGACGAGTTCTTCGCGATCGCCCGCGGCGAGGGCCAGGACATGCGCCTGCTCGAACCGGACGGCACCCTGCTGCTCCAGGAGGACACCCCGGACGACGCCCCGCTCCTGCGCCCCGAGGTCGACCGCGCCGATCTGCGGGCCCTGCTGCTGGACTCCGTTCCCGAAGGCACAGTGCGCTGGGGCCACGCGTTCCGCTCCGCCGCCGACGGCCTGCTGCACTTCGCCGACGGCAGCACCGCGCCGTACGACCTGCTGGTCGGCGCCGACGGCGCGCAGTCCCGCGTCCGGCCCCTGCTCACCGGCGCCCGCCCGGCGCACATCGGCAAGAACGTCGTCGAGATCGGCATCCCCGACATCGACCGCACCCGCCCCGACCTCGCGGCCATGGTCGGACGCGGCACCTACTGGGTGCTCGGCGGCGGGACGGCCCTGGCGGCCCAGCGCAACGGCGACGGCCGTGTCCGCATCGGCGTGAGCTTCTACAACACCCCCGAGGACTGGTTCGCCACCAGCGGCATCCCGTTCGACGACCCGGCGGCGGCGAAGGCCCGGCTGATCGAGCTCCTCCCCGGCTGGGACTCCCGGTTCATCGCGCTGATCCAGGCCTGCGACGACACGGTCATGCCCCGGTCGATCAGCACTCTGCCGGTCGGCCTCACCTGGCCGTCGCAGCCGGACGTCACACTGGTCGGCGACGCCGCGCACCTGATGCCGCCGACCGGACAGGGCGCCAACATGGCGATGGTCGACGGCGCGGTGCTCGGCGGGGAGTTGGCCGCGCGGCCGGACGACTGGCCCGCCGCCGTCGCGGAGTACGAACGCGAGATGTTCGAGCGGGCCGGCGCCGCCGCTAGGAGATCTGCGGAGATGCACGAGATGCTGTCGTCGCCCGACGCCGCGAAGAAGCTGCTCGCGTTCTTTCAGCCTGGGTGAAGTGGATCTCTTAAGCGAACCGCCCGAACCACTCGTCGAGATCGGCGCGCACCGCGGCGATCCGCTCCACCACCGGCGAGCGGTCCGCGGCCGCGCGGTCGCCGAGCTCGATGTAGCACTTGAGCTTCGGCTCGGTGCCGCTCGGGCGGACCGCGATCCAGCCGTTCTCCAGGGCCAGCCGCAGGCCCTGCTCCGGCGGGAGCGCCGTGCCGTTGGCGGACAGGTCGCCGACCTCGGTCACCGTGACGCCGCCGAGTGCGGCCGGCGGGTTCCGGCGCATAGTGCGCATCATCGTCTGGATCTGCTCGGGGTCGTCGCTGCGGATCGACAGCTGCGTGGTGACCAGGTTGCCGGTGATCTTGTCGACCTCGGCCAGGTAGTCCAGCAGCGTCCGGCCGTCGGCCTTGAGAGCGGCCACCATCACCGCGGTGGTCAATGCGGCGGTGACGCCGTCCTTGTCCTTCACATGCGAGGGGTCGACGCAGTAGCCGATCGCCTCCTCGTAGCCGAAGGCGAGGTCCGGGACCTTGGAGAGCCACTTGAAGCCGGTCAGGGTGCGGGCGTAGTCGACCGCCGCGTCGGCGGCGATGGAGGCCAGGCCTTCCGAGGACACGATCGAGGTCGCGAACGTGCCGCGGCGTCCCGCGGTCGCCAGGTAGTGGCCGAGGATCAGCCCGACGTCGTCCCCGGACAGCCGCCGCCAGCCGCCCGGCGCGGCCTTGTCCGGCACGGCCAGGGCCATGCGGTCGGCGTCGGGGTCGTTGGCGATGATGAGGTCGGCGTCGTGCTCTGCGGCCAGGGCGAAGGCCAGGTCCAGCGCGCCGGGCTCCTCCGGGTTCGGGAAGGAGACCGTCGGGAAGTCCGGGTCCGGCTTCTGCTGCTCCGGAACGCTGATCGGCTCGGGGAACCCGGCGTTCGTCAGGACCCTGCGGGCCAGTTCGTAGCCGACTCCGTGCATGGCCGTGTAGACGTACTTCAGGTCGAGGTCCGCCTCCGGCGGCAGCAGTTCCTTCGAGCGCGCCACGTAGGCGTCGATCACCGACTCCTCGATGACCTCCGCGTCCGCGACCGCCCCGCGCGGCACGTCGGCCAGCGCGCCGACCGCGTCGATCTTCGCGGCGATCAGGCTGTCGTTCGGTGTCGTGATCTGCGAGCCGTCGCCGAGGTAGACCTTGTAGCCGTTGTCCCGCGCCGGATTGTGGCTGGCGGTGACCATCACGCCGGCCTTCGCACCGAGTGCCAGCACGCTGTAGGCCAGCATCGGCGTCGGCAGCTCGCGCGGCATCAGGTACGGCCGGTGCCCGGCGCCGAGCATCACCTCGGCGGTGTCCTCGGCGAAGCGCCGCGAGTTGTGCCGGGCGTCGTAGCCGATCGCCACGACCTGCCCGGCGCCGTGCTGCTCGGTCACGAACGCGGCCAGGCCCGCGGCGGCGCGCAGCACCGTCACGCGGTTCATCCGGTTCGGGCCCGCGCCGAGTTCGCCGCGCAGGCCGGCGGTGCCGAACTGCAGACGGCCGTCGAAGCGGTCCTCGAGGTAGCCGTACGCCACCGAGTCGCCGGACTCGGCCGCCTCCAGCAGGTCGGTCAGCTCGGTGCGGGTCGCCGGGTCCGGGTCCTCGGCCAGCCAGGCGCGGGCGGCGGCGAACAGCGCTTCGCTGATCGGGGTGCCGAGGCTGGTCATGGTGCCGGTGGTGGTGCCGGTCTGAGTGCTGGTGCCGGTGGTGGCAACCGCCGCGCCGCCGCCGCTGTGGTCGGCGCTCTGAGTCTCGGTGCTCTGCGTCATCGCGTCCCCTTCCGGGCCGGTCAGATCTTCTCGACGATGCCCTGCAGCAACGTCCCCAGGGACGCCGCCGACGCCGCGCCGGTCTCCGTGACCTCTTCGTGCGACAGCGGCTGGCCGGTCATGCCGGCCGCGAGGTTCGTCACCAGGGAGATACCCATGACCTCGGCCCCCGCCTCGCGGGCCGCGATCGCCTCCAGCGCGGTGGACATGCCGACCAGGTCGGCGCCCCAGGCGCGGAACATGTGGATCTCCGCCGGGGTCTCGTAGTGCGGGCCGCGCAGCGCCAGGTAGACGCCCTCGGCCAGGGTCGGGTCGACGGTGCGGGCCAGCGCGCGCAGCCGCTCGGAGTACAGGTCGGTGAGGTCGACGAAGCGCGCCCCGACGATCGGCGACTCGTTCTGCAGGTTCAGGTGGTCGCTGATCAGGACCGGCTTGCCCGCCTGCATGTCCGAGCGCAGGCCGCCGCAGCCGTTGGTGAGCACGACGGTCTTCACGCCGTTGGCCACCGCGGTGCGCACGCCGTGTGCCACCGAGGCCACGCCACGGCCCTCGTACAGGTGGGTGCGGCCCAGGAACACCAGCACCTTGTTGCCGCCGACGGTCACCGAGCGGACCTTGCCCGCGTGTCCGACCACACCGGAGGCGGCGAAGCCGGGCAGGTCGCCGACCGGCGCCTCCCAGTCCGGGGTGCCGAGCCCGTCGGCGGCCTCGGCCCAGCCGGAGCCCATGACCACGGCGACGTCGTGCTGCCCGGCCAACTCGGTGAGGCGGGCGGCGGCCGTCTCGGCCAGCCGGTAGGGGTCCTGGGGGGCGTCAGCGCTGTTCGTCACCTGGTGAGCGTACAGCGCCGGGTCTGTGAACGCCTGACGCCCGATGCCCGATGCCGGACGGCGGTCGTCAACAAACGGTGCCCTGAGACCCGGTGCCCCGAGAACCGGATCCCCGAGACACCAGTCCCCTCAGACCGCCACGAACCCCGGCGCCGGCTCCTCGCCGAGCGGTGCCGGCAGCGCCGAGATCACCGGCGCGTCCGCGCGCAGGTGGCGCACCTGCGAGGACATGAACGTCAGCCCGGTCGCCCCGACGATCACCCCGGCCGCGCCGAGCTGCACCGCCTTGGTCCCGAAGGCGTTCGCCGCGGGGCCCGCGACCAGGTCGCCGAGCGGGGAGGCGCTCAGCGAGCCGAGCGCGTCGTAGGAGTAGACGCGTGCCAGCTTCTCCTGCGGGATGTGCCGGGTCAGCGCCACGGTCCACAGGATCATGAAGTACTCGCCGGAGAAGCCGGCCAGCACCGACACCGCCGAGATCGCCCACAGCGGCCCGCCCAGACTCATCACCAGCGGCGGCAGGGCGAAGGCGAAGGTGAGGATGGTGCCGACGAACATCGGCCGCTTCACCTGGTACACCAGCCCGGCGATGCCGCCGAGCAGGATGCCCAGGCCGTCGCAGCTGACGATGGTCGCCCAGGCCGCGGCGCCGCCGAGGCGGGTCTTGGCCACCTCCGGACCCAGCACCAGGAACCCGCCGAACCAGCCGGCCAGGACCGCCGCGTAGCAGGCGATGACCGCCCACAGCCAGGTGCGCGAGCGCACCTCGGCCCAGCCCTCGTGCAGCTCGTGCAGCATGCCCGGCGCCTTCTCGGCGACCCGCTCCAGCGCGGTGACGGTGATCCGGATCAGCGGTACCGAGCCGAGCAGCAGCAGGACCCCGTCCAGGCCCATCGCCCAGCCCGGCCCGAAGACCGAGACCAGCACGCCGCCCAGCGCCGAGCCGATCATCAGCATCGAGGACTGCGCCAGCCGGGACAGCGAGGACGCGGCCTGCATCCTATCCTCGGGCACCAGCCGCGGGATCAGCGACTGCGACGAGGGGTAGAACAGGGCGCCGCCGGTGCCCATCAACAGCGCGGCGACCAGCAGGTTCCAGGTGTTCGCGGCATGCGTGAACATCATCAGCGCGGCCAGGCCCTCGCCGGCGGCGGCCGAGAGGTTGGCGGCCAGCATCACCCGCTGCGGCCGGAACCGGTCCGCCAGCACTCCGCCGACCAGCGTGAACACCAGCATCGGGGCCAGCTGCGCGGCCAGCACCAGGGACACCGCGGCGGCGTTGCCGTCGGGGTGCGCTGTGGACTTGGTCACCTCGAGCACGGCGAAGGACAGCGCCACCGACGAGATGCCGGTCGCCGATGTGGACAGCAGGCGTTCCAACAGCACCAGCCGGAACTGGCTGAGCCGCAGGACGGTGAGGGACTCGCGGAAGGTCTCCTTCAGAGACGTCGGTTCCGCTACCCGGCTGATTGAGGGCGCTTCCGCCGCGAAGTCCTGGGCGGGGTTGCTCACGGTTATCTACCTGGTTTCTGAACTGGTCGCTAGCCGACCCAGGCTATCCGGTGCCGCCAACCAATTTTTGTGGGAGACAATGGAGCACGTGACTCGGATCGTGATCATCGGCGGCGGACCTGGCGGCTACGAGGCGGCGCTGGTCGCCTCCCGACTCGGCGCGGAGGTCGTGCTCGTCGAGCGCGACGGCGTCGGTGGCGCCTCGGTGCTCACCGACTGTGTTCCGTCCAAGACGCTGATCGCGACCGCCGACGTGATGTCCTCCTTCGAGTCGGCCGAGGAGCTCGGCATCCGCATCGGGGGCACGTCCGTCGGCAGCAGCTGTGTGACCGGCGTCAACCTGGACAAGGTCAACCGCCGCGTGAAGAACCTCGCCTCGGCGCAGTCCGTGGACATCGCCGAGTCGCTGAGCAAGGCCGGCGTGCAGATCGTCAAGGGCCGCGGCCGCCTCACCCCGGACCGCCAGGTCGAGGTGGACCTGGCCGACGGCACCGTCGGGATCTACCACGCCGACGTGATCCTGCTGGCCGCCGGCGTGCGCCCGCGCGAGGTGCCCGAGGCGATGCCCGACGGCGAGCGCATCCTGAACTGGAAGCAGGTCTACAACCTCAAGGAGCTCCCGCCGGAGCTGATCGTGGTCGGCTCGGGCGTCACCGGCGCGGAGTTCGCCGGCGCCTACCAGGCTCTGGGCTCGGCGGTGACCCTGGTCTCCTCCCGCGACCGGGTCCTGCCCGGCGAGGACGCCGACGCCGCCGAGGTGCTGGAGAGCGTCTTCCGCCGCCGGGGCATGCGCGTGCTGTCCCGCTCCCGCGCCGCCTCGGCGGTCCGGGACGGCGACCGCGTGATCGTGACGCTGGAGGACGGCCGCACGGTCGAGGGCTCGCACGTCCTGATGGCCGTCGGCTCCCTGCCCAACACCGAGGGCCTGGGCCTGGAGGAGGCCGGCGTCGAGCTGACCAAGAGCGGCCACATCGAGGTGGACCGGGTCTCGCGCACCTCGGCGCCCGGCGTCTACGCGGCCGGCGACGTCACCGGCGTGCTGCTGCTGGCCTCGGTGGCCGCGATGCAGGGCCGCATCGCGATGTACCACGCCCTGGGCGAGGCGGTGTGGCCGATAAACCTCAAGCGGGTCTCGTCCAACATCTTCACCAGCCCCGAGGTGGCCACGGTCGGCCAGACCAACGTCAACGCGCACCACGGCTCGCCCGGCTTCAACGAGTACAAGCTGGCGCTGGACTCCAACCCGCGCGCCAAGATGCTGGGCTTCAAGGACGGCTTCGTGAAGCTGTTCTCCCGCAAGGGCTCGGACACGATCGTCGGCGGCGTGATCGTCGCCCCGCGCGCCAGCGAGCTGATCCACCCCATCACCATGGCGGTGGACCTGCACCTGACCGTGGACCAGGTGGCGTCGGTGTTCACCGTGTACCCGTCGCTGTCCGGCTCGGTCGCCGAGGCCGCGCGCCGCCTGCACGCCGACGTCAAGGACGAGGACTGATCCCGCCCCAACCCGCCCGCAGGCTTGTCCGAGCCCTTGTCTGAGCCCTGATACGGCTGCCAGGATGGTCGCCGTCGGGAGGGTTACCAGTCGGTAGCGGCAGGGGGCGTCAGACGTGAAGGTCCCGCACAGCGGTGCCCGGTTCCAACTGATCGCGGCTCTGGTGATCGGCGGTCTCGTGGTCGGGGCGGCGGTGGTCTGGAACGCCGGCGGGGCCGGCGGCGACTCGGATCCGTGTCAGCCGGCATCGCAGAGTGCCGCGGACAAGACCGGATCGCAGCTGTGCGCGGCGCTGAAGAAGGCGGGACTGCCCGCGCTGCTGGGCGTCCCGGGCGCGAAACCCGTGTACGCCGGCCAGATGACGGTGCCCGGCAGCTCGCCGGAGGTCCACGTGGAGTGGAACGTGGGGCCGTACTCGGTGATCCTGTCGACCGGCCAGGCCGCCATCGCCAAGCCGACGGAGCAGGTCGCCGGACATCCCGCGGCGCTGCTGTCCGGGACGTCCGGCGGGAAGCAGGTGAACCGGCTGGAGGTGGACTGGAGTGCCGCCGGCGGCACGGGGGTCTACGCGGTGGACGTGATGATGGTGGACGGTTCGGCGATGGCGCAGAGCGACGCCGGCCGGCTGGAGCGGACCGTGGCGGCGAAGGTGTTGCCGGGGTTGCCGGAATGGCACGCCGGTTAAAACGCATATTCGAACGCCCGCAACGCCCGCAACGCCCGCAACGCCCGAAACGCTCGCAACGCCTGCAACGGATATGGCGTAGACAGCCGTGAGGAATACCGGCCGCCTACGCCACAATGTTCGATTCCGCTGATTCGGCTGATTCGGCCGAGTCGGTGAATCAGAACCCGGATGAATCAGAGTCCGCAATCACCAATCCGAACCGCCGCCGCCCCAATCCGAACCACCGCCTCCGGCATCGCCTCCGCCGCCGCCCCAGTCGCTGCCGCCCCAGTCGGTCGAGCCGCCGGAGTCGCCCCAGCCGCCGCCACCGCTGTCGCCGCCGGAGCCGCCATCGCCTCCGCCGCCACCGAAGCCGCCGTCGCCCCAGCCGCCGCCGTTGTCGTAGTAGTTGTTCTCGACGTAGCCGCCGTCCCCGCCGAACATCGAGCCCATCGCCGTCCCGATCAACAGCGCCGGCAGTATCGACCCGCCGTAGTACCCGCCGGCCCACGGCGCGTACACCGGTCCCGCGTTGTAGTACGGCTGCGGTCCGTAAGCCGTCTCGACCTCGCGCACCTGCGGGTACTGGCCGGTGTCCACCCGCGTCATGTCCGCGGCGCACGCCGGCACCGGACGCGGCGCGCCGCCCGGCGGAGCCCACGTCACCTCGCCGACCGACGGTCCGTGCCGCGGGTCGAAGAAGCACGGCGGCCGCCGCTCCGGCAGCGGAGTCCCCTTCCGGCGCGCGTCCAGGGTCGCCAGCGCGAACCGCCCCTCGTCCAGCGCCTCGGTGACCTTCTTCATGTCGTCCGGCCGTGCCGCCGCCGCGGTCGCCGTCTTGGCCGCCTCGTACTGGTCCAGCGCGGTGCTGTAGTCGGCGCGCATCTCGTCGGTCGCGGCCGGGTCGCCCGGGGAGAAGTCCAGACGGTCCAGCACCTCGCCGTAGGCGGTGATGTCCTCGTCGACGGCCTGCTTCAGCCCGGCCAGCTCCGCGGCGCGCCGCTGGTTCGCCCGCCGCTTCTTCCGGCTGTTCACCGCCAGCCAGGCGCCGCCGCCGGCCACCGCCAGCACCGCGATCAGCACGAGCGCGCCCGAGCCGGACTTCGAGGAGGAGGAAGAAGACGAAGACGGGCTCCCGTTCGGATTCCCGCGGCCGTCGGCGGCCACCGCGGCGTCGACGGAGGAGACGAACGAGGTCAGCACCGTGTCCAGGTTCCCGCCGCTGCCCTGTGCTGCGGCGAGGGCGAGCTGGTTGGCCTGTCCGGTCCGCAGCGTGCCGGAGAAGTCCAGGGCCTGGAAGCTGTGGCCGACGCTCGCGGCGTAGACGCCCGGCTGTCCGACCTTGTTCCGGAACTGCTGCAGCAGCGTGGACTGGTGGAACGTCGGGTTGTCCGGCAGTACCGCGATGAACACCTGGGTGCCCGAGTGCATCCCGTGGATCTGCGCCACCACCGCGTCGACCTGGGCCGAAGTCAGCTGGACCGGCGCGGCGGGGTCGATGTAGACCGGCTTGTCCTTGAGCGCCGCCGCGACCGAGTCGACCGACGACGGCGAGTCCGCGTGAGCGGTGCCGCCTATGGCGAACAGAGAGAGCAGGAGTGCGAAGCCCGCAAGAAGGACCGCGAACGTCCTCCTTCCCCGGCGGGCGAGAACGTGTTCCATGTCCCGAGGCTAACGGATCCGCGAAACGAAGGCCCGCCGTACGCGATGCGTACGGCGGGCCCGACCGGCCACGCCGGGATTCAGTCCTTGATCTCGCACAGCACGGTGCCGGCCGTGACCGTCGTCCCGACCTCGGCCGCGATCGACGTCACCGTCCCGGCCTTGTGCGCGTTGATGGGCTGCTCCATCTTCATCGCCTCGAGCACCACGATCAGGTCCCCGGCGGCGACCTCCTGGCCCTCCTCGACGCCGACCTTGACGATCGTGCCCTGCATCGGCGCGGTCAGCGAGTCGCCGGAGACCGCGGCGCCGCCGGAGGCCTTGCCGGACCGCTTCGGCGCGGCCTTGCCGCCCGCGCGGCCCGCGCCGCTGGAGGCCGACACCCCGAGCTCGGCCGGCAGCGACACCTCCAGGCGCTTGCCGCCGACCTCGACGACGACCTTGGTGCGCTCGCCGGCCTCCGCGGCCTCGCCGGGGGTGCCGGCGTAGGGCGGGATGGTGTTGTCGAACTCGGTCTCGATCCAGCGCGTGTGCACGTGGAACGGACCCTCCTCCGGCGTGAAGGCCGGGTCGTCCATCACCGCGACGTGGAACGTCAGCGCGGTGGGCATGCCGTCGATCTCGAACTCGGCCAGCGCCCGGCGGGCCCGCTCGACGGCCTGCTCGCGGTCCCGGCCCGAGACGATCAGCTTGGCCAGCAGCGAGTCGAAGTTCTGGCCGATCTCGGCGCCCTGCTCGATGCCGGAGTCCAGGCGCACGCCCGGGCCCGACGGCGGCCGCCAGGTGGTGACCACACCGGGGGCCGGCAGGAAGCCGCGGCCCGGGTCCTCGCCGTTGATCCGGAACTCGAACGAGTGGCCCCGGACCTCCGGGTCGCCGTAGCCCAGCTCCTCGCCGTCGGCGATCCGGAACATCTCGCGGACCAGGTCCAGGCCGGTGACCTCCTCGGTGACCGGGTGCTCGACCTGCAGGCGGGTGTTCACCTCCAGGAAGGAGATGGTGCCGTCCTGGCCGACCAGGAACTCGCACGTTCCGGCGCCGTAGTAGCCGGCCTCCTTCAGGATCGCCTTAGAGGCCCGGTAGAGCTCGGCGGTCTGCTCCTGGCTCAGGTAGGGCGCCGGGGCCTCCTCGACCAGCTTCTGGTGCCGGCGCTGCAGCGAGCAGTCCCGGGTGGAGACCACGACCACGTTGCCGTGCTTGTCGGCCAGGCACTGCGTCTCCACGTGCCGGGGCCGGTCCAGGTAGCGCTCGACGAAGCACTCGCCGCGGCCGAAGGCGGCGACCGCCTCGCGCACCGCCGAGTCGTACAGCTCGGGGATCTCCTCCAGCGTCCGCGCCACCTTCAGGCCGCGGCCGCCGCCGCCGAACGCCGCCTTGATCGCCACCGGCAGGCCGTTCTCGCGGGCGAAGGCCACGACCTCGTCGGAGCCGGAGACCGGGTCCGGGGTGCCGGCCACCAGCGGGGCGCCGGCGCGCTGCGCGATGTGCCGGGCCGACACCTTGTCGCCGAGCGAGCTGATCGCCGCCGGCGGCGGGCCGATCCAGGTCAGGCCGGCGTCCATGACCGCCTGCGCGAACTCGGCGTTCTCCGACAGGAAGCCGTAGCCGGGGTGCACCGCGTCGGCGCCGGAGTCGGCGGCGGCCTTCAGCAGCTTGTCGATGACCAGGTAGGAGTCGCCGGGCGTCGACCCGCCGAGGGCGTAGGCCTCGTCGGCGACCCGGACGTGCAGGGCGTCCCGGTCCGGGTCGGCGTAGACCGCGACGGAGCCGAGGCCCGCGTCCCGGCACGCCCGGGCGACTCGGACCGCGATCTCGCCACGATTGGCGATCAGAACCTTGCGCACGGCGGCAATCCCTTCCCAGTGGGTAGTCGTTCGCAGTTTAGGGCCGTATGCGTGAACCGGCTCTACGATGCGGACGTGGTTCGCGCCACTTCGGGGGACCCGCCGCGACCCCCGCCGTACCCGTATGCGCCTTTCGACGTCTCTTTTCTCCCTCTCAAGGTGGATGCGTCCTCGGACACCGACCGCTACGCTTTTCCCGGAGTAACGCGATACAACGCGAACACACTTGGGGGACCGGATGAACGGGCCAGGCTCCTGGGACGGCCGTAGTGCCGAGGAGGTCTTGTACGAGGCGCGTAAAGCGCTGTACGTCATGGTCGGCTTCATCGCCGTCATCTGGGCCTTGCAGGTGGTGAACTGGGCGACGAACTACCAGCTGTCCACCCACTTCGGCATCGTCCCCCGCAACGTCGGCCACCTCGGCGACATCATCTCCTCTCCGTTCCTGCACTACAGCTGGCAGCACATCGAGAGCAACAGCGGCCCGCTGTTCGTGTTCGGGTTCCTGGCCGCCTACCGGGGCGTCCGCAAGTTCCTGATGGTGACCCTGATCATCACCTTCAGCAGCGGGCTGATGGTCTGGTTCGCGCAGGGCAACTCCAACACCGTCGGCGCCTCCGGCCTGGTCTACGGCTACTTCGCCTACGTCATCGTGAAGGGCCTGTTCGACCGGCACCTGGTGGACGTGCTGATCGGCTGCGTCATGGCGCTGTCCTACGCCTACCTGCTCACCGCCGCGCTGCCCGGCGTGCCGCACGTGTCCTGGCTGGGCCACCTCGGCGGCGCGATCGGCGGCGTGCTGGCCGGCTGGCTGCTGCGCGAGCGCGGCGCCGCCAGGGAGGTCGAAGACGGCGGGGGCCGCGAGCCCCTGGGCGACGGCGGCGGCCTGTCGGACACCAAGATCCTGTCCGCGCCGGCGAAGGACGGTGGCCGGAAATCGGCCAAGGGCGGTAGTCTCCCGGGCAGCCCGCGGTCGGACCTCCTGAAGGAGCTCGACGATCTCGGGTTGTGATTCCCGAGAGGCGTGGGTGGGGTGCGGATACAACGCAGAGCACGGTCTGTCGTCGCCGGTGTCGCCGGCACCTGCCTGATCACGGCGGCGATGGGGGTCCTCGCGGCGACCCCGGCGCAGGCCCGCGGATCGGCGAGTCTGACGCTGGGACCGAACAACGGCGCCCCGAACACGCCCTTCACGGCCAGCTTCCACATGAATGCCGCCGGCGGGCCGGCGGGGTGCGCGGGCGGCTCGGTCACCTTCACGTTCGACAACACCCCGGTCGGCTCGGCCGGCCTGGACCAGACCTGCACCGCGACCACCACGCTGGCGGTGCCGGCGACGGCCGGCGCCGGCGCGCACAAGGTCCGTGCGACGTCCGCAGGAGCGCCGCAGAACGCCTCGGCCACGGCGAACTTCACGGTCACCGCCGGCGCGCCCACCAATACGGCGACCACTCCCGGCGCCCCGACGACGCCGTCCACGGACGCGGGCTCCCCGTCGTGGTCGAACTCGACCACGCCCTACCCGGGCTGGACGGCTCCGCCGTTCGCCAGCCAGGTGATCCCGACCTCGACCGGGCCCTGTGACACCTCCGGCCCGCACGCGGCCGCGCCGGACAAGGCCTTCCTGCAGATACCGGCCTACTCGGTCGGGGCGCACGCGCCGAACACCGGGTCCAAGGTCGTCGCCGAGCCGGCCACCGGCGCGCTGCCGATCCTGTCGGTGGGCCCGGCCGGGATGATCCCGCCGCAGCTCGGGGACGGCCAGCACCCGTACAAGTACCTCGAGCTGATGGAGACGATCGACCCGAACGTGTCGTCGAAGCTGCGGCTGGCCGCCGCGGCCGGCGAGCCGTTCGGATGCCTGCACGTGGAGTCGTTCGGCGGGCCGGGCAGCGGCTACGGCTACCTGTCGTACGCGCTGAAGGACGCGACCGTGATCAGCGTCCAGGACGCGAACCAGGACGGCTCGCCGTTCCAGACCGCCGAGCCCTCGGTGGCCGCGCCGAGCACCCCGGTGCCGGCGACCAGTGGCAAGCCGACCGGCAAGGAGACCGGCAAGGGCAAGGCGCCGGCGGCGCCCCCGGCGGCTCCGCCGACACCGACGCCCACGGCGAAGTTCGAGAAGGTCGTGCTGGGCTACTCGTCGCTGACCTGGGAGTACCAGGAGGCCGCCGGCGGCGCGCAGGCGCCGATCCACCGTGGCGCGGGGACCATCGTCCCCCCGCCGCCGCCCGCGCCGCTGTCGTACTCGAACCTGGTGTTCGCCTTCGGCGGCCTGGTCGCGGCGGCGGTCGCGTTGATGTTCGCGTACCACTCGCGGCGCCGGGACCTGGCGCGCCGCCAGCGGCGGCGGCGCGCGACGCACGCTTAGGGGACGGTCGGGGCGATCAGGGCGATCAGGGCGATCAGGGCGATTCTTTTGGGCGTTCTCAGCCCTGGTCGAAGCTGAGCTCCGCGGCGGAAACCGTCCCGGCGCTGCGGCCCGGCGCCTCGTGGTACTGCCAGTACAGGTTGGTGTGCGCGATGACGGCGCCCGGCGCCGGGGCGCCGTAGGAGCTCAGGTCCTCGGTGGTGTGCGCGTCGCTGACCAGGAGGGCGTCGTAGCCGCGGGCGACGGCGCCGTGCAGGGTCGAGCGGATGCAGGCGTCGGTCTGCGCGCCGGTCACCACCAGGCTGCCCACTTTCAGGCCGGCCAGCAGCGACTCCAGGTCGGTCTCCTCGAACGAGTCGCCCCACTGCTTCTGCACGTTCGGCTCGTCCTCGCGCGGGTCCAGTTCCGGCACGATCTTCCACGGCTCCGAACCGGCCGTCCGGTTCTCCCCGGCGTCCTGGATCCACACCACCGGAACGCCCGCCGCGCGCGCCTTGCCGACGACCGTGTTGATGTTGGCCACGACGGCGTCCCGCTCGTGGTTGCCGGCGACCACGCCGTTCTGGACGTCGATGACCAGGACGGCCTTGTTCGGGCGATTCTCGAGAGTGCTCATCTCCTCAAGCTAACCGGGGCCGGTGACAACCGCCCACCGATTCAGATCTTGCCGACCGGGCTCACAGCGCGTAGCCGAGACGCTTGATCCCATTGATGAAACTGGACGTCAGCCGGTCGGGCTCGCCGACGCTGCGGATGCTCGGCGCGCGAACGAACAGCTCCCGCAGCAGCGCGGTCATCTCGGTCCGGGCCAGGTGCGCGCCGAGGCAGAAGTGCGGGCCGGGGCCGCCGAAGCTCAGATGCGGGTTGGGGGAGCGGGTGATGTCGAACCGGTCGGGGTCGGCGAAGACCTCGGGGTCGCGGTTGGCGGCGTTGTAGAAGAGCAGGACCTTGTCGCCCTTCTTCAGCGGTGTGCCGTTGAGGTCGTAGTCCTGTGTCAGGGTGCGGCGGAACTGCGTCACCGGGGTCGCGTAGCGCAGGATCTCGTCGAGGGCGCCGACGATGTGCTTGTCGAAGTCGCTCTGCAACAGCGCCATCTGGTCGGGATGGTCCGTGAGGAGCTTCAGGCCGTGGGACAGCGCGGTCCGCGTGGTCTCGTTCCCGGCGACCACCAGCAGGATGAAGAAGGAGCCGAACTCCTGGTCGGTGAGGGCCTCGCCGTCGACGTCGGCGTTCACCAGCTTGGAGGTCAGGTCGCCGGTGGGCCGGCGGCGGCGCTCCCGGCCCAGGGCCGCGGCCAGGTGGTGCAGCTGGCGTCCGGCGCGGACCAGGCGGTACAGCGCGACGGGGCCGACCAGCTTGGTGCGCAGCGGGCCCGCGTCGTCGGGGACGCCGGTGTACTCCGGGTCGCTGCCGGCCACGATGCGGTTGGTGTGCGCGTGGACCATGGCGTGCCGGTCCTCGGGGATGCCCATCATGTCGCAGATGACCTGCATCGGCAGGCGGGCCGCGGCTTCGGCGACGAAGTCGCCGGTGCGGCGGGTGAGCAGGCCGCTGACGATCTGGGTGCAGGCCGCGTCGATGTCCGTCTTCAGTGCGCCGATCAGCTTCGGCGTGAAGGCGCGGGAGACGATGCGGCGCAGCCGGGCGTGCCGGGGGTCGTCCATGTTGATCATCGAGCCGAAGTAGGCGGCCAGGTAGCGCGGCATGTCCGGGATGCTGTTGGAGGTCGGCTCGCTGCTGAAGACCTCCGGGTGCCGGCTGGCCGTCACGACGTCGGCGTGGCGGGTCAGGGCGTAGTAGCCGGCGCCGGGCTTGATGAGGGGGAACCTGGGCTCGGCGAACAACGGGGCCGCGGGGCGCGCTCGGAGCTCGGCGAAGGCGGCCATACGCTGGTCGTAGGGCAGGGACCAGAAGCGGTTGTCGGACAGGTCGATGCCCGAGGGGTCGGGGTCGGTACCGGTGTCTGTACTGGTGCCAGAGTCGGTGGCCATGGGGTCAGCTTGACACCGGACTCTGATACGTCAAGCCTTTCCGGTGATCGCATGGTCACTTTGCGGAACGGCCGGGCCGCAGGATCCTGACGGCTACCGGCCGCGGCGTATTCGGCGGCGGTCGCGGGAGGCGGCGCTGCCGTCGGCCGCCTTCTCCTCGACCCGGACGAGGTGGCGCGCGGTGGCGGCCACGGGACGCTGGATGCCTTCGCGCTTGGCCTCGTACTGGGCCGCGTCGGCGAGGCGGAAGAGGGTGTCGCGGTTGCCGACCGGGCCGGCGGGGCCGTCGGTCGCGGCGTACCCGACCGCGGCGCCGGTGATGCCCTCCAGCTTCGAGGCCCGGGCCGCCAGGTCCTCGGCGAGCTGGCTGACCGCGGACCAGGGCTGGCCGACGACCAGGACACAGAACTCGTCGCCGCCGATGCGGGCCGCCAGAGCGCCGCTGACGGTGCCCGCCACCGCCGACAGGTGCCCGGCCAGCTGCTCCAGGACGGCGTCGCCGGAGTCGTGGCCGGAGGTGTCGTTGACCTGCTTGAGCCCGTTCACGTCGCAGATGATCAGCGCTACCGGCAGGCTGGTGAGCCGGTGCAGCTCCATGGCCTCGTCCAGCCCCACCTCGATGGCCCGCCGGTTGGCCAGCCCGGTCAGCTCATCGGTGTAGGCCAGCCGCTCCAGGTACTCCTGCCGGTCGGCCTGCGCGAGCCCGGCGCTGACCAGGGCCGCGAGCGTGGCGGCGAAGTCCAGGTCGGCGTCGGTGTAGGGCTCCTGGTCGGCGGTCCGGGCCGCGTACAGCTCGCCCCAGACCTGCCCGGCGAAGAAGATCGGCGCGATGAGCGCGCTGTCCCGCCGCCGCAGCCGCAGCGAGGCGGTGCGCCGCGGGTCGGCGTCGGCGTCGTCGCTGCGCAGCGTCCAGGGCCGCGGGTACTCCTCGCTCGTGATGCGCGGGAAGTCCGACGGCGCGTACCACTCGTCCTCCGGGCACCGCTCTTCGAAAGGATGCAGGTCCCCGTGGTTGAGCAGCACCCGCAGCTGCCCGGTGGCGCGCACGAACTCCGACAGCGAGACCACCCGCGCGTCCAGCGCCTTGCGCGACTCCTCGGCCACCACGGTGATGACCTCACTGAACCCGTGGACCCGCGCCAAAGCGCGGGCCAGGTCGGTGAGCGCACGCAGCCGAACCGAGGCTTGATCAGCCATCGTCGCGAGGCCCGCCGTTCGGAGTCACGGGACCACGCTAGGTGATCTCCCCCGCCTGTGCCACTTCACCCGTCCGGGCGACGGTCCACAAGATCCACCCCCGCTGTCGGTACCGTGACCCGACGTGACCGGAGTCGACCACCCCACACCCACGGCCGAAGACGGCCTCACCGCCGCCCGCACCCGGGCCGCCGAGCTGGGGGTGTCGGTATCCGAATACGTCCGCGACCAGCTGCGCCGGACGCGCGGCGAGGAGGCTTGGGAGCGGGCGCTGGCGGAGGCCGGGGCGGGGGAGGCGTTCCCGCCGGCCCAGCCGGGGGTTTCGGGGGAGTAGGTCAGGGGACGGCCGGATACGATGTACATAGGAAGCCTTGCTCGATGTACATCAGATGGAGGCCATCATGTCCACCACCCAGATCGACATCGATCTCGACTTGCTGAACCGGGCCGCGGAGATACTCGGTACCTCGACGAAGAAGGCCACGGTGAACGAGGCGCTGCGGCAGGTTGTCGATCAAGCGGTTCGACGACAGCACGTCGAGGAACTCGCCGCTGGAGCACTACCGGACCTCAGCGATCCCGCGGTGATGGACAACGCATGGCGGTAGCTCTCTACCTCGCCGACACGAGCGTGTGGGCTCGACTGGCCCAACCAGCGGTGCGCGGTGCCATAGAGCCGCGGATCGAGCGGGGCCTCGTCGGTACCTGCCCGATTGTCGACCTGGAGATCCTTTACAGCGCGCGCAGCGGTGCCGAGCATGATCACTTCTCGGCTCGGCGTCGTGCGTTCGAGTACTTCCCGTTGACCGACGAGATCGCTCAGCGGGCGATCGAGGTACAGAACCTCTTGGCGCACGGGGCCCAGCACCGATCGGTGTCCATTCCGGATCTCATCATCGCGGCGACGGCCGAACGCTTCGGCCTTACCGTGCTGCACTACGACGACGACTACACCCGCATCGCCATGATCACAGGACAGCCGGTCGAGTGGGTGGTGCCTCGCGGCACCGCGGACTGATCGCCGACCAGCGGGGACCGGCGGACGATCGGCGGGGCCGCCTGGTCCGGCACAGCCGGACCAGGCGGCCGACCTCAGCTCTGCGCTGCTCAGCTCTGAGCCAGCCGCGTCCGCGGCCCCGCCCGCAGCACCTGCGAGGGCAGCGTCCGCCCGACCGCGCGCTCGGCGTAGGCGGCCGTGTCCAGCAGGGCCTCCAGGTCCACGCCGGTGTCGATGCCCATGTCCTCGACCATGTGGACCAGCTCCTCGGTGGCGATGTTGCCGGAGGCGCCGGGCGCGTAGGGGCAGCCGCCGAGGCCGCCGACCGAGGCGTCGAAGTCCGTGACGCCCAGTTGCAGCGCGGCCAGGACGTTCGCCAGGCCGGTGCCGCGCGTGTTGTGGAAGTGCAGGTTCAGCGGCTTGTCGGCGTGGGCCGACCGGGTCTCGCCGATCAGGCGGGTCACGCGGGTCGGGGTGGCCATGCCGGTGGTGTCGCCGAAGGACAGGGAATCGGCCCCGTGCGCCGCGGCGGTGTTCACCACCCACATCACGCGCTCGGTGGGGACCTCGCCCTCGTACGGGCAGCCCCACGCCGTGGACACGATCACCTGGACCGTGGCGCCGCGGCCGTGGGCCAGGTCGATGATGGCGGCGATGTCGTCCAGGGACTCGGCGGTGCTGCGGTTCAGGTTCTTCTTGTTGTGCGTGTCCGAGGCGGAGACGACCACCTCGATCTCGTTGAACCCGGCGTCCAGGGCGCGCTCGGCGCCCTTCAGGTTCGGCACCAGCGCGGAGTAGCGCACGCCGGAGGCCCGGGTCATCTGCGCGGCGACCTCGGCGGCGTCGGCCATCTGCGGGATCGCGCGGGGGTGCACGAACGACACCGCCTCGATGCGCGACACGCCGGTGCCGGACAGTCGGTCGATCAGTTCGATCTTGGTCTGGGTGGAGACCGGGTCCTCGTTCTGCAGGCCGTCGCGCGGCCCCACTTCCCGGAGCGACAACGCTGTCGGCATATCGGTCATGGGACCGATGCTAATCGCGATGTCTCACACTGTGGAATGTGAGGGCGGTCACGAGCCGGCGTATCAGCAGCTCAGCCCGCGGTCCTCAGCCCGCGACACCCTCAGCCCGCGGTCAGCGCCGAGGGCTCGATCTCCCCGAGTCCGCGCACCATCCGCGTCCCGATCGGCTCCAGCTCGAACGTGGAGTCCGAGGCCAGCGCGGCCGCCAGCTCCGGGTCCACCACGATCTGGTCCGGCTCGGCCAGCGAGGTCAGCCGCGCCGCCAGGTTGACCGTGGTGCCGTAGATGTCGCCGTTGCGCTGCACCACGTGCCCGTACGCCACGCCGATGCGCAGCTCGGGCACCGCCTCGGTGCGCCGCATCGCGCCCAGCAGGTCCAGCGCGATGCGCGCGGCCCGGGCCGGGGAGTCGGCGGCGAACATGATCTCGTCGCCCAGGGTCTTGATCAGCCGGCCGCCGCCGTAGGCGACGGTGTCGGCGGCGTTGGCCTCGAACACCGACACCAGCCGGGCCAGCTCCTCCTCGGAGAGCTGGCGCGAGAGCCGGGTGAAGGACACCAGGTCGGCGAAGCCGACGGCCTGCAGGCCCTCGGCGTGCTCCTGCATCTGCTGCCGGACCCGCCCGGCGGCCGCGGCGAGCTGCCGGCGCCAGACGTAGACCAGCAGCTCCTCCAGCTCCGGCAGCACCCGGCGGCCGATCCGGTAGCCGAACTCGGCCATTTGCTCCGAGCCCACGCCGGCCGTGTCGAAGGCGTCGAACAGCACGTCGACCTGCCATTCGGCGAGCCGGGCCGTGGTCTGCCCCATGGAACGGGCGACCTGGACCGCGAAGTCCTCGGTGAACAGCCCGCTGCGCGGCATGCCGCCGAGCCGCAGCAGGGCGTCCACGTCGGCGTCGGTGAAGGCCCGGGCCTGGCCGACGTCGGCGAAGCCCATGGCCCGCCAGTAGCGGCGGGCCTCGTCGTAGGGGATCCCCGCGGCCTTGCAGACCTCGTAGGCGGTGTGCCGGGGGACGCCGCCGAGCAGCAGGGCCTCCAGCTCGTCGCCGCCGGCCTTGCGCTTGGCGCGGGATCGGGACGGGGACGGGGACTGGGGCTGCGGCTGCACGTCGGGCAGGTTGGCCGCGCCGGACGTGCCGGGTCCGGCGGGGCCGCCTGCGGTGCCGGGTGTGCCGTTGGACGCGGCGCCCGATGCTGTGCTGTTCGAGCCGGCGGTGTTCGACGCGGTGCCGTTCGACCCGGCACCGGAGGCAGCAGACCCGGCACCGGAGGCGGCAGCCCCGGCCCGCGCCGACCGGCCGGCCGGACCGCCGTTCCGGGCCGTGTTGCCCGCCCCGGAGGCCTTGCCGTTCCGGGCCGCGTCGCGGCCGCCGTCCCCCGGCACCCTGCGCGCCATCGTCTTCCGCAGCTCCTGCCCTGGTCGCCGTCGTATCGCCTGCGTACTGCTGCTTCCCGCCGGCGTACTGCTGATTCTCGCCTGTGTCTGCTACTTCTTGCCGTGGTGCTCCTCGGGCTCGGCCAGCGCGGCCGAGCCGTCGGCGCCGACGTTGCTGATCAGGTTGGTCAGCTCACGCTGGGTGGACTCCACGTGCGGGATGTCCTCCAGCTGCTCCTGACCGTGCTCGCCGGCCGACTCCACCACCAGCGTGCCACAGCCCAGGATGCGGTCGAGCAGGCCGTTGTGCTTGAACGACACGTCGTTGATCTTCACCAGGGGCATGTCGCGGCCCTCGCGGTGGATGAAGCCCTCGCGGATGATGAGGCGCTTGTTCGTGACGATGTAGTTCTTGTTCAGCCAGATGACCCACGGCCGGACCGTGAAGACGATGATGGCGATCAGCGCCAGCGCGCCGACGCCGATCGCGGCGACCTTCTGCGTGTTGCCGCTGGTGAGCCCGGCCGCGGCGCCGAACACGGCGACCGCGACGATCAGGTTCAGCACCGGGAGGATCAGCGCCTTCCAGTGCGGACGCATCGCGAGGTCGATCTGTTCGCCCGGCGCCAGAAGGTGCTTGGGGTAACCCATTGCCGTCACCACTCCCTCAACTCCGCGCCTCCCCCCTGTGAGGAAGCGAAGGTGTCTTGTCGCCACGCATACTGGCAGACAATAGGACCGCTTGGCAGTTACTTGCTGGTGACAGGGTCTTGTCATCTGAGATGAACGACATCGCCCGCTCCGAACGCCCGCTCCCCGTCGGCGTTCCGCACGAGCAGACGGCCGTCCCCGTCCAGCCCCACGGCCTCGCCCTCCACCGGCTCCCCGCCCGGCAGCTCCACCCGCACCCGCCGCCCGAACGTGGCGCACGAAGCGGCATAAGCCGAGGCCAGACCGGATGCCATGGGGTCGCCGCCGGTGACGCTCCAGTCCGTGTACCAGCGTTCGATCTCCCGCAGCACGGCCCGCAGCACGGTGTCCCGGTCGGCGGCCTTCGCGTCCTCCAGCACGAGCGACGTCGCGTGCGCGGCGGGCAGCTCATCGCGCCGCAACGAGACGTTGAGCCCCAGCCCCACCACAGCCGCCGGCCCGCTCGGCGTCTCGACCCGCTCGACGAGGATCCCCCCGAGCTTGCGCGCGGCACCATAAGCGGTGTCCTTATTACTACTGTCGGTTTCATTGGCGGCCCCGGACTCGTCCACCACGATCAGATCGTTCGGCCACTTCAACCGCACCGGCACCCCGGACACGGCGTCCACCGCCGTCCGCACCGCGGTCCCCGCCAACAACGGCAGCCACCCCCACCGCACCGCCGGCACATCCTTCGGCCGGAGTAGCACTGACAGGAACAACCCCGAACGCGCCGGCGCCGTCCACGTCCGCCCCAACCGCCCCCGCCCCGCACTCTGCGCCTCGGCGACGAGAACGTACCCCTCGTCCTTCCCAGCCCGCGCGGCCTCGGCCACATCCGCGTTCGTGGACCCGGTCTCCGGCACGATCTCGACCCGCCGCCAGAGCCCGCCGGGGCGGACTACAGCCTTGTTCACCGCCAGCTCACGGAGGGGCGGGCGGTCGAGATCACTGTAAGGCGATTGACGTCCGTTCGAATCCTCCGCGCCGGTCATGTCCAGATCCCTTCGCTTCGGTCGGTTCCTGCTTCATCGACGACTGCCGGAACGCACTCCGGGCTTACACCGCCTCCACAGGCGTTTAGCCTCTCCCTACGTCCCAGGGCGAGGATGTTGCGGGCCGCGTTCACATCACGATCATGTCGCATTCCGCAGGACGGGCAGTCCCACTCCCGGATGCGGAGCGGCATGTGCTTGACGCGAGTGCCGCAGCACGAACAGGTCATCGTGGTCGGGGCGAACCGGTCGACCTTGGCGAAATCCCGTCCCGCTCGGTTCTCGCGGATGATCCGAGTGGACTCCTGGTGGTGCCAGTCACGGCGCCGGTCGGCGACTCTCGCGTATTGCCGCGCCAGCTTCGACCGGGCCTTCTCCCGGTTGGCAGAGGATTTCTGCTTCCGGGACAACTCCCGGTGCAGCCGTTTGAGCTTCCGCTCGGCCTGCCGCAGGAACCGTGGTGCGGCGATCTTGGCTCCGTCGGACAGAGCCTGCCGTCGTCGCGGAGGGTGAAGGCATTGGACATCAGCCGAATCGCCTGCCGCGGGTCACGCTTCGACTTGAAGCGAGGGAGGTTGACCGCCGGACCGCTTCGCGTGCCCCGCCTGGACGCGAAGAAGGCACGGTAAGCGCGGTTCAGGTCGCGCAGCCGTCGTCGATGAACCCCTGCCCGGCCGCGAATGCCTCCTGCCGCAGGGCGATGCGCTCGCCCGGGCATTCGGGTGTGCCCGGGTGGTGTACAACGACGGCCTACGCCGCTGCGCTGCGTCCGGATACAGGCGGTACCTGTAGCGCAACAGCATGCAGCCGATGTTATGGCTGTCCAGCGCGCCGACGGCGAACATTCGCGCGATGATGGCCCGAACGAGTGATCGACGGCCTCCCCGCCGCCCGCTGGTTCGTGTGGACAGAATCACGGTCCGCCGCCCGGGGCATCGTGCCTGATACGCATTAAAGTGACCACCGTGACCGACGCCGAAGCCCCCTCAGCCCACGCACCCCACACCACGGCGGGCAAGCTCACGGAGCTCCGCTCCCGCCTCGACACCGCGATCCACGCCGGTAACGAGCGTGCGGTGGAGAAGCAGCACGCCAAGGGGAAGATGACGGCCCGCGAGCGGATCGAGTATCTGCTCGACGACGGCTCCTTCATGGAGCTGGACGAGCTGGCCGTGCACCGTTCCGCGCGCTTCGGCATGGAGCGGAACCGGCCCTACACCGACGGTGTGGTCACCGGCTTCGGGACCGTGGACGGCCGGCAGGTGTGCGTGTTCTCGCAGGACGTCACCATCTTCGGCGGGGCGCTCGGCGAGGTGTACGGCGAGAAGATCGTCAAGGTGCTGGACCTGGCGCTGAAGTTGGGCTGCCCGATCGTGGGGATCAACGAGGGCGGCGGGGCGCGCATCCAGGAGGGCGTCGTCTCGCTGGGCCTGTACGGCGAGATCTTCCGGCGCAACGTGCTGGCCTCCGGGGTCGTGCCGCAGATCTCGCTGATCATGGGCGCGGCGGCCGGCGGGCACGTCTACTCCCCGGCGCTCACCGACTTCGTGGTGATGGTCGACCAGACCTCGCAGATGTTCATCACCGGCCCCGACGTCATCAAGACCGTCACCGGCGAGGACGTCTCGATGGAGGACCTGGGCGGGGCGCGGGCGCACAACACCAAGTCGGGCAACGCCCACTACATGGGCGCCGACGAGAAGGACGCCATCGACTACGTCAAGGGCCTGCTGTCCTTCCTGCCGAGCAACAACCTCGAGGACGCCCCCGAGTACGACGTGCTCGGCGACCTGGAGGTCACCGACCAGGACCGGGAGCTGGACACCCTGGTCCCGGACTCGGCGAACCAGCCCTACGACATCCACAAAGTCATCGAGCACGTCCTGGACGACGGCGACTTCCTGGAAGTGCAGTCGCTGTTCGCCCCGAACATCGTGGTCGGCTTCGGCCGGGTCGAGGGCCGCACCGTCGGCATCGTCGCCAACCAGCCGATGCAGCTGGCCGGCTGCCTGGACATCGACGCCTCGGAGAAGGCCGCGCGCTTTGTGCGCACCTGCGACGCGTTCAACGTCCCGGTCATCACCTTCGTCGACGTCCCCGGCTTCCTGCCCGGCACCGACCAGGAGTGGAACGGCATCATCCGGCGCGGCGCGAAGCTCATCTACGCCTACGCCGAGGCCACGGTGCCGCTGCTGACCATCATCACGCGCAAGGCCTTCGGCGGCGCGTACGACGTCATGGGCAGCAAGCACCTCGGCGCCGACCTGAACGTCGCCTGGCCCACCGCGCAGATCGCGGTCATGGGCGCGCAGGGCGCCGTCAACATCCTGTACCGCAAGGAGCTCGCGGCCGCGCAGGACCCGGCGGCCGAGCGGGCCCGGCTCATCCAGGAGTACGAGGACGAGCTGCTGAACCCCTACGACGCCGCCGAGCGCGGATACGTCGACTCGGTGATCGAGCCGTCGCAGACCCGGGCCTACGTCATCAAGGCGCTGCGGGCGCTGCGCTCCAAGCGGGAGACGCTGCCGCCGAAGAAGCACGGGAACATCCCGCTGTGAGCGGCCAGGAGAACGGCGCGCAGGCCGCCGCCCCGGCCCCGGCCGCGGCCCCCGAAATCAGGGTCCTGCACGGCAACCCGACCGCCGAGGAGGTCGCCGTGGTGGTCGCGGTGGTCGCCGCCGCGGTTGCCGGTTCGGCTTCACGATTGGGTAACGATGCCGGTCCCCGGCGCCGCCCCAGCGGCTGGACCGCGCGTGAGCGGAGCGTGCGTGCCCCGCTGCACCCCGGCCCTGGTGGATGGCGGGCCTCGGCATTTCCGCAAGCCCGCTGACCGGAGGGCGTCCCCGTCTACTCCGAAAGGAGTAGACGAACAAGATCACGTCATCTGTAGGGGGATTCACAGGTTCCACCCGAAGTCGCATCCGGTCCGTCGGGCCTGGCGAGTACAGTTGACAGCATTAGAGAAACGTTAAGGCTCCGCTAAGTGGGGGGTTCCCAGCAATGCCGACGTCCATTTCCACACGGCGCCCAATACGTGCGCTGACGATGACGATCGCCGTCGGCGCCGTCGCCGGGCTCTCGCTGACCGCGTGCTCCTCCTCGGGCAGCGCCGGCGGCGGCAGCGGCAGCGGCAGCGGCAGCGGCGGCAAGACGCCGACCGAGGCGCTGGCTGCCGCGGTGCACAACATCTCCAACGGCAACGCCGAGTCCTTCCAGCTGTCGCTGAAGCCGGACGACGCGATGATCGCGGCGATGAACAAGGACAGCTCCGACCCGCAGTCCGCGCAGATCGTCAAGAGCGTGTTCGGCAACGGCGGCGTCGTCGTGAAGTTCACGGCCAGCGCCGACAAGCCGCTCAAGGACCTCAAGGCCGGGGAGAACCCGAACGTCGAGTTCGACGTCACCGCCGGCGGCACCGAGCTGTTCGACGTCCGCAGCGTCGGGGGTGCGCTGTACGCGAAGGTCAACGTGCCGCAGTTCCTGCAGCTGTCCGGCAAGCCCGCCTCGTCGCTGACCGCCCAGCTCGGCCAGGTGCCGCCGGACTTCCAGGCGCCGCTGCAGGCCCTGATGGCCGACAAGTGGGTCGGGGTCAGCGCCGCGGACGTCAAGGGCCTGGAGCAGACGCTGAAGAGCCTGGAGAGCGGCGGCGACCTCGGCTCCTCGCCGACCACGTCCGCCAGCCCGGGCACCCAGATGCTGGCCGGCGTGGAGTCCGAGCTGATGAAGGCCCTGACCCAGGACGCCACCGTCACCGACAAGGGCAGCGGCCAGTACGAGGTCAGCGGCAAGGTCAAGACCATCGGCCAGGACGTGCTGCAGGCCCTGGGCCCGGTCCTGAACTCAGTCCCCGGCAAGTCCAAGTCCGACCTGGACCAGCTGCGCACGGGCCTGAACTCGGTGCCGGACAGCGAGAACATCACGTTCGACATCTGGGTCAAGAGCGGCCAGATCAGCGAGCTGCAGGTGGACCTGGCGCAGTTCCTGCCGGGCGACAAGACCGGCGGCGGCCACCTGCCGGTGGACGCGAAGTTCAGCCAGAGCGCGGGCTCCGTGAGCGCGCCCGGCGACGTCACCAACGTCGACGTGCAGAAGCTGCTCTCGGCCTTCGGCGGGGCCGGCCTGTAAGGGTTCTGCGGCGGCGGGGAGTCCTCATCCGAGGGCTCCCCGCCGCCGTTTGCCGTCTGCGCGGTTTGTCCGCGCCTGCCCGCGCCTATTCCACGGCCGCGGTCCAGTACGCCGTGTAGTTCAGCCCCAGATCGGCCATCAGCTTGCGCAGCAAGGGCTTCGACAGCCCGATCACATTGGAGTGGTCGCCCTCCAGCCGGTCCACGAAGGCGCCGCCGAGGCCGTCGATGGTGAAGGCGCCGGCCACCCGCAGCGGCTCGCCGGTCGCGACGTAGGCCAGGATCTCCTCGTCGCTCGGCTCGCCGAAGTGCACGACGGTCGCCGCGACCTCGCCGGCCTCCTTGCCGGTGGCGCGGTCGACCAGCCAGTGGCCGGTGAGCAGGACGCCGGAGCGGCCGCGCATCGCGTACCAGCGCGCCACCGCCTCCTCGGGGGTGTCGGGCTTGCCGAGCGGACGGCCCTCGAACTCCAGGACCGAGTCGCAGCCGACGACCAGGGTGCCGTCGGTCTCCGGGAAGGCGGCCACGGCCCGGCACTTGGCCTGCGCCAGGGCCAGCGCGACCTCCGAGGGGCTGGCTTGCGGGCCGAGCGCCTCCTCGACGGCGTCCTCGTCGACGCCGCTGACCAGCACGCGGGGGGCGAAGCCGGCCCCGCGGAGCAGGGCCAGGCGGGCGGGGGAGGCGGAGGCCAGGACGAGCGGGGGCACAGGTGTGGGCATTCCCCGACTCTAGCCGGGCTTCGGGCGGGGCTTCCGGCGCTCCGGTTGCAGGCCGGTCAGGCGGTGTCAGGCCACGTCGGCAGTGTCAGGCCGTGTCAGGCCGTGTCAGGCATCTCAGGCCGTGCCGGCGGTGCCAGGCGGCGTCCGCCACGCCGGCAGTGTCAGGCCGTGGTCGGCGCGCCGTTCCCGGGCAGCGGACCGCCGCTGCCGCCGGCCGGCGGGGCCGGGTCCACCGGCCCCGGCTCCGGCTTCGGGGCGTTCGGCGTCACCATCGCCACCGCCAGGGCCCCGGCCACCAGCACGAACACGCCGCCGAGCAGGAACAGCTGGGTCCAGCCGGTCAGGCCGGTGACCACGATCGTCACGAACAGCTGCAGCGCGGCGATGGCCATCATCAGGCCCTGCATGAAGGCGGTCAGCACCATCCCGAACGCCGCCAGCACCAGGATGATCGCGCCCAGCAGCAGCGCCGCGCCCAGGCCCAGGTTCAGGGCGATGGCGACGATCTTCAGCAGCCCGGGCCCGGCCAGGCCGAACTTCACCCCGTTGCCGAAGGACACGAAGCCGTAGAACGCGGCGGCCACGATCAGCGTGCCCAGCGCCTCGGCGGCCAGTGCCACCGCTCCGGCGAGGATCAGTATCTTGCGTCCCACGGCGGCTCCCGATCCCGACGACGGCGTATTGGACGGTTCGTTGAAAACTACTCGCCGGTAGCGGGCCGTACAAGAGGGTTGATGACTCCCGATCGGGTGAAACACTGGTCGCACTTACGGCGGCACGCGGATCAAACGCCGGAAAACGGACGGCGGTCGACCTAGGATCTTGCGCCGTGAGGGCACCGGACCGACGTACTGCGCTGCGGGCGGGGCTGGCCGTGTTGGGGACGGCCGCCGCGTCGGCGGGCCTAGCGGGGTGCTCGGACGGGAAGGGCACAGGCGCGGCCGGGTCGGCCGCGCCGGACACCCCGAATCCCGCGACCCCCGCCGGCCCGGTGTCACCCTCGAGCCCGGCCTCGCCCGCCGACCAGGCGCCGCCGTCGAGCCGCGCGCCGGCCCCCGGCGAGGTCGACCACGCCGGCACCGGCCGCGCGCAGGTCGCCCTGACCTTCCACGGCGACGGCGACCCGCAGCTGGCCCAGGCCCTGCTGAAGGAGGCCGAGGCCGGCCAGGCCCGGCTCACGGTGCTGGCCGTCGGCCGCTGGCTCGGCGAGCACCCGGAGATGGCCCGGCGGGTCCTGGACGGCGGCCACGAACTCGGCAACCACACCGAGAACCACGTCGACATCTCCCGCCTGTCGCCGTCGGCGGCGTTCACCGAGATCCAGGCGTGCGCCGCGCGCCTGCAGAAGCTGACCGGCTCCCCGGGCGTCTGGTTCCGGCCCTCGCAGACCCAGCACGCCGACGCGATGCTGGTCGAGCAGGCCCGCCGCGCCGGGTACCGCACGGTCCTGTCCTACGACGTGGACCCGCTGGACTACGAGGACCCGACGGCCGCGCAGATCACCGAGCGCCTGCTGGCCGCGGTGCGTCCCGGGGCCGTCGTGTCGATGCACCTGGGGCACCAGCACACGGTCGCGGCGCTGCCCGCGGTGCTGGCCGGCCTGAAGTCCCGCGGCCTGGCCGCTGTCACCGCATCGGAGCTGTTCTCGTGACGCGCACCCCGCAGGACCGGCGCAGTACCCCCGACGCGCGGCGGACGCGGCCGGTGAAGGCCTCGCGGCCCTCCCGGCCCTCCCCGCGCACACGGCGCAGGCGGCGGGCCGTGGCGGCGCTGGCCGCCACCGGCTTGATCGGCGCGGGGGTGTGGCTGCTGACCGATCGCGGCGTCTGGCACGACGGCGGCGGCCCGGCGGCGTCGGGTTCCGGGCACAGCGGGATGGCCGGGATGGACACCGATGCCGGCGGCGGCTCGGCCGGTCAGACAGGTCAAGCCGGCCAGGCCGGTCTGCCCGGTCTGCCCGGTCAAGCCGCCCAGCCCGGCGTCCCGGGCTTCAAGAGCCTCACCGGCGGCGCCCAGCGCAGCACAGGGGCGCTCCAGCCCGCCGCCCTCCCCGGGATGCCCGGCTACGACCCCAGCGACCTGTACGCCTTCGACCGCCCCGGCATGGTCTCGCCGGTGATCGCGGCGGCCCTGCCGCGGGTCTACGTGCCGAACACCGAGAGCGACACCGTCACGGTGATCGACCCGTCGGACTACCACGTCATCGAGACGCTCAAGGTCGGCCGCGAACCGCAGCACGTGGTCCCCTCCTGGGACCTGAAGACCCTGTGGGTCAACAACGACCTGGGCAACAGCCTGACCCCGATCGACCCCTTCACCGGCAAGGCCGGCGCCCCGATCCCGGTCCACGACCCGTACAACCTGTACTTCACGCCGGACGGCGTCTCGGCCGTCGTGATGGCGAGCAAGGACATGCAGCTGGTCTTCCGCGACCCGCACACCATGGCGGTCCAGAAGGTCCTGCCGGTCCCGTGCGAGGGCGTGAACCACGCGGACTTCGCGCCGGACGGCTCGTACTTCATCGTGTCCTGCGAGTTCTCCGGCCAGCTGCTGAAGGTGGACACCAAGACCCGCACGCTGCTGGGCGTCATCACCCTGCCGCAGCAGGGCTCGATGCCCCAGGACGTGAAGATCTCCCCGGACGGCAAGGTCTTCTATATCGCGGACATGGTGGCCAACGGCCTGTGGACCGTCGACGGCAACGCCTTCAAACTGACCGGCCTGATCCCCACCGGCAGGGGAGCCCACGGCCTGTACGTCTCCCGCGACTCCACGACGATGTACGTCTCCAACCGCGGCGAGGGCACCATCACCCTGTTCGACTTCGCCACCGGCAAGCCGCGCGGCAAGTGGCAGATCCCCGGCGGCGGCTCCCCCGACATGGGCGGCGTCTCGGCGGACGGCAAGGTCCTGTGGCTCTCCGGCCGCTACAACGCCGAGGTCTACGCCATCTCCACGGTCGACGGCCGCCTGCTGGCCCGCATCAACGTCGGCCGCGGGCCGCACGGGCTGGCGGTGTACCCGCAGCCGGGGCGGTATTCGCTGGGGCATACGGGAGTGTTCCGCTAGCATCCGCCGGCAGCGGGTCAGTCGATGACCCGCTCCGACCCGCAGTACACGTTCGCCGTGCGTCCCCGCAGGAACCCGACCAGCGTCAGCCCCGACTCCGCCGCCAGGCTTACCGCCAGCGACGAGGGCGCCGACACCGCGGCCAGCACCGGGATCCCGCCGGCCACGGCCTTCTGGACCAGTTCGAACGAGGCCCGGCCGCTGACCGCCAGGACGTGCTCGCGCAGCGGCAGGCGGCCCGCGCGCAGGGCCCAGCCCAGGACCTTGTCGACCGCGTTGTGCCGGCCGACGTCCTCGCGCAGGCAGACCAGCTCGCCGTCGGCGCCGAACAGCGCCGCGGCGTGCAGGCCGCCGGTCTTGGCGAAGATCTTCTGGGCCTGGCGCATCCGGTCCGGCAGGCTGAACAGAACCTCGGCCGAGACCTTGACGTCGTCCTCGGCGACCGGCCAGCGCACGGCGGCGTGGACGGCGTCGATCGACGTCTTCCCGCAGACCCCGCACGCGCTGGTCACGTACGACGACCGCCGCAGCCGTTCCTCGGGCAGCTCCACGCCGGGGGCCAGGGTGACGTCCACGATGTTCAGGGGGTCGCCGTCGGCGAAGTCCAGGGACGCCTCGCCGTCCAGGTACGCGGTGGAGGAGCAGCCGTTGTCGGCCGAGCAGAACTTCATCTGGACCAGGTCGCGGGGGCCGGCCAGCACGCCCTCGGCGGCCAGGTGGCCGGCCACCAGGTCGAAGTCGTCGCCGGGGGTCCGCATGGTCACCGTGAACGGCCGGCCGCCGATGCGCATCTCCAGCGGCTCCTCGGCGGCCATGTGCTCCTCGCCGCCGCGCCGCAGGATCGCATCGCCCGGGCCCGCCGAACCGTCAAGGCGTACTATGCGCCGCCGCGCGGTGACTCTACTCACAACCGTCCCCAACTCTAGGATCCCAGGCTCCCCCGGTAATAGGCAAGTGATTTTCCACCACTGACATTCCCGCCTTAAAACCAGGTGAAAGGTGCCTTAGGCATTCTCTACCATCCGACTTATGGAGTCGACGCCAGCGCAACCCCCCACCAGTAAACCCAGGATTCCAGACGATACGAAGCTCCCCGGCGATCCGAAGCTTCCCGGCGAACCCAAGAGCGGCGCATTCGCCTCCTTGCGCCGCTTGACGCCCTTCATCCGCCCCTACCGGGGCCAGATGATCCTGATGTCCCTGGCGGCCCTCGGCGCCACCCTGGTCGGCGTCGCCGTGCCCCTGTTGACCAAGGAACTGATCGACGGGCCGATCGCGCACCACGACAAGGCAGCCCTGTGGCCCCTGGGCGGCCTGGTCCTGCTGTTCGGCGTCGCCGAGGCCGCGCTGGTCTGGCTCCGGCGCTGGTTCCTGCAACGCGCCGCCCTCGGCATCGAGGCCGACATCCGGAACGCCTTCTACCGCCACCTGCAGAAACTGCCGGTGGCCTTCCACGACTCCTGGCAGTCCGGTCAGCTCGTCTCGCGCATGTCCGGCGACATCAACAGCCTGCGCCGGTTCTTCGGCTTCGCGCTGATCTTCCTGGTGGTCAACGGCGCCACCTTCCTGCTGGTCGGCGGTGCCCTGGTCCTCATCCACACGCTGATGGGCCTGATCATCTACGCCGCCTCCGTCCCGCTGATCCTGTACGGCCGGCTCGCCGACCGCCGCTACCACCGGCAGTCCCGCGCCGCGCAGGACCAGGCCGGCGACGTGGCCACGCTGGTCGAGGAGTCGGCGCTGGGCATCCGCGCGATCAAGGCGTTCGGCCGCCAGGGCCTGGTGTTCGGCCGCTTCGACGAGCGCGCCCAGACGCTGCGCAGGCTGGAGCTCACCAAGATCCGGACCCTGTCGGAGCTGTGGGCGGTGTTCGCGCTGCAGCCGCAGTTGGTGCTCTCGCTGTGCGTCCTGCTCGGCGCCTACGCGGTGTCCTCCGGCGCGCTGTCGCTGGGCACGCTGGTCGCCTTCATCTCGCTGTACCTGACGCTGCTGTGGCCGATCGAGTCCATGGCCTGGCTGATGGCGCAGAGCCAGGAGGCGAACTCCGCGGCCGAGCGCGTGCTGGAAGTGCTGGACACGGTGCCCTCCATCGCCGACGCCGACACGACCGTCCGCCCGCGACCCGCCAGCGCCGGCGAGCTGGTCTTCGAGGACGTCAGCTTCACCTACCCGAACTCCGACCGGCCGGTCATCTCCGGGTTCGACCTGCGGATCGCCCCCGGGGAGACGGTCGCGCTGGTCGGCCCGACGGGCTGCGGCAAGACCACGCTGACCGCGCTGGTGCCCCGGCTGTACGACGTCACTGCCGGCCGGGTCCTGGTCGACGGGGTGGACGTGCGCGAGCTGCCGCTGACCGAGCTGCGGCGCACGGTGGCCTGCGCGTTCGAGGACCCGACGCTGTTCTCCGCCTCGGTGCGCGAGAACCTGACGATGGGCGTCCCGGACGCCACCGCCGAGCAGATCGAGGAGGCGATCGAGGTCGCGCAGGCCGGGTTCGTCGAGGAGCTGCCGTGGGCGCTCGACACCCGGGTGGGGGAGCAGGGGCTGACGCTGTCCGGCGGGCAGCGGCAGCGCGTCGCGCTGGCCCGCGCGGTGCTGGGGCGGCCCTCGATCCTGGTGTTGGACGACCCGCTGTCCGCACTGGACATCCATACCGAGGGCAAGGTCGAGGAGGCGCTGCACAGCGTGCTGCGCGGCACGACCGGGCTGGTGGTCGCGCACCGGCCGTCCACGGTGCTGCTGGCCGACCGGGTGGTGCTGCTCTCGCCGCCCGGGCCGGAGGGCACGACGATCGCGGCCGTCGGGACGCATCAGGAGCTGTTGCGGACTTGTCCGGCGTACCGCGACATCCTTTCGCAGACCTCTGATCTCGCGGACGCGGCCGAGGAAGCCGCCGATGCCGCCGAACCTGCCGACAGCACGCTTGCGGAGGTGTCCCGATGACGACAACCACCACCGACTGGCGAGGTGTCGCCACCGAGAAGAAGGACGATCTGCCCGGCAAGAGAAGCATCCGGCTGCGGGCGCGCAGCCGGAGACTGCTTGGCGAGCTGGTCCGGCCGCATCGCAAGGAGCTGCTCTTCTGCACCGGCATGGTGCTGGTCCAGACCGTGTTCAACATGGCCGGGCCCTACCTGGTCTCGATCGGCATCGACCGCGGCATCCCGGCGCTGCGGCGCGGGGACTGGGGCCCGATCACCGCGATCTTCGTGGCCATGGTGATCAGCGCGATCCTGGCCTCGGGGCTGCGCGCGATCTTCCTGAACAAGGTCGGGCGCATCGGCCAGACCATGCTGCTGAACCTGCGGCGCATGGTGTTCAGCAAGTTCCAGGCGCTTCCGCTGGCGTTCCACGAGAACTACACGTCCGGGCGCGTCATCAGCCGGCTGACCTCCGACCCGGACGCGCTGAACGACCTCATCGACAACGGCCTGGACGGGCTGCTGGACGCGGTGCTGACGGTCTCGGCGATCGGCATCATGATGGCGGTGCTGGACGTGCCGCTGACCTTGGTGGTGGTGCTGGCGTTCCCGGCGATGCTGCTGCTGATGCGCTGGTTCTCGCGGCACTCGGCGGTGGCCTACCGGCGCACCCGGGAGACGATCGCGGCGCTGATCGTGCACTTCGTCGAGACCTGCAACGGGATCCGCGCGGTGAAGGCCTTCCGCCGCGAGCCGCGCAACGAGGAGATCTTCGGCCAGCTGAACAACGAGTTCCGCGCCGCCAACGCCCGGGCGATGAACCTGCTGGCGGTCTTCATCCCGGGGATGAAGACCATCGCGGCGTTCACGACCGCTGCCGTGGTGGTGTACGGCGGGCTGCGGGTGATGGACGGGAACATCCAGATCGGCGTGCTGGTGGGCTTCGTGCTGTACCTGCGGCGGTTCTTCAACCCGCTGGAGGACATCGCGATGTTCTACAACTCGTTCCAGAGCGGAACGGCCGCGCTGGAGAAGCTGTCAGGGGTCCTGGCGGAGGCGAACGAGCTGCCGGAGCCGGCCGAGCCGAAGCCGCTGCCGTCGCCGCTGCAGGGCGCGGTGTCGTTCGAGGGGGTGACCTTCGCCTACCCGAAGCGCGAGTCCGACGCGTCATCGGCATCGGGGGCCGAGGCCGAAGCCGAAGCAGAGGACATCGGCACCGGTGGCAAGGTGATCCTGCCGCTGCTGGACCTGCAAGTCCCGGCCGGGCAGACCGTGGCCCTGGTGGGAGCGACCGGGGCGGGCAAGTCCACCCTGGCGCGCCTGCTGTGCCGCTTCTACGACCCGCAGGACGGCGCGGTCCGCGTCGACGGCGTGGACGTCCGCGACCTGGCGGACGCCGACCTGCGCCGCGCGGCGGTGATGGTGACGCAGGAGAACTTCCTGTTCGCCGGCACCGTCGCGGACAACATCGCCTTCGGCCGCCCCGACGCCACCCGCCCCGAGATCGAGGCGGCGGCGAAGGCCATCGGCGCGCACGAGTTCATCAGCGCGCTGCCGGAGGGCTACGACACGGACGTGAAGAAGCGCGGAGGGCGATTGTCGGCCGGCCAGCGGCAGCTGGTGGCCTTCGCGCGGGCCTTCATCGCGGATCCGGCGGTGCTGGTCCTGGACGAGGCCACGAGCTCGCTGGACGTGCCCAGTGAGCGCATGGTCCAGCGGGCACTGCGGACGATCCTGGCCGACCGGACGGCGCTGATCATCGCCCACCGGCTGTCCACGGTCGAGATCGCCGACCGGGTGCTGGTGATGGAGCAGGGGCGCATCGTCGAGGACGGGGAGCCCAGTGCGTTGCTCGCCGCCGGCACGGGACGATTCGCGGGGCTGCATCAGGCTTGGCGAGAGAGTTTGGTGTAGCGCGGGCTGGTGCCTGGAGTCAGCGAGCCGGCGTCGTTCCTTTGGGGGCGGCGCCGGCTTGTTTGCGGCGGTTTGTCTACGGGGCGGCAGGCGAAGGCGTTTTCTGATGGCTTCGCGCGAGGTTTGCGGGATCCGCTGATGGCGCAGTTCGTCTGGCCGAGGGTGACGCCCGGTATCTGCTCGATGGCCGCGCGGCAGATTTTTAGCCTGCTTTACCCGCTCCCTCAGACCTCATTCAGCTCCGGCCGACACTGTTGCAAGACGCGGATGCCCGTCCGTCTGCACGTGCGTCCGGCGCGTGCGTTCGGCTTGCGTGTTCCCTGGTGAGGGGGTGCGTCAGTACTCTGCGCTTAGCATTCGACCCCGGTGTGTAGTGCCAAGACTCGGCAAAGTCCGGGTCATCTTCGGGCCGTACCCATTGAGACCGGACCGTGACCTCCGGCAGATTGCTCTCCCGACAGGCCTCGCGCGAGCGTTCGAAAGCGATGTACCCCACGGCCGCGCACAGGAGGCGAAGTTCGGCGGAAGGCCTCTCTTGTCCGGCATATCCGGCTCCGGTTCCGGCAGACATGTCGCCAGCCATGCCAAGCCCGGGGCGATGAACAACGCCAAGGGCAAGGTCAAGACCGCGGCTGCGGTGACCAGTGTCCTGGCGGTCAGCGGAGGCGTCGCCACCGCGTTCCACCTGCATCAGGATGGTCTGCGCAACAGTGCTGAGGCTGCTTCGCAGGACTCGAATACCTCGGCGGCGGCCGCGGCGGCGAACGCGCTGCTCGCGCAGCGGACCGGGAGTACCACCGCGGCGAACCGCGACATGCAGCGGCCGACGCTGGCGCCGTCCTCGGCGCCGACGAGTTCGTCGAGTGCCGCGCCGACTTCGGCCAGCAGCTCCACCAGCACCACGCCGCCGGTGCCGACGTCCACCTCGACGTCGACCCCCGCGCCGACGACGGCCAAGTCCGAGACGCCGTTGCCGTCCAAGACCTCGACGTCGACTCCGACGCCGACGAAGACCACGACGACGCCGAGCTCCTCCAGCTCCAGTTCGTCCGGTTCGTCGACCAACATGGGCTACAACGCCACGCCCGCGCAGGCGAAGGCGATCGCCGCGGCGGTGGTGCCCTCCGGCGAGCTCGGGTGCTTCTCGGACATCATCGAGCGCGAGTCGAGCTGGAACGTCTTCGCCACCAACCCGTCGTCCGGCGCCTATGGCCTCGGTCAGGCCCTGCCCGGCGACAAGATGGCCTCGATGGGCTCCGCCTGGCGCAACAGCGCGCTGGTCCAGATCAAGTGGGCGCTGTCGTACATGAACGGCCGCTACGGCTCGCCGTGCGCCGCGTGGACCTTCTGGCAGGCCCACAACTGGTACTGAGGTACCGAGGTCCGTACCGCAAGACATCCGGCTACCGAGGTACCCACATACCGACGTACCGACCAGGCCCTCCCCGGGACCCCACAGCCGCCGCAGGCTCACGCGTGCGGCGGACCCGGGCCGGGCCGCAACACCGCCCCGCGGCCGAGCTCCCCACCGGCCGGCCGGGCGGACCAGGAAGGGTGCGTCTCAGCCGTCTGAGGCGGCGGCGAGCAACGGGACCAGAACGTCGGACACCGGCGTCGGGATCCCGTGCCGCCGCCCCAGGCGGCGCACCACGCCGTTGCGCGCGTCCCACTCCAGTTCCCGGCCGGCGAGCCGGTCGAACAGGATCGAGGACCCGATGTCCGGGTCCATCCGCTCGAAGATGCCGACCAGGGCCTCGGCCTCGGTTTCCGGCAGGGCCGCGCCCTCGGCCCGGGCCACCGCCAGCGTTTCCTGAGCCAGCGCCAGGGCCAGTTCCCTGATGTCGGGGCGCTGGTAAATCGCCGCGCGCAGGCCGGTCGCGGCCATCACGCCGGCGATCGCGTTGGTGGTCAGCTTGCGCCAGGCCGCGGTGGTGAAGTCCGAGACCAGTTCCACCTCGACCGCCGAGGCGCCCTCCAGCAGCCGGGCGAACTCCTCGCCGTCGGGGCCGGCCGGGACCTGCAGCAGCGAGGAGATGTTGTTGCGGACGGTGACCTCGCCCGGGCCGGTCGGTTCGGCGCTGATCCAGACGATGGCCGGCAGCACGTGCGCGTCGTTCGCGTACGGGGCGACCCGCTCCACGTGTTCCACGCCGTTCTGCAGGGCCACGACGGTCGTGGACGGCTTGCACAGCGCGTCCAGGTAGCCGGCGGCGCCGTCGGTCTGGTGTGCCTTCACCGCGAGCAGTACCCAGTCGGCCGGGCCGGCCACGTCCGCCGGGGAGGTGAGGATCGGGGCGTCCAGGTCCGTGGCGGCGCCGGAGGCGTCGTCGACCACCCGCAGTGCCCCCGGGTCGCGCCGTGCGCACAGCGTGACGGAATGTCGTCCCGTCTGCTGCGCGGCAAGCGCCGCGACCGAACCGATAGCGCCAGGCCCCACCACCGCTATGTCCGCCATGGGGGTAGAGCGTATACGCCCCCCGCCTACCGCACGTCGCCCATCAGCCGGTTGATGATCGGGGAGGCCAGGAACACCAGCACCCCGATGCCCGCCGCCACCGCCCCCAGGCTCAGGAAGTAGGCGAAGTCGCTCATGACCGTGCTGAGCTTGGTGACGTACACGTTCAGCGCGTTCCCGGTGGCCGTGGCCAGGAACCACAGCCCCAGCATCTGCCCGGCGAAGCGGGCCGGGGCCAGCTGCGTGGTCACCGACAGCCCGACCGGGGACAGGCACAGCTCGCCGATCGTCTGCAGCAGGTAGGTGACCGCCAGGAACCAGATCGAGACCCGGTGCGTGGGCGTGGCGTCCTTGCCGGCGATGCTCATCACGAAGAACGAGCAGCCGATCACCACCAGCCCGATCGCGAACTTCACCGAGGTGCGCGGGGCCCGGTCGCCGAGCTTCTGCCACATCCAGGCGAAGATCGGCGCGAACACCATGATGTAGAAGGGGTTCGCGGACTGCAGCCACACCGAGGGCATCTGCCAGCCGAAGATCGACAGGTCGGTCTTGTCCGCGGCGAACAGGTTGAGCTGGCTGCCGGACTGGTCGTAGATCATCCAGAACACGGTGGCGCCGACGAAGAACGCGACGAACGCCAGCAGCTTGGGCCGCTCCGCGGACGTCAGCCCGCCCCGGCTGAACATGTAGCCGAAGTAGAGGAACGGCGTGGCGATGATCGGCGCGGCCAGACCGTCGGCGAACGCCGAGACCGACCACTCGGTGATCGCCATCCAGCCCAGCACGATCACCAGGACCACCCCGACGATCAGCGCCCCGAGCCGCAGCGAGCGCCGGAGTTCCGGCGGGGTGATCGGTTTGGGCGGCCGGAGCCCGACGGTGCCCAGGTGCTTGCCCTCCACGACGTACCAGACCACCGCGAAGGTCATGCCGAGCGCGGCGATCCCGAAGCCCAGGTGGTAGTTGACGTGCTGGCCGACCCAGCCGGCGGTCAGCGGCGCCAGGAACGCGCCGGAGTTGATCGCCATGTAGAAGATGGTGAAGCCGGCGTCCCGCCGGTCGTCGTGCTGGTGGTACAGACCGCCGACCTGCGCGGAGATGTTCGGCTTGAGCAATCCGGTGCCCAGGACGATCAGCCCGAGGCCCAGGAACGAGGTGGCCGCGGTCGGGACGGCCATCACGTAGTGGCCCAGCGCGATGATGATGCCGCCCCACAGCACCGAGCGTCTGGCGCCCCAGATCCGGTCGGCGACCCAGCCGCCGGGCACCGCCATCAGGTAGACCAGGCTGTTGTAGATGCCGTAGAAGCTGTTGCCGGCCGCGTCCGACAGGCCCAGGCCGTGGTGGGCCGTGGTGTCGGTGAGGAACAGGACGAGCAGCCCGCGCATCCCGTAGAAGCTGTACCGCTCCCAGAACTCGGTCGCGAACAGTGTCTGCAGACCCTTCGGGTGTCCAAAGAACGCCCGGTCCTCGTCCTGCGGCGGCAGGCCCTGGGCAGGGGAGGGAACGTCGTGGGTCGTCATGCGTTCGGTGCTTCCCGGACCAGATCGCCGCATTACAGACAATGCTCCAGATGGGGGAGCGACAGCGGCTCGACCCCGATTACCATCACACTCATGACCCGAGTACTGCTCGCCGAGGACGACGCCGCCATTTCCGAACCGCTGGCGCGGGCGCTTCGACGTGAGGGCTACGAGGTCACTGTGCGCGCCGACGGGCCCGGGGCCCTGCTGGCCGGGCAAAGTGGCGTCGACCTGGTCGTTCTCGACCTGGGCCTGCCCGGAATGGACGGCCTGGAGGTCTGCCGCCGGCTGCGCGCCGACGGCCACACCTTCCCGGTGTTGGTGTTGACAGCCCGCGCCGATGAGGTCGACACCGTGGTGGGCCTGGACGCCGGCGCCGACGACTACGTCACCAAGCCGTTCCGGCTGGCCGAACTGCTGGCCCGGGTGCGCGCGCTGCTCCGGCGCGGCACCCCGGACCTGGGCAACGGCGTGCACGGCGTCCGAATAGACATCGAGTCGCACCGCGCCTACCTGGGCGACCAGGAGCTGAACCTGACGGCCAAGGAGTTCGACCTGCTCCGGGTGCTGGTCCGCGAGGTCGGCCGGGTGGTCACCCGGGACCAGCTGATGCGCGAGGTGTGGGACACCACGTGGTGGTCCTCCACCAAGACCCTGGACATGCACATCTCCTGGCTGCGCAAGAAGTTGGGCGACGAGGCCTCCCGCCCGCGGTTCATCACCACGGTGCGCGGCGTCGGCTTCCGTTTCGAGCGCGGCTAGCGAGCGGGCCCGCCTGCCGTGCGCCGTCGCCTGGTCTCCTCCACGTTCCTCGTGGTCATGATGGTCGTCATCCTGCTCGGCGTGCCGCTGGCGGTGCTCGAGGTGCGCTCGGTGGACACCAGCACCAAGACCGTGCTGGCCACCGAGGCGCGCATGCTCGCCGAGACGGTGCGGATGCAGGTCAGCAAGGCCAGCCTGGACGGCACCAACGCCGGGCCGCTGGGCGCCTACGCCAAGGACTGGCCGAATATGATCGCCTCCCAGCACGACGCCACCATCAACGTCGACGGCCAGAGCCCGATCCAGGTCAACAGCGCGCTGCCGGCCGGCTCGCCGACCTTCAGCGTCACCTACGACATCGACAACGTGCTGCGCAACGTCGGCGTGCACGTCACCGTGCGGGCCCCGCGCGAGCCGGCCGACCAGCAGATCCGCAGCTCGATGTACCTGATCGGCGGGGTGGCGCTGGCCGTGCTGGTGGCCGCCACGGGCCTGGCCTACCTGCAGGCCCGCCGGCTCACCAAGCCGCTGGAGGAGCTGGCGGCCACCGCCGAGCGCCTGGGCTCCGGCGACCCGCGGCCCCGGCACCGCCGCTACGGCATCAGCGAGCTGGACCGGGTCGCCGAGGTCATCGACAGCTCGGCGGACCGGATCTCCACGATGCTGGGGGCCGAGCGCCGGCTGGCCGCCGAGGCCTCGCACGAGCTGCGCACCCCGCTGGCCGCGCTGTCGATGCGGCTGGAGGAGATCATCACGCTGGCCGACGACCCGCAGACCGTGCGCGACGAGGCCGAGGTGGCGCTGTCCCAGGTCGAGCGGCTCACCGACGTGGTGCAGCGGCTGCTGACCACGGTGCGCACGCACCGGCGCTCGGACCTGGCGGTGCCGATCGAGGTGGACACCGTGATCCGGCAGCAGGTCCACGAGTGGCGCCCGGCCTACCAGTCGATGCGGCGCGGGATCGTGGTCTCCGGCGAGCGGCGGCTGATGGCCATGGCCACCCCGGGCGCGTTCTCCCAGATCCTGTCCACGCTGCTGGAGAACTCGCTGATCCACGGCGCCGGCACGGTCACCGTGCACACCCGCGCGGTCGGCGGCTCGGTGGTGGTCGAGGTCGGCGACGAGGGCGACGGCATCGCGCCGGACCTGGAGGCCAAGCTGTTCGAGCGGGGCGCCTCCTCGCGCGGGTCCACCGGGCTGGGCCTGGCGGTGGCGCGGGAGCTGGCCGAGGCCGACGGCGGCCGGCTGAACCTGGTGCTTCAGCGGCCGGCGGTGTTCGCCGTCTTCCTCACGGAGCACTCGCCGTTGTCGGTGATTGCGCGCTGAAGCCGCCGTCGTCGTCGGCGTCGGAGCCCCCCGGGCCTCCGGGGCGGGCGGCGGCCTGGGTGTTGCCAGCCGTTCCGGCAGCCCCAGCGGCCCCGGCAGCACCGCCGGTCTCGCCGGCCTCGGGGAAGACGAACAGGTGCGAGGTCGTGAACCGGAACACCCCGGCGACCGGCAGGCCCAGGACGAACTTGGCGACGTTGGCCGCCTCGATGCTGTGGAAGCCCAGCACCCGGTCGCCGACGAACACGAAGCTGTTCTCGATGATCAGGCCGACCAGGCTGATCAGCGCGAACATCGCCATCTCCCGGCGCCGGGCGTCGGCCGGGCGGTCGCGGAAGACCCAGTAGCGGTTGCCGATGTAGGCGGTGACGGTGGCCACGCAGGTACCGCCGATGGAGGCCACGGTGTGGCTCAGCCCGGTGTACTTCCACAGCAGGTTGGAGCTGAAGACGTCCGAGGCGACGCCGATGGCGCCGACCACGCCGAACTTGAGCATCTCGGCGTAGAGCTTGCGGACCGTCGAGACGGTTTTGGCAACGAGCACAGGAGGATTATCTACAAAGATGTGCGGTGGCTGTCAGCCCGCGACGTCAGCGGCCCGCGGTCTCGGGGACCGGGCGCTGGTGGGCGTGCGGGTGCGCCGCGTGCGCGTTCGCGACCGGGTACAGCGGGGCGGTCGCGGAGGCCGGGATCGCTTCGGGCTCCTCGGCGGTGCCCTCGGGGAAGACGAACGTCCGGTAGCAGTACAGGCGGAAGAGCATGCCCAGCGGGAGGCCGAAGACGTAGCTCGCGACGTTCACCGCCAGCGTGCCGTCCTGGCCCAGGCCGTACTTGCTGATGAAGACGAACATGACCTCGATGACCGCGGCGACGCCGTTGATCAGGAAGAAGAAGAGCATCTCCCGGCGGCGGTCGATCTTGTCGCGGTCCTTGTAGGTCCAGTAGCGGTTGCCGAGGTAGGCCACAAAGGTGGCCACGATGGTCGAGACGACCTTGGCGAAGATCTGCTTGCTGGGAGCCGCCAGCAGGTAGACGTTGAACACGCCCATGTTGACGACCAGGGCGACAGCGCCCACGGCCCCGAACTTCGACAGCTCGTGGACGAGGTGTTCGAAGCGGTTGTACAAAGAACGCACGACCGTCACGCCTGCCACCTGTCTTCCATCGGTTTTCTCCTAGCGACCCGAGGGTACCGTCCCTATCTGGGCCGCTTCGACTGCTGACCGGGAAACCTCCGTTAAATCTACTCATCGCGACGTAGCTGTGACATTAGGCCGCACCCATTCGTGGTGCTAGGTCCGGGATGTCGTCCTCCGATGTGTCCAGACAGGCAACCGGATCGACTCGCCAGTGCGTCGTGGCCGCACCTGGCCGCCCCATAGAATTAACCGGTGAGCTTTCCCGTGGTAGGAGTCGTCGGAGGCGGCCAGCTGGCCCGCATGATGCAGCAGGCCGCGATCGGCCTGGGGGTCGAGTTGCGCGTGCTGGCGCAGCGGCCGGATGATCCGGCCGCGCAGGTGACGCCCGGCACGGTGATCGGCGACCACCACGACTTCGAGGCGCTGAAGGCCTTCGCCGCCGGCTGCGACGTGCTCACCTTCGACCACGAGCACGTGCCCACGGACTTCCTGCACGAGCTGGAGGCCGCCGGCGTCGCCGTCCGCCCCGGTCCCGACGCGCTGGTCTACGCCCAGGACAAGGGCCTGATGCGGCAGCGGCTCTCCGAGCTCGGGCTGCCGTGCCCGCAGTGGGCGCTGGTCTCCTCCGACGACGATCTCGCCGACTTCGGCACCACGGTCGGCTTCCCCTATGTCCTGAAGGCCACGCGCGGCGGCTACGACGGCCGCGGGGTGTGGGTGGTGGACGACCTGGACGAGGCCAAGGCGGTGCTCGCCGGCGCGGTCGAGCGCGGCGTGAGGCTGCTGGCCGAGGCCAAGGTGCCGTTCGTCCGGGAGCTGTCGGCCCAGGTCGCGCGCTCCCCGCACGGCCAGGCCGCCGCCTACCCGGTGGTGGAGTCGCTGCAGATCGACGGCATCTGCCGCGAGGTGTACGTGCCGGCGCCCGGGCTGTCCGAGGCCGCCGCGCTGGACGCCCAGCGGATCGCGCTGACCATCGCCAAGGAGCTCGGGGTCACCGGGATGCTCGCGGTGGAGATGTTCGAGACCGCCGACGGCGCGGTGCTGGTCAACGAGCTGGCGATGCGCCCGCACAACTCCGGGCACTGGAGCATGGACGGCGCGGTCACCGGCCAGTTCGAGCAGCACCTGCGCGCCGTCCTGGACCTGCCGCTGGGCCAGGTCCGGCCGGTGGCGCCGATCGTGGTGATGGCCAACGTGCTGGGCCTGGACCTGCCCGAGGTCTACCCGGCGTACAAGCACGTGATGGCGCACGACCCCGGGGTCAAGGTCCACATGTACGGCAAGGCCGTGAAGCCGGGCCGGAAGATCGGGCATGTCAACGTCCTGAGCGTCCAGGGCGGGTCGTTCGAGGACACCGTCGAGCGCGCCCGGCACGCCGCCGCGTACCTGCGAGGAGAGATCGATGAGTGAGCCGGCCGCGGCCAGCGCCAGTTCCGCCAGCCCCGCCAGTCCCGCCAGTTCCGCCAGTCCCCTGGTCGGACTGGTCATGGGTTCGGACTCGGACTGGCCGGTGATGAAGCTGGCCGCCGAGGCGCTGGAGGAGTTCGGCATCCCCTACGAGGCGGACGTGGTCTCGGCGCACCGGATGCCGCGGGAGATGATCGCCTACGGCGAGAACGCGGCCGGCCGCGGCCTGAAGGTGATCATCGCCGGCGCCGGCGGCGCGGCGCACCTGCCCGGCATGCTCGCCTCGGTCACCCCGCTGCCGGTGATCGGCGTCCCGGTCCCGCTGAAGTACCTGGACGGCATGGACTCGCTGCTGTCGATCGTGCAGATGCCGGCCGGCGTGCCGGTCGCCACGGTCTCGGTCGGCGGCGCCCGCAACGCCGGTCTGCTGGCCGCCCGCATCCTGGCCGCGCACGACCTGGAACTGCTCGGCGCCATGCGCGCCTTCCAGGACGACCTCAACGCTCAGGCCACGGCCAAGGGTGCGGTCCTTCGCGCGGTTAGGGCAGAGTAGGCCGGTCGGACAGCGCGGCACACTGGTCTGGTATCCGTTGTCTGTGTTCATCTCTGCGGGCATCGCGGGCGACTTCGGCCCGCCCGCAGGGGACACTGTGTAAACGGGGGAACCTCGCAGGGCACGCGCGACGACAATGGGGGAGCAGATCTGTGGACGCCAACCGACCCGCTCCGGGCCCCGGCGGCTACGGCGGCCTCGGCGCCGGGAGCATCGTCTCGAAGAACATCCAGCCGCTGCTGGAGGCCGACCCGCGCCAGATCGGGCCCTACGCGGTGCGCGGGCGCCTGGGCCAGGGCGCGATGGGCAGCGTCTACCTCGGCTTCGCTCCCTCCGGCCAGGCGTTCGCCCTGAAGGTGCTGCGCCAGGACTTCGCCTCCGACCGCGACTTCCGCAAGCGCTTCACCCGCGAGATCGCCGCGGCGCGCGCGGTGCACTCCCCGTTCGTGAACGCCGTCACCGACGCCGACCCCAACGCCGCGACCCCGTGGCTGGCCTCGTACTTCATCCCCGGCCCGCCCCTGAGCTCGGCGGTGCAGCTGGCCGGCCCCTTCGCCCCCCGCTCGGTGGCCCACCTCGGCGTCGGCATCGGCCTGGCCCTGCAGGCCATCCACACCGCGGGCATCGTCCACCGCGACCTGAAGCCGGCCAACGTCCTGGTCGCCTCCGACGGCCCGCGCGTCATCGACTTCGGCATAGCCCGCGCCGTCGACGCCAGCATGCTCACCGCCACCGGCATGCGCCTGGGCACCCCGAGCTTCATGGCCCCCGAACAGGTGGCGGGCAGCGACGTGGACGCCCCGGCGGACGTCTGGGCGGTGGGCGGCATGCTGATCTACGCCGCCACCGGCCGCACCCCCTTCGGCGACGGCAACGCGATGGCCATCCTCTACCGCGTCGAGAACCACGAACCGGACCTGCAGGGGATGGAACCGGCACTGGCGTACATAGCAGGACGCTGCCTGACCAAGGACCCCGCCGAGCGCCCGACCCCGACCCAGCTGGTCGAGATGTGCCGCGCCGCCCTCAACGGCGGCCTGGAGGGACACCCGGCCCTGCGCGGCTCGGACGTCACCGGCTGGCTGCCGTCGGCGGTGTCGCGGGACCTCGCGGCGCGGGCGGTGGAGCTTGTGAACATCGGGCATGTGGTGCCGGGTCCGGGGCCGGTACCTGCGGCGGCTGCGCCTGCGACCGCGTCGCCGAGCGCGGGCGGCGACACCGGCACCGGTACCGGCGCGGGTGGCGCGGGCAAGACCGGCGGGGGCCTCGGCGGATTCTTGCGACGCAAAGGCGGAGGACCGGCCGGCGCCGGTTCCGCGACGGGGGCGCCCTCGACCGGGCAGCCGAGTGGTCAATACAGTCAGGGGACTGCGATGGGTGGCGGGCAGGGGCAGTACGGGCAGCCGAGCGGCCAGACCGGCGGCGGACAATACGGGCCTCCGCCGGGGTACGAGGGACAGGACCCGAACGGGACGGGCGGCAGTGGGACGGGGCAGATAGCGCCTGGTCACATACCGCCTGGTCAGATGCCGCAGGGGCAAATGCAACCGGGCCAAATGCCGCCTGGGCAGTACGGCGCACAGCAGCAGGGCACCTTCGGCGGGCAGAACCCGGGCGGCACCAGCGGACAGTACGGTGCGCCGGCTCCGCAGCAGGGGTATGCGAACCCTGAGCCCGCCGGCCAGTGGGGCCAGCCGCCGCAGAGTCAGCAGCAGCAAAGCCAATGGGGACAACCCGCCGCACCGGCGTGGGGACCCTCGGGGCCCTCGGGCAGCGACATGCCCACCACCATCACGCCCCCGAACGTCCCCGCCCCCGAACCTCAGGAACCGGCCTGGCGCGCGGCGACCTCCTCGCAGACACCGGCGGCCCCGGAACCGGAACCGGCGGGAGTCGCAGGGCTTCCCGCGGGCTTCACGCCGATCGGGGAAGAAGCCAGGCGCCTCGAAGAAGTAGCTGAAGCAGACTCGGCAGCCGCCTCCGACAGCGGTTCCGGTCAGCAGCCCGCGGGCAATGGTCCGGCCTGGGGCCAGACGCCCGGCTCCGGTTTCGGACAGCAGTCCGCGAGTGGCACTCCGGCTTGGGGCCAGCCTGCCGCTTCCGACGCTCCGGCTTGGGGCCAGCCTGCCGCTTCCGACGCCCCGGCTTGGGGCCAGCCCGCCGCTTCTGACGCTCCCGCCTGGGGCCAGCCCGCGCCTGCTTTGCCGCAGCCCGCCGCCTCTGCGGCTTCCGATGTCGATCCGGCTTTCGGCCCGCCCAAGCCCGCCAACTCGGCCATCCCCCAGATCGCGGAGCCCACTTTCGCGACCAACTTCAACATCCCGGCCGTCACCCCGCAGCCCGAGGCCGGCGCCGACTCCGGCCCCGCGCGCTCGGGCATCGGCGTGCCCTCCATCGCCGAGCCGACGTTCGCGACCAACTTCAACATCCCCGCCGTCACCCCGCAGCCCGAGCCGGCCGCCGATCAGCCTCAGGCCACGCCGTCGACTCCAAGCTCGACCCCGGCTCCCGCGCCGTCGTTCGCGGTCCCGCAGATCGCCGAGCCGACGTTCGCGACGAACTTCAACATCCCGGCCGTGACCCCCGCGCCCGCGCCCGACGCCGCCCAAGCCGCCGCCCAAGCTGCCTCCACCGCTGCCGCCACCGACGCCCCCGCGTCCCAGGCCGCGCCGCCGACTCCGCCCCCGGCTCCCGCGCCGTCGTTCGCGATCCCGCAGATCGCCGAACCCACGTTCGCCACCAACTTCAACATGCCCGCCGTGACCCCGCAGTCCGGCACCGGGGATTCCAGCGAGCCCGAAGCGTCGGCACCCGCGGCGCCGTTCAGCGGCATCAGCGTCCCGCAGATCGCCGAGCCGACGTTCGCGACCAACTTCAACATGCCCGCGGTCTCCGCCGCCCCGAACGCCGATACCGACGCGGGCGCCGACGCACCCCCCGCCCGCACCGGCCCTCCCGCGGTCAGCGTCCCCTCCATCGCCGAACCCAGCTGGGCCACCGGCTTCATGCCCGCGGTCACCCCCGACGCCCCGGCGCAGGACGCGATCCAAGACGCGATCCCGTCCCCGATCCCCGACGAGCCGGAACCGGCCCCCAAGCCGATCACCCACGCCCCGCCGATCCCGCCGCACCTCCAGCAGCCGATGACGCCGCCCAAGGGCTTCGGCACGCCATCCAGCACGCCGAGCTCCCAGCAGCAGCCGCAGTCGCCGCCGTTCCAGCAGCAGACCCCGGCCCAGCAGCCCTTCGCGCCGCCGCAGCAGGGTCAGGGTCAGGGACAAGGCCAATATCAGCAGCCCTACGCAGCCGGCGGCTACGCCCAGCAGCCTCAGCCCCCGTTCGCCCAGCAGCCCCCGGCTCCCCAGCCCCAGCACGGCTACCAGCAGCAGTCGCCGCAGGCCTACCAGCAGCCGTACCAGCCGCAGCCCCCGCAGAGCCCTCAGGCCCCGCACCCCCAGCAGCAGTTCGGCTACCAGCAGCCCCAGGCCTCGCCGCAGCAGTCCTCGGCTCAGCAATACGCGGGCTACCAGCAGCCCTCAACCTCGCCGCAGCAGCCGCCCGCCCAGCACTACGCGGGCTACCAGCAGCAGCCCCCGGCCCCGCAGCAGCCCCCGGCCCCGCAGCAGCACGCGGCCTACCAGCCGCAGCCCCCGCAGCCCTCCAACCACCCCGGCCACCCGGGCCACCCGGGCCACCCCAACCAAGCCCCCACCCCCCGCCCGGACCACAACCCCCAAGCCGGCGGCATGACCATCGTCCCCCTCCCGCCCTCGATGGAGTCCCCGTACGGCGTCCCCGAACGTCCCCAGGGCCCCGGCCCGACCCTCGTCGACACCGGCACCGCCAAGGGCTGGTCCTCCTGGTCCAGCAGCAAGCGCATCATCGTCCTCACCGTCGCGGGCATCGTCGTCGTCGGCGGCATCGTCGGCGCGATCCTGGCCATGTCCGGCGGCTCCTCCAAGTCCGGCGCCCCCGTCTCGCCCGCCGTCGGCAACGCCGCCCACACCACCGGCGGCTCCCCGACCACCACCGCGGCGGCCGGTCCGATCGGTGCGCAGCAGGGCGCGCCCGGCGCGCGCGACGTCGTTCTGCGCGGTCTCTATGTCGCCGCGGCCGACCGCGACTTCCAGACCGTCTGCTCCTCCCAGACCGACGCCGCGCAGAAGGGCGCCGCCAAGAGCGCCGGCTGGGACGGCCAGGGCGATCCCATGGCGCTGTGCGAGAAGTACTTCCAGGACAACTGGTCCACCATCAGTGCCGACTACCTGCGCGGACGCCAGGTGACCGACGTCAAGACCGGCCCGGCCGCGAGCACCATGACGGTCACCGTGAACGACCCGCCGCCGTCCGGCGGCGGCAGCACCCGCAGCTTCACCGTCGTCTGGCAGGACACCCACTGGCTGCTCGAGGCGGCGAACGCCTGATCCCGGCGCGGTCCCGACGTCGGTCCAGCGGTCCACTGGACGGCGCCGTGCTCAACGCGGCCCGGCCGGACCACTAACCTGTCAGTCATGACAGGGCATGGACCGGCCGTCGCAGCGGTCGGAAACGCGGCGGGCACGGGGAGTAGCGGCACATACTTCAGCGCCTACTCCGTGGTCGGAATCCTCCTGCTCCTGGGAGTGGCGTTCGTGGCGACCGCTTTCGGTGCCAACCGCTTGTTGCGTCCCCACGCACCGACCCCCGAGAAACTCCTCACCTACGAATGCGGCGTGGACCCAGTCGGTGAAGGATGGGCACATACGCAAGTCCGGTATTACGTATATGCGTTCCTCTACGCCATCTTTGCCGTAGACGCCGTATACCTGTTCCCCTGGGCGACCATCTTCGCGGCGCCCGGCTTCAAGGGCACGACGCTCGTGGAGATGTTCGTCTTCCTCGGCTTCCTGGCGGTCGGCTTGCTGTACGCCTACAAGAAGGGTGTGCTGACATGGCTGTAGACCTTCCCGTCCCGCGCGTCGGCGCGCCTGTGCAGTCCTCTGCACAGGGAACAGGTACGGGAGCCGCTTTAGGGTTCCTCAACAGTGCCGCGCCCCAGCCGATGCGTGTTGTCCTCAACTGGGGACGCCGCTACTCCCTCTGGGTCTTCAACTTCGGTCTGGCCTGCTGCGCCATCGAGTTCATCGCGACCTCCATGGCCCGCCACGACTTCATCCGTCTGGGCGTCATCCCCTTCGCGCCGGGACCCCGTCAGGCGGACCTGATGGTCGTCTCCGGCACGGTCTCGGACAAGATGGCTCCGGCCGTGAAGCGTTTGTACGACCAGATGCCCGAGCCCAAGTACGTGATCTCCTTCGGCTCTTGCTCCAACTGCGGGGGCCCGTACTGGGACTCGTATTGTGTGACCAAGGGTGTCGACCAGGTGATCCCGGTGGACGTCTACGTCCCGGGCTGCCCGCCGCGTCCTGAAGCTCTGCTTCAAGGAATCATTAAGCTCCAGGAAAAGATCGCGGCGGAAGACCTCCGGGCGCGCTATAGCGGACGCGATCCCCGCCACCCTCCGCGGCTCCCCTTTATGCGCCGCTCGCCTAAGCATCTCTCCAAGGCGTCCGCAGAGTCGGCTACAGGGTCGGCCCCAGAGTCGCCCGCCGACAAGGCCTCGTCCAAGACCATCGCGGACATCCTCGCGACGGCCCAGGCGCCGGTCTCCCTGCTTCCCCCGCGCGAGGACGCCTCGACGATCCTCCTCCCGGTCGTGGAGACGCCGAAGCCGCCGAAGCTCTTCTACCGCCGCTACCCGAAGGAGCTGCGGCGCTCCCGCGACATCGGCCTCAACATCCTCAACCAGAAGCCGGAGGCCGACGATGACTGAGGCCGAGACCTGGGATGACGTCCAGGAGACCTTCGGCGAGCGGACCGTCACCGCCGCCCCCGGCGACTGGCTGGCCACGCTGGAGCGGGCCCACGGGCTGGGCTACACGTTCTTCGACTGGCTGACCGCGGTCGACGAGGAGGACGCGGGCTTCGACGTCTTCGCGCACGTCGCCAAGGTCGAGGGCGACGAGCGCGCGGCCCGGCTGCTGATCAGGACCCGCATCCCGAAGGACAAGGCGGAGCTGCCCTCGGCGGTGCACGTCTACCGGGGCGCGAACTGGCATGAGCGCGAGACGTTCGAGATGTTCGGCATCACGTTCACCAACCACCCGAACCTGATCCCGCTGCTCCTGCCCGACGGCTTCGACGGGCATCCGCTGCGCAAGGACTTCGTGCTGGCCGCGCGGGTCGCCAAGGAGTGGCCGGGCGTCAAGGAGCCGGGGGAGGGCGGGCCCTCGCACGCGGCCCCCGCCGGGCGGGCCACGCGTCGCCGCATGGTTCCCCCCGGCGTTCCGGACGGTTGGCTGAAGCCGCTGCCCGAGGACGAGCCGCACGGGTCCGGTGCCGCTGATGCCGCCGATACCTCTCCGGCCGAGGGACAGGAAGGCGGAGCATGACCGTCACGGACGCCGTCGTCCGGCTGGCCATCATCCTGGGGTTCTTCCTGGTCGTGCCGTTGGTCGTGGGCCAGATGGAGCACAAGGCCATGGCGCACATGCAGTCCCGCGTGGGGCCGATGTACGCCGGAGCCTTCCACGGCTGGGCGCAGCTGGTCGCGGACGGCGTGAAGTTCGCGCAGAAGGAGGACGTGGTCCCGGCCGACGCCGACCGCCGCGTGTTCCAGCTGGCGCCGGCCGTCGCGCTGATCCCGTACCTGGTGGTGCTGGTGGCGATCCCGATCGGGCCGGGCACGCAGGTCGGGCGGAACCTGGACGCCGGGCTGTTCTTCGTGCTGGCGGTGCTGGGCGTTGCCGTGCTGGGCTCGCTGATGGCCGGCTGGGCCAGCGCCAACAAGTACTCGCTGCTCGGCGGCATCCGCAGCGCGGCGCAGCTGATGGCCTACGAGCTGCCGATGATCCTGGCGGCGTCCTCGGTGGCGATGGCCGCCGGCACCCTGTCGCTGACCGGCATCGCCGAGGCATGGCACTGGTACTGGCTGCCGTGGCAGCTGATGGGCCTGTTCGTGTTCTTCGTCTCGGGCCTGGCCGAACTCCAGCGCCCGCCCTTCGACATGCCGGTGGCCGACTCCGAGATCATCTTCGGCGCCTACACCGAGTACACCGGCATCCGCTTCGCCCTGTTCCTGCTGGCCGAGTACGCCGGCATCGTGGTCCTGTCCCTGCTGACCACGGTCCTGTTCCTCGGCGGCTGGCGGGGCCCGTTCTACCTCGGCCTGGGCGCGGCCGGCTTCGGCTGGTTCTGGACCCTGGCCAAGACCCTGGTGCTGGCCTTCCTGGTGATCTGGCTCCGCGTGAGCTACCCCCGCCTGCGCGAGGACCAGCTGCAGAAACTGGCGTGGACGACCCTGATCCCGCTGTCGTTGGCGCAGATCGCGCTGACCGGAATCCTGAAGGTGGCCTGACCGATGAGCGCGGACAAGCGCGGCCTGCCCGGCGCCGGCCTGGCCAAGGGCCTGGCCACGACCCTGAAGACGATGACCAAGCGCTCCGTCACGGCGCAGTACCCGGACGTGAAGCCGGAACTCCCGCCGAGGTCCCGAGGCGTCATCGCCCTGCTCGAGGAGAACTGCACCTCCTGCATGCTCTGCGCCCGCGAATGCCCGGACTGGTGCATCTACATCGACTCCCACAAGGAAGTCGTCCCCGCCACCGAACCAGGCCAGCGCGATCGCACCCGCAACGTCCTCGACCGCTTCGCGATCGACTACAGCCTGTGCATGTACTGCGGCATCTGCATCGAAGCCTGCCCCTTCGACGCCCTCTTCTGGAGCCCGGAGTTCGAATACGCCGAATTCGACATCGTCGACCTCCTCCACGAAAAGGACCGCCTCCGCGACTGGATGTGGACGGTCCCCCCGCCACCCCCGCACGCAGCGAACGCCGAGCCCCCGAAGGAAATCGCCGCCGCCCAGAAGGCAGTCGAGAAGCAGGCGGCGGCCGAGGCCAAGGCGGCAGCCGAGCGCGCGACAACGCCGCCGACGGCCTCGCCGACTACGCCGCCGGCTGCTTCGCCGACCACGCCGCCGGCCGCCCCGCCCCGCCCCGAGAGCGGCTCGGCGAAGCGCACCGCGGCCCCGCGTCCCGAGCGCCCCCGCCCGACTCCCGCGCCCGAGGCCGACACGACGGAGATCCCGAAGGTCACCGACACCGACGCCCCGAAGCGCCGCGACCCGCTGAAGGACACAGCGGAACTGCCGGTGGTCGAGCCGACGCAGTCCGGCACGCAGCCGCTGCCCCGCCCAGAGGCTGCCGCGACGCAGCCCCTGCCCCGCCCCGAGGCTGCCGCGACCCAGCCGCTCCCCCGGCCCGAGGCCGCCACCCAGCCGCTGCCCCGGCCGGAAGCTTTGGCCGAGGCGCAGCTCTCGGCGGGGCTGATCGCGGAGATCGCGGCCGCCGAGGCCGCGGGGAAGCCGGCGGGGGAGACTGAGGGCGAGCCTGCTGCTGGAGTCGAGACCGGTGCTGAAGGCGAGCCGGAGGCGGTTGCCGAGGCCGAAGCGCCGGTCGCGGCCGAGCCGGATGCTGCTGCTGAGCCTTCTGCCGAGGCCAAGACCGAAGCTACTGAGCCAATTGCTGTTGTGCCCGAGGCTCCGGCGCCGGCAGCGGTTGAGCCGGACGTTTCTGCTGAAGCAGCCTCTGCTGAGCCTGAGGCGTCTGCTGTGGTTGAGCCGGAGCCCGCCGCCGAAGCCACCACCTCTGCTGAGCCCGAGGTGCCTGCTGCGGTTGAGCCGGAAGCTTCTGCTGAAGCAGCCTCTGCTGAGCCCGAGGCATCTGCTGGGGTCGAGCCGGAGCCCGCCACCGAGCCGGAAGCCGCCACTGAGCAGGAAGCCGGCACCGAGCCGCCGGCCGAACCCAAGCCCGCGCCCACCCGCGCTCGCAAAACCGCGGCTTCCAAGACCGCAGCCTCCAAGACCGCGGCGGCCAAGAAGTCCGCGGCTTCGAAGTCTGCTGCCTCAAAGACCGCTGCCTCCAAGTCCACCGCCAAAACCACCCCCCGCCGCCCTCGCAAAACCGCGGCTCCCGACACCCCCGCCACCTCCGAAACTCCCGACACCGGCGGCGACACCCCCGCTCCCACCCCCAGCCCCAAGCGCCCCCGCAAGACCGCCGCCTCCGCTCCCTCCGAGCCGCCGGCCAAGCCCGGCTCGGGCGACAGCGGCAGCGGCAGCGGCAGCGGCAGCGACACCGACACCGACACCGGCCCCGCCCCCGACTCCCCGGAGGCCGCCGGATGACCGCCACCCGTGCGCTCGGCTCCACCACCGGGGTCGAGATCACCTTCATCCTGGTCGGGCTGCTGACCTTCGGGGCTGCCGTCCTGACCGTGACCGTGCGCAATCTTGTGCACGCCGCGCTCTGGCTCGTTGTGGCGCTCGGGGGGCTCGCGGGCTGCTATCTGCTGCTCGCCGCTGAGTTCGTGGCGTGGGTGCAGGTGCTCATCTACGTCGGTGCGGTCGCCGTGCTGTTGTTGTTCGGGTTGATGCTGACGCGGGCGCCTATCGGGCGGACCACTGAGCTGGACTCCGGGAATCGTTGGGCTGCCGCTGTTGTGGGGCTGGCGACGGCCGGGGTGCTGGTCAGTGTCGTCGGTGATGCGGTGCGGACCACGTGGTTCGATCCGCGGCAGGCTGTGGTGAACGGGACTGCCAAGGCCGTGGGCTCCAGCTTGTTCCGCTACTGGGTGCTGCCTTTCGAGCTGCTGTCCGTGCTGCTGCTTGCGGCGCTGGTCGGGGCGATCGTGCTGTCCCGGCGCGATGTGTCCGCCGATGCCGAGGGCGATGTCGAGGGCGATGCTCATGCCGTGGGCCACGCCGGCGCCGATTCCGTGACGGAGGCCGAAGCCTGACATGCACGCCATCTACCCCCTCACCCTCGCCGCCCTGCTCTTCGCGGTCGGCGTCTACGGCGTCCTGGCCCGCCGCAACGCGGTGGCCGTCCTCATGGCGATCGAGCTCCTCCTCAACGCCGTCAACCTCAACCTCGTCACCTTCTCCAGCCTCCTGCGCGACCAGTACGGCATGGGCCAGGTCTTCACCATCTTCCTGATCACCGTCGCCGCCGCCGAGACGGGCCTGGGCCTGGCGATCGTCCTGCTGCTGTACCGCAACCGCGGCACCGCTGCCATCGACGACGCGCGCGACCTCGGCGAGGACGGGGCCCTGGGCCTGCGCCGGATCCCGCAGCAGGCGGACGGCGACGGGCAGGGCGCCGGGACCGCCCCCGCCCCGAAGGCGGTGACCAAGTGAGTATCAGCACCCTGGCTCTGTGGATCCCGATCCTCCCCCTGTTCTCCGCCGCGGCCCTCGCGGCGGTCTCGCTGTCCGGCCGCGCCCGCGCGGTGGTCCCGGCTCTGGCCGTCCTCCCGATCGCCGCCGCTGCCGTCCTCACCTTCGTGGTCCTGTTCGGCCACGGCACCTCCGCGGCCACCCAGTCCCAAGTCCGGTACGCGGCGACCGGCGGGCCCGAGATCTGGCTCGGTGCCCGTGTAGACGGCCTGGCCGCGCTGATCGCGGTCCTGGTCGGCGTCGTGGCCACCGCGGTGCAGCTCTACTCGGTCAGCTACATGGCCCACGAGGAGCGCTACACCTCCTACTCCGCCCTCATCTCGCTGTTCACGGGGGCGATGCTGGTCGTCGTCTACTCCACCGACCTGATGGTTCTGCTGGTCGGCTGGGAGGTCATGGGCGCCTGCTCCTACTTCCTCATCGGCCACCACTGGGAGCGCCCCGAAGCCCGCAGCGCGAGCATCAAAGCGTTCCTGGTCACCAAGTTCGGCGACGCCCCCTTCCTGCTGGGCATCCTGTTCCTGGCGCACGGCGCGGGCTCGTTCCGCATCCAGCCTGTCCTGGCGCACGCGATCCAGGAGGGCGGCCACGGCTACACCGCCGCCGGCGCGATCCTGCTGATCGGCGGCGTGATGGGCAAGAGCGCGCAGATCCCGCTGCAGACCTGGCTTCCGGACGCGATGGCCGGCCCGACCCCCATCAGTGCCCTGATCCACGCGGCCACCATGGTCGCCGCCGGCGTCTACGTCGTGGCCCGCCTCTACCCGGTGTTCCTGGTGACGCCGGCCGCGTTGTGGATCCTCGCGATCGCCGCGGCGATCACCGCCGTGACCGCCGCGCTGTCCGCCTTCGCCCAACGCGACCTCAAGCGCATCCTGGCCTACTCCACGGTCAGCCAGCTGGCGCTGATGGTCGGGGCGCTCGCGGCCGGCGGCCGGGACGCGGCCGTGTTCCACCTGATGTCCCACGGTGCGTTCAAGGCCCTGCTCTTCCTCGGCGCCGGCGTGATCATCCACAAGGCCGGCACCGGTGACGTGGACGAGCTCAACACCCAGGATCTGCGCCGCAAACTGCCGCTGACCTGCGTCACCATGACGATCGGCCTCGCCGCCCTGGCCGGCGTCCCGCCCTTCTCAGGGTTCTTCTCCAAGGAGTCGATCGCGGGCGTGGCCTACGACACGGCGACGCACAGCGGCCCGACCAAGTCGCTCCTGGGCATCACCCCGGCCGCCGGTATCGGCTGGCTGGTCTTCGCCGCGACGCTGCTGACCGGCTTCCTCACCGCCGCCTACGCCCTGCGCACCTGGTGGATGCTCTTCGGCCCGCTGGAGCGCGGCTGGTTCCGTTCGGCGGTGGAGATCTCGCAGCGCCAGCCGAAGGCGACGCAGGCCTCGGCGCCGGCGGGCGAAGCCGAGACCGCGACGGCCGAGGAGGTCGCCGCGGCCGGCGAATGGGCCCTGGAGGCCCTCGTCGCGGAGTCGATGCGCGAGGAGACCGAGGCCGCGGAAAAGGCGGCGGCGAAAGCGAAGACCGGCCCCGAGGCACCGCGTGCCGAACTCCTCCCGCTGGTCGTCCTCGCGGCGGTCACCACGGTGTTCGGCTTCGTCGGCCTGAACCTCGGCTGGTTCCCGTCCTGGCTCGGTGACGCCGACGGCGGCGCCTACCGACCGTCGTTGGCCGGCGCCGGCAAGCTCATCCAGCCCGCCGACGCCTACCACCTGGCGCCCGCGCTGGTGTCGAGCATCCTGGCGGTGGCCGCGCTGCTGCTCGGTGTCGCACTGGTCCTGGCCGCCGCCAGGGCGAAGCCGGGCACGGATCCGAACCACGTCCTGGGCTTCCTGCGCAAGCCCGCCTTCCTGGGCTTTCGCGCCGACGACCTCCAGGACGCGATCGTGGTCCGCCCGGTGCAGGCCGCGGCGGACGCGGTCGGCTTCCTGGACACCGAGGTCGTGGACGGCTACGTGCGGGGGAGCGGCGCCGCCGCGCGCCTGCTCGGCGAGGGCCTGCGCCGGTTCCAGACCGGCAACGTCCAGCTCTACCTGACCGGGGTGCTGACCGGAGTGGTCGTCATCGCCGCCGCCCTCGGATTCGGAAGGTAGGGAAAGCGATGAACGCCATTCTGCTGGCGATGCTGCTGGTCCCGCTGGCCGGCATCGCAGTGCTCTACCTTCTGCCGCGGGCCGTCGCCGAGCGCGCCGCGACCCGCCTCGGGTTCTACGCCGGCGGCGCGGTTCTGGTGCTCGCCGCCGCGCTGGCTTGTGTCTTCGACTACTCGAAGGCCGGATACCAGGGGACCGTCGACTGGAACTGGATCCCCGCGCTGCACGTCCGGTTCCACCTCGGCGTGGACGGCGTCTCGCTGCCGCTGATCCTGCTCACCGCGCTGCTGTCGGCCCTGTGCTTCTTCTACTCGATCCGGCACATGCCCGACGGTGGAAGTCAGAGGTCTTATGTCGCCCTGCTGCTGCTCCTCGAGATCGGCATGCTGGGGACGTTCCTGGCCGTGGACCTGATCCTGTTCTTCGTCTTCTTCGAGATCGTCCTGCTGCCGATGTGGGCGTTGATCGCCTACTGGGGCGGCGACGGGGCGAAGGCGGCGGCGAACAAGTTCATCCTGTACACGCTGCTCGGTTCCGCGGTGATGGTCGTCGGGTTCCTGGTGGTCTTCGCCTACGCCGACAGCTTCGACATCGCCTGGCTCACCGCGCACGCCCGAAGCGACGTGCCCAAGGGCGCCGCCCTGACCGCGTTCGCGCTGATCGCGCTCGGGTTCGCGGTGAAGACGCCGATGTTCCCGCTGCACACCTGGCTGCCCGACGCCCACACCGCCGCGCCGACCACCGGATCGGTGCTGCTGGCCGGGATCCTGCTGAAGATGGGCACGTACGGCTTCGTCCGCATCGCGGTGCCGATCCTGCCGCAGGCCGCGCCGACGTACGCGCCGGCTCTCGCGGCGTTCGGGGTCGTGGGCATCATCTACGGGTCGCTGGCGTGCCTGTCGATCGCGCGCAAGCCCGACGGGGACCTGAAGCGGCTCATCGCGTACTCCTCGATCGGCCACATGGGCTTCGTGCTGCTCGCGATCGGTTCGCTGACCCCGGTCGGGATGAACGCGGCGCTGTTCGCCTCGGTGGCCCACGGCCTGATCACCGGCCTGCTGTTCTTCCTGGTCGGCGGGCTCAAGGTGCGGGTGCACTCGGCGAAGCTCGACGACATCGGGCGGGCGCTGTACCGGCGGGCCCCGAAGTACGGCGTGCTGATCGCCTTCGCGGCCATGGCCTCGCTGGGTCTGCCGGGGCTCGCCGGGTTCTGGGGCGAGGTGCTCGCGTTGTTCTCGGCGACCAAGCCGGGGTCCGGATTACGACAGGGTTCTTACATCGCGATGGCCTCGATCGCCGCGCTCGGGCTGGTGTTGACCGCGACCTATCTGCTGGCCGTGGTGCGGCGGGTGTGCATGGGGCCGGCCGCGACGCCGAGCGAGGAGCCGGTGACCGAGCTGACCGCGGTGGAGGCCACGACGTGGTCGCCGCTGGTTCTGCTGACGCTGTTGGCCGGGCTCTGGCCCGCGGTGCTGTTGGGCATCACCAATCCGGCTGTCCAAGTCCTGATGAAGGGAGTCTGACGTGACGGTCTCCTCCCTCGTCCAGAACGTCTCCTACGCGCAGATCGCCGCGCCGCTGATCGTCGCCGCCGGTGCGGTGGCGGTTCTGGTGGCGGAAGTCTTCCTCCCGCCGCGGCGCAAGCCGCTGGTGTCGTGGCTGTCGTTGCTGGTGCTGGCCGGGGCCGCGGTGCCGGACATCGCTTTGTGGCCGGGGCGGACGGTCGGGACGTTCTGCATGCCGCAGAGCGCCGCCAGCCTCTACTCGCTCGGGATGGGCGAGCCGCGCACGCTGCCGAGTACGTGTTCTTATGTCGCGGACCGGTTCACGCTCATCTTCCAGTTCATCGCGCTGGCCGGGGCCTTCATCGTGGTCCTGATGTCCGCCGCGTCGATGAAGCGGGACCGGATCCCGACCGGGGAGTACCACTTCCTGCTGCTGTCCTCGGTGGCGGGCGTCCTGGTCCTGGCGGCGTCGCGGGACCTGATCACGCTGACCGTCGCGCTGGAGACGGTTTCGCTGCCGGCGTTCGCACTGGTCGGGTTGAAGCGGTGGAGCGGAAGGTCCTCCGAGGCGGCGCTGAAGTTCTTCCTGGTGTCGGTGGCCTCGACGGCGGTGATGCTGTTCGGGATCAGCCTGGTCTACGGGGCCACCGGGAACGTGCACTTCGGGCCGGTCGCGCTGCACCTGCATGCCTTGAACGCATCGGCCGGCGGGCCGATCCGGCACCTGGCGTACCTCGGCGTCGGGATGACGCTGGTCGGCTTCGGGTTCAAGGTGTCGGCGGTGCCGTTCCACTTCTGGACGCCGGACACCTACGCCGGCGCGCCGGTCCCGATAGCGGCGTACCTGTCGGTGGTGTCGAAGGCGGCGGGCTTCGCCGGGCTGATCCTGTTGACCGGCACGGCTTTCAGCCCGCTGCTGGACAAGACGGGCCCGCTGCTCGCGGTGCTGGCCGCGCTGACGATGTCGCTGGGCAACCTGGTCGCGCTGCGGCAGCGGGACGCGGTGCGGCTGCTGGCGTGGTCCACGATCGGGCAGGCCGGCTACATCCTGGTGCCGCTCGCGGCGCACGATTCGGTGTCGTACACGAAGCACATCAACGCCTCGATCGCGTACATCATCATGTACGCCGCGATGAACCTCGGCGCGTTCGCCGTGGTGCACTCGGTGCACGACACCCGCCTGGAGGCCTACCGCGGCCTGGCGAAGACCCGCCCGCTGGCCTCCGCCGCGCTGGCGTTCTTCCTGCTCTGCCTCGCCGGGCTCCCGCCGGGCCTGATGGGCCTGTTCGCGAAGGTCGCCGTCTTCGGCGCCGCGGCCGGCTCGCACCTGGTCTGGCTGGCGGTGGTGATGGCGGTGAACGTGGTGATCGCCCTGTACTACTACCTGAGCTGGACCGCGATCCTGTTCGCCGCGCCCGGAGAGGCCACCGCCTCGGTCGGCCGCTCGCCGGCCACGCTGCGGTTCGCGATCGGGCTCACGATGGCGGCGGCGGTGCTGTTCTCGGTGTGGCCGCAGTCGGCTTTCGGGGCTTTCGGGGCCTTCTAGGCGTCGGGCCGGCGGCGGCTCTACCGCAAGCTCTCCCCAGCGAGCTGCTCCAGCCGCCGCACCCGGTCAGGAATCGGCGGGTGCGTCGAGAACAGCTTCGACATCCCGGCGCCGCTGAACGGGTTCGCGATCATCATCGAGCTGGTGGTCATCAGCTCCGGCTCGGGGGCCAGCGGCCGGGCCTGGGTCCCGCGCTCCAGCTTGACCAGGGCCGAGGCCAGGGCCAGGGGGTCGTTGGTGAGGCGGGATCCGGAGGCGTCGGCCTGGTACTCGCGGGAGCGGCCGATGGCCAGCTGGATCATCGAGGCGGCCAGCGGGCCCAGGAACATGATGGCGATCAGGCCGACCAGGCCGGGGCCGTCGTCGTCCTCCGAGCGGCCGATCGGGATCAGCCAGGCCAGGTTCACCAGCCACATGATCACGCTGGCCAGGGCGCCGGCGATGGAGGCGATGAGGATGTCGCGGTTGTAGACGTGCGACAACTCGTGGCCCAGGACGCCGCGCAGCTCGCGCTCGTTCAGCAGGTCCAGGATGCCGGTGGTGCAGCACACGGCCGCGTGCTGGGGGTTGCGGCCGGTGGCGAAGGCGTTCGGGGCGTCGGTGTGGGAGATGTACAAACGGGGCATCGGCTGGCGGGACTGCGTCGAGAGCTCGCGCACGATGCGGTACATCGCCGGCTGCTCCACCTCGCTGACCGGCTGGGCGCGCATGGAGCGCAGCGCCATCTTGTCGCTGTTCCAGTAGGCGTAGGCGTTGGTGCCGACGGCGATGAGCAGCGCGATGGTGACCCCGGTGCGACCCCAGAAGCTGCCGATCCCGATGATGATCGCCGACAGCAGCCCCATCAGCGCCGCGGTTTTCACGGCGTTGTGGCGGCCATGGAGATGCGTGGTGGATGTCATCGACGTCCTTGCCCGTTTGCGTGCGTTCCTTGCCCTTCCCCCTTCGGTCCAACGTAGGTGAAGATCTCCGGGGTTCCCGGGGGTGTGAGCCGGGCGGGTGAGGCGCGCGGGTGGGGCGCGTGGGGTCCGGGTGGTCTAAACCGCCAGATCCCTGGAGGTGAAGCGGGCCCAGGCCAGGCTGAGCGCGACCAGTGCGTAGCCTGCCTGGAGCCACAGGCTGTGGGAGATGGTCCCCCAGTACACGGGGGTCCGTAAGAGGTCGGCGAAGGCCAGCCAGTCGAAGGAGAACAGCCAGGGCTGCACCGGGCCCAGCTGCGGGATCGAGCCGGCGATCTCGGCGGCGACGATCAGCCCGATGGTGCCGGCCAGCGCGGTGGCCGGGGAGTCGGTGAGCGTGGAGATGGTCAGCCCGAGGACCGCGACCCCGGCCATGCAGCAGGTCACGACCCCGGCGATGAGCAGCGCCCGCCCGAAGGCCGCGCTCAGCGGGATGGTGGTGCCGCTGAGCAGGGTGACGTCCCGCATCGGGAACAGCGCGCTGCCGGTGGCCAGCGCCGACAGCGCCACCGTGCATGTCGCCGCCACCGCGTAGACGACGGCCGCCAGCAGCTTGGCGGCCAGCAGCCGGGTCCGGCCCACCGGCCAGGCCAGCACGGTCCGCAGCGTCCCGTCGGCGGCGTCCCCGGCGACCTGGTCGGCGGCGACCACGCCGACCGCCACCGGCAGGAACAGCGGCACGGTCAGCGCCAGCGAGGCGAACACGAGGAACAGGCCGTTGCCGGCCACCTGGTTCAGCATGCCCGTGCCGGACCCGGTGCCGATCCCGGACACCTTGACCGACACCCCGACCAGGACCGGCACCAGCGCGAGTACCAGGAGGATCAGGAGATTGCGACGGCGCCGGAAGGTCAGGGCCAGCTCGATGCTAGGAATGGCTCCCCACCTCCGTGTCCGTCGTCGTGTTGGCCGAAGTGGCCGGCGTCGCGGTCTTTCCAGAAGCCGCCACCGTGGCCTCCAGCGACTGCGGCGTCGCGAAAGCCACGAACAACCGCTGATCCGGCGTGAACACCAGGCTTACCAGCCGGCTGCTCCACACCAGCCCGACCGGCGTCTTGTCCCCGGCGGCCATCATCATCCGCAGGTAGCTCTGCATCGGCGTCCCTGGCGTGCCGGCCAGCGCGGCCAGCACCCCGGCCGCCCCTTCCGGCGTCGGCGCCGAAGCCGCGTGCGACGTTCCGAGCCCCGAGATCAGCTTCTCCGGAGAGACCCCGCCGATCGCCACCGCGGAGGTCCAGTCCTTCCCGGCGCCGTGCACCGGGTTCGCCGGCAGGTCCGGCGCGGCCTCCTCGACCACCTTCGCGCCCGCCGGCGGCGTGAACCGCAGTTCGGCCGGGTCGGCCGAGAAGGCCACCGACTCGAACTCGGCCTGGATCGCAGGACTCGACGATCCCGTCGGATACACCGCGACGCTCAGCGGCACCCCGGTCGCCGCGTCCACCGCGACCCGCACCGACCCGATCGTGGTCCCGTCCGCATGCGGCGTGATCCGCAGGACGTAGCAGTCCCGGCCCGCGACGCGCGTCGTCTCCCGCGTCGAGTAGGAGGTGTCGAACAGCAGCGTCTGCACCGCCGAGGGCCCGGTGAACGTCTTCGCCAGATCCGAGGGCGTGGCGAACGCCAGCAACGCCGAGGTCACCGCGTTCACCGACCCGTGGCGCGCCGTCTGGTGCGAGGAGTCCCACACCCACAGGTCGCTGCCGTCGCGGAACAGGTCGTACTCCGACAGCGTGTCCTGCACGGCGACCCGCTCGCGCGCTTCCGGACCCGAGGCATCGGTGGCCACCCGGACCAGGTGGTCCCCGGACAGCAGCCGTATCGGATCAGCGCCGCCGTCGCTGCCCAGTTTCGGCAGGCGCGGCAGCCCTATGTCGACCTTCAACCGCACCGTCCCGGACACCGCCTGAGTCTGCGGCTTCCCGATCTTTTTGAGAAGCGACACCGGGGATATCCCCGGCAAACGCGGAGGACCCGCCGCCGCCAGGCCGTGCCAGACCGGGGCGGCGACCACCAGGGCGGCCACCGCCACGAGCGGGGTCAGCATGCGCCGGCGCATCGGCTGTGTCCCCGGGCTAGGTCCGGGACGCCGGGCGGTCCGGCGCGGTCGGCGTCACCGGTAGTTGGTGAACTGGATCGCGAAGTCGTAGTCCTGCTCCTTGAGCAGCGATTGTGTGACCTGCAGGTCGTCGCGCGACTTCGAGGACACGCGCAGCTCCTCGCCGATGATCTGCGCCTTGACGCTCTTGGGCGCCTCGTCGCGGATCAGCTTGGAGATCTTCTTCGCGTTCTCCGAGGAGATGCCCTCCTGGATGGAGGCGCTGATCCGGTACTCCTTGCCCGACACCCGCGGCTCGCCGGCGTCCAGCACCTTCAGCGAGATCTTGCGCTTGATCAGCTTGTCCTTGAACACGTCCAGCACCGCGGCGACCCGCTCCTCGGAGTTCGCCCTCATCTCGATGCCCTCGCCGGACCACCGGATCTCGGCGTCCACCCCGCGGAAGTCGAAGCGCTGGGCGATCTCCTTGGACGCCTGGTTCAGCGCGTTGTCGACCTCCTGCCTCTCGACCTTGCTCACCACGTCGAACGACGACTCCGAAGCCACAGTCCGGTCCTCTTCTCTTCAGCTCTTCCGGCGGTCCACGTGCGCCGCGCTGAACGATCCTAGACGGTTGATTCCTGGGGGTTCCGGCAAGCAGCACCGCACCTGGCAAACAGTCTTGCGAAACGGTTCAGCAGCAAGCATGGGCGACCCGGACGACCTCCCTCAGCCTGGTTGGCTGTGGGTGGTCGGCCGGGGCGGCCAGGCGCCGCTGATCAGACAATGCGCCGAAGGCGCCAACGGATACAGCGCGCCGGTACTCCCAGGAATCAACCGTCTAGACGCGTCCTCACTTCCACGACCGCAAGTAGGACCTAGAAGGCGAACCCAGGCCGGTCACATCGTCGTAGCCGGCACCGGTGGAGAGCAGGCCGTCGTCGCCCAACTGGTACAGCCGGGCCTGGTGCGCCCCCTTGCCGTCCACGCCCAGGTCGACGATGGTGGCCGGCGGCGTGCCGGGGCGCGGGGAGTCCGCTCCGAGGGTGCGCGGGCCGACGTCGTGGAACACCCCCGAGGAGGCCAGGCCGTACAGCGCCGGGTTCAGGAAGCCGAATGGATGACCCGCGGCCTGCTCGGCGTCGGCCATCACGCCCGCGAACAGCGGGGTGGCCAGCGAGGTGCCGCCGATCGTGGACTCTGCGTACCCGACCGAGCCGTTCGGCAGTTTCTGCGTGACCCCGGTCATGAACCCGGTCATCGGGTCGGCGTCCATCGCCACGTCCGGGACCACGCGCATCGGCTGCGCCGCCGGCTTGCCGTCCAGCAGGGTCGTGGCCAGCGCCGGCGGGACGACCGCGGCCTGATAGTCGGGCTGCGGAACGTCTTCGCTCGTCCCGCCGCCGCCCCCGAAGCGCCATTCGCCGTTCCCCGCCGCCGGCGCCCACGAGGTCCCGTCCGGCGCCAGCGACGAGCGCCGGTCGCCCCAGCCGACCTCCCCGACGTACTGATCCCACGACCCGATCGCCAGACTGGTCCCGCCGACCGCGGTCACCCACGGGTCCTCGGCCGGGTACTCCGTCTGCGGCCGCGCCGAACCGGTCGCGCACTGCGCCGACGGGTCCTCGGCACCGCAGTCCCCGGTCGCGAACAGGAAGCTGATGCCCTGCTGCCCGCCGCGCTGGAACAGGGCCGAGTACCCGGCCATCGTCGCGGGATCCTCGTCGCCGTACGTGCTGTGCGGGATGCCGCCCCAGGAGTTGGAGACGATGGTCGCCAGGTGGTTGTCGACGACCGACTGCAGCGCGGCCATCAGATCGGTGTCGTCGCAGGACGCGGCGGCGACGTAGACGATGTCCGCCTGCGGGGCCATGGCGTGCACGGCCTCCACGTCCAGCGCCTCCTCGACCGCCCACGAGGACGGCGTCTCGCATTGGCCGTCCGTCAGGTGGTTGTACGCCGGGGGAGTGACCTCCCGGTACTGGCCCGCGCTCAGGGGGCGCTCGTCGTGGTTCATCGCGTAGTGGTTCGCGTCGGCGAGCATCGTGGGGGAGGCGTAGGCGTCCACGATCGCGACGGTGACGCCTTTGCCGCGCTCGAGCGACTGCGTGACGCCGTAAGCGAGGCGGAGCTGTTGGGGGCTGTACCCGCAGACGGCTAAGGGATTGCTGCCGCCGAACGCATCAGGAACGGTCCTGGCGGTGTGCTCGCCGTAGTAGTCGGAGCACTTCTGGGGACCGATGTAGTTGGTGTCGTCGTCGGTCAGCCGGATGTGGTTCGTGTGCATCGCCAGATGGCGGGCTATGTGCTGGGGAGCCGCCGGGACCGGCGACGTCGGGGCCTGCGATGTCTCCGAGACAGCGCCCTGCGACACGGCTATCAGCGCGCCGGCGGCCAGCGAGGCGGCCCAAGCGGAGCGACGGAATAAGCGACCGAACATCAACCCTCCCGAATCGGTACGTATGTCCGCTTCGTACCGTCGGGAGGGTGGAGGGATGCGCGGCCGCCCCGAATGGGTGACCGCGCGTCCTGACTTCTAGTGTTTGAACGAGTTCAGATACTCCTCACGGGGGGATCCGAGCCCGGTCGCGAGGTCGTAGCCGGACGCGGCGGCCAGGCCCTGATCGTGGCCGAGCTCGAACAGCCGGACCTGGCGCCGGCCCTGGGCGTCGGGGCCCAGGTCCAGGACCGTGGAGATGTCCGCGGGCGCCCCGGGCGGGTGCGCCACGACGTCGGTGAAGGTGGCGGACGTCGCGCGCTTGTACAGGTCCGGGTTCGCGAAGCCGATCGGCTTGCCGCCGCCGGCCACCCGGGCCTGCTGCCCGTCCGCCTGCGTCGCGGCGAACATCGGCGCCGCGGCCGAGGTGCCGCCGACCGCGGCCTCGCTGTACTGGCCGGTTCCCGGGTCGGTGACGCCGACCTGCACCGCGGTCAGCAGGTCGCCGTCCATCGCGGCGTCCGGCAGCGTGCGCATCGGCCCGGCGGCCTTCTTCCCGGTCCCGAGCGTGCGGGCGAGCGCGTTGGGGACCACGCCCTGTTGGTAGGCGGGCTGCTGGAAGTCCTCGCTGGTCCCGCCGCCCCCGCCGAAGTAGAAGTCGCCGGGGAACGGGACCCAGCTCTTGCCGTCGGCGGACAGCGTCGAGCGCCGGTCGCCCATCGAGGCCTGCCACAGCGGGTTCGCGTTCGGCCCGAGGGCCAGCGTGGTCCCGCCGACCCCGGTCACCCAGGGCGAGGACACCGGCCACTCGGTCTGCGCCCGCGCCGACTGCGGGTCGCAGCCCGGTCCGGTCCGATTCGAGTCGTCGCCGCAGTCCCCGGTCGCGAAGTAGAGCCCGATGCCCTCGCTCGCGGCGTACTGGAAGACCTGGGTGGCCTGGGAGATCAGCGCCGGGTCGATGTTGCCGGACAGGCGGTGCATGGTCTCGCCGAAGGAGGAGGAGACGATGTCCGCGGCGTGGGTGTCGACGATGTTCGCCAACGTGGCGTTGATGTCCTGGTCCGCACAGGAGTTCGCGCCGAAGTAGTGCACTGTCGCGCCGGGCGCCATCCCGTGGACGGTCTCGACGTCCAGCGCCTCCTCGCCGGCCCAGTCGCCAGGGCTCTGGCAGACGCCGTCCGAGGTGTGCGTCCACTGGCTCGGGGTGACGGTCTCCTGGTACTGGTTGCCCGCGAACGCCCGGTCGCCGTGCGCCTGCGCGAAGCGGTTCGCGTCGGTGAGCATCGTCGAGGAGCCGTAGGCGTCGACGACCGCCACGGTGACGCCGGAGCCGTTCAGGCCGGAGGCGTCGACGCCGTAGGCGGTGCGCAGCTGGCCGGGGACGTAGCCGCAGACGTCGATCGGCTCCGGGGAGCTGTAGCCGCGCGGCAGGCCCGGGTCGGCGTTGACGGCGCCCCAGCTGGGGGCGCAGGGCGGCAGGGCAGCCCGGGAGCGGGGGGTCGTCGTTGCTCCGCGGGAGTGAACGACGTCGGGGTGTTCGGGCAGGTCGGCGGGCCGGGGTACGCCGGTGGAGTGAATCGGGGCGGAGGTGCCCGGTGTGGAGGCGGCCAATGCGGAGGTGTCCCGTGCGGAGGTGCCCATTGCCGTCTGTGCGTGTCCGAGCGTGCTCACGCCGACCGGGTGGGCGCTCATACCCCGCCGAGCCGTGATTGCCGCCGTCGCCCCCTCCCGCATCCCCTGCACCTGCGTCTGGCCGAGCCGGGCCACGTTCGCCACGGCGTGCGCCACGTCGGACGGCGCCGTCAGGGCCCGCATCCCCGTGCCGAACGCGTTGCGCGCGGCCACGGCGCTGCCGGTCGCGTCGATCCAGTGCGCGTCCTGGTTCGTCACGCGCATCCCGGAAGCGCGCAGCCACGTGCGCACCGACCGCAGCTGCGCGTCCGTCGCGCCGAACCGCGCCCGGGCCTGGGCCGGTGTCAGGAAGTGGCCGTACTGCGGGTCGCCGGGCGTCGACACGGCCCGCGCGAAGGCCGCCAGGCCCGCCGGATCCCGCCCCGCGAGCCCGATCCGCACACTCACCGGCCCGCCGCGCTCCTGCGGCCCCGCAGTGCCGCCGGCAGGGCCGCCCGCAGTGCCGCCCGTCGCGGCGTCGGCCGTCCCGGCGGCCAGCAATGCGACCGCCATCGCACTTCCCAGGTATCGAAACATGAACCGGTGTTATCCAGACCAAACCATTTCATGTCGGGTGATTGAAGAGTGTGGCAATGCCCTTATCTGCTTTACAGTCTGCGCAGGCGGATCAGGCGGCTGGCATAGTCCCCGGATGGCAACCCCGGTTCCAAACCGTGTTCCCGCAGTACATCCCCTGAATATGTGGCGCCCCAGAACAGGTCCTGGTACCTCGACCCGGCCCGCAGACCCGGCAGCCGGACCGGCGCCGGCTCGTGCGCGAAGCGCATCGCGGGCCGCCAAACGAGTACCGCGTGCTCCGAGTCGTCGGGTGCCGCGTAGTGCATCCCGGTGAGGCCGTCAGGGGTCTGCAGGCGGTACGCGACGCCCCGCTGGACGAGCGGCCGCACCTCCTTGTACTCGGCCACCAGAGCGGCCGCCTCCGCGAGTTCCTCCTCCGACCACGCGGTCAGGTTCCCGCCGATGCCGAGCGCGCCGGCCATCGCCACGTGGAACCGGAACCGCAGCGGCGTCTCCCGGAACGTGATCGGGTTCGGGCTGTCGGAGGCCCAGGCCGCCATCGCCGCCGCCGGGTAGACCTGCCCGAAGCCGGCCTGGATCCCGATGCGGTCCATGGGATCGGTGTTGTCCGAGGCCCACACCTGGTCCACGCGCGCCAGCATGCCCAGGTCGATCCGGCCGCCGCCGCCCGCGCAGCCCTCGATCCGCAGCCCGGGGTGGGCCGCGCGCAGCCGGTCGATGACGCCGTAGACGTTCTGGACCGCCACGGCCCACATCCGGTCCGGGTCCGGCGACCCCGGCCACCCGGCGTCGGTCACCGGCCGGTTCATGTCCCACTTGAGGAAGTCGACGCCGTGCTCGCGGACCAGCTCGTCCAGTGTGGCGTGGACCCATTCGGCCACATCGGCGCGCGCCAGGTTCAGCATCAGCTGGTTCCGCAGCTCCGTGGCCCGGCGGGTCGGCGCGTGCACGACCCAGTCCGGATGGGCCCGGAACAGGTCGCTGTCGGCGTTCACCATCTCCGGCTCCACCCACAGGCCGAACCGCATGCCGAGCCGGTGTACCTCGTCGGAGAGCGGCTTGAGGCCGTCGGGGAAGGCGCCGGGGTACGGCGTCCAGTCGCCGAGCCCCGCGCGGTCGTCGCGGCGCGCCCCGAACCAGCCGTCGTCCACCACGAACAGCTCGACGCCGGTGCGGGCGGCCAGGCCGGCCAGGGTCTTCTGGCCGGCCTCGGTGAGGTCGAAGCCCATGGCCTCCCAGGAGTTGTAGAGGACCGGGCGGTCTTCCTCCGGGTGCGGGAGGACGTGGTCGCGGACGTACTCGTGCCAGGCGCGACTCGCGCCGCCGAAGCCGTCCGCGGTGTAGAGCCCTGCGAAGATCGGGGTCCGGACGCGCTCCGACGGCTCGATGCGGAAGCTCTGAGCCTCGTGGCCGTAGCCGCCGGTGAACGTCACGCGCCCGACGGGATCGCGGTGTACGGCGATCCGCCAACTCCCGCTCCACGCCAACGCCGCGCTCCAGACCGACCCGGACGTCTCGGTCGCGGTGCCGGCGTCCAGCGCCAGCCACGGGTTCGCGTGGTGGCTGGTCATGCCACGCCGGGAGACCAGGACGGTCTCGGCGACCGGCAGGCGGTCGCGCTGGAGCTGGGTCTCGCTGCCCCAGCCGCCGGCGAGGTGGGTGAGGCGATAGTCGGGCTGCTTCGGCAGGGTCCAGGACGCGCTGTCGGCGCGTTCGAGGACGATCGGTTCGGCGTCGGCGGAGCCGGTGTGCGCGATCTCGGTCCAGCGCTCGATGACGTCGCTGTCGGGCCGGACGCGGTAGAGGAGGTCGCACGCCAGCGGGTAGACGCGGTCCTCGAGCTTCAGTCGTAGAACGCCGTCTTCGATGTCGTGGCCGACGTAGCGCCACTGTGCCCCGCGCACGCCGTCCGCGAACCGCACGCGCAGTCCGGCCGGGCCGAAGCGCGCCCCGGTCTCGATCGGCAGTTCGTCCGGCGCCGCGTCGGCCTCGAAGCTGCTCTCGGCCGGTGAGCGCCATTCGCGCAGCTCGGTCGCGTCCAGCGGCGTGCCCCAGTACACGTGGCGCGGGCTGCCGTCGTCGCCGATCCGAAGCGTATAGACCGATTTCGGTGTCCGCAGGACAATCATGCCGCGCTCGGCATCGACGGATACTGATTCGTCAGCGTGGGCGTTCATGGCGGCATCCTAAAAGGGGAGTACATGAGAGTCCGTACGGTGATCTCCGCGTTCGCGCTGATGACATCCGCCCTGCTCGTGCCGGGTTCGGCGCACGCCGCGCCGGCAGCGTCGAACGCGCCCACCGCGCCTATGGCCAATACCGCGTCCTCGCTCTCCGCGTCCTGGACCGGTCCGCTGAGCACCAGCGGGCGTTATGTCGTCGACGCGACCGGGAACCGCTTCAAGCTGATCGGCGGCAACTGGGACGGCGCGCAGGGCCACTGGACCGGCAGCGGGTCCACGACCGACCCGGCGCAGAACCACGCCGGCGAGGTGTCGTACGACGTTCCACTGGCTCTGGACCGTGCGCCGATCCCGCAGATCCTGTCCGACTTCCACAGCCTGGGCATCAACACCATCCGGCTGCCGTTCGCCGACGCGATGATCCACGACACTTCGACGGTCCCGGACGCCGCGGTCACCGCCAACCCGCAGCTGCGCGGGCTGACCCCGCTGCAGGTGTACGACGCGGTCGTCAGCGCCCTGACGAACGACGGCTTCGCGGTGATCCTGAACAACCACACCACGAGCTACCGCTGGTGCTGCGGCCTGGACGGCAACGAGCGCTGGAACAGCGGGCAGACCACGCAGCAGTGGGAGTCCGACTGGCTGTTCATGGTGAACCGGTACAAGGCGAACAAGCGCGTCGTCGGCGCGGACCTGCGCAACGAGGTCCGGCGCGACACCTGGGACGACCCGAACTGGGGCTGGTACGACGACCACGACGAGTACGCCGCCTTCGAGGACGCGGGCAACCAGATCCTGGCCGCGGACCCGGACATGCTGATCATCATGGAGGGCATCAACTGGTACGGCATCCCGGCCGCCGGCTTCTCCCACGGCCGCCCGATGCTCACCCCGGTCGCAAACCTCTCCAACACCCTGATCACTTCGAACAAGCTGGTGTACTCGGCGCACTTCTACAGCTACACCGGCCCGAACAACTCCGGCGCCGCCGCCGGTTCGGCCGGGGCCACCAGCGACCCCCGCTACGAGGACTTCACCCCGGACCAGCTCGCCTCGGTGGTGAACCAGGAGGCCCTGTTCGTCACCCAGGTCGGCCAGCACTTCACCGCCCCGGTCTGGGTGAGCGAGTTCGGCGCGGCCGGCCGCGGCTCGACCGACACCAAGGAACAGGCCTGGTTCGACAACTTCACGAACATCCTGGTGGCGAACGACACCGACTTCGCCATCTGGCCCCTCATCGGCTACACGGCCTCGGACGGAAGCCTCCAGGACAACTGGGCCCTGCTCTCCTACGATGCCGCCGGACACCGTACCGGCATCACCGATCCCGGCGACTGGCGGCTGTCCGACTGGCAGAAGCTGACCGCGCCGCCCGCCGTCACCGGCCCGGTCCCGGCCTCGGTGCGCTGGAACATGCTCGATCTGGACCACGCCGACTACGACGTCTCCACTGCCATGCTGGCGCAGCCCGATTGGTCCTCCGGCAACCGCAAGGGCGACTGCCCCGACACCGAGCGCCTGATGGGTCTGGGCCGGGGCAGCAGCCGGGGTCTGTGCACGGACAACGGTGAGCCGGCCAAGAGCGCCGCGTCCCCCGCCTCCTGGACCGTGGTCACCAACGAGAACTACGTGACCGAGGGCGACTGGGCGCCCGGCTACAGCAAGCTCCAGTGCCCGGACAACACCTTCGCCGTCGGCTACAGCGTCCACAACAACGCGATGGAGGCACTCCTTTGCGCTCCCGTGGCCAAGTCTTTGCCCACGGCCGGTCACACCGTCTGGTTCAACAAGGGCGACAACCGTCCCGCCGGCGGTGGATCCACGGCTTCGGACTGGGCACCGGGCTCCTACAAGGGACAATGCGCCGACAACGAGTACGTCGCCGGCGTGGCGTACACCTACCAGTGGGCCGAAGGTGGCGTTCCGGATGCGCTGTTGTGCCGGCCGCTGATCTGATCTGAGGTGTGCTCCTTCGACCGAAATCACCCCGTCTGGGACGTGAACACAATCACGAATATTTTTGTGACTCGCGCCCTCGACTAGGGTCTCCCCCTACGTCCGAACAAAACAGCTCGGGTGTAGGAGGCCTGAAGATGGTGACGGAAACTGACGCGAATCTGGTGTCAGCGGCGGCGGCCGGGGACCCGGCCGCCTTGGAGCGCCTGGTCTCCGACCACCTGCCGCTGGTCTACAACATCGTGGGGCGTGCGCTCCCGGTGGCGGCCGACGTCGACGACGTCGTGCAGGAGACGATGCTGCGCGTGGTGCGGAGCCTGCCGACGCTGCGCGATCCGCGGGTGTTCCGGTCGTGGCTGGTCGCGGTGGCGATGAACCAGGTGCGCGACCACGTGCGGGCCTACCAGGGCCGGCCGCGGCCGTTGGACGAGGCGCCGGAGCTGGCCGATCCGGGCGCGGACTTCGCGGACCTGACGCTCACCGAGCTCGGCCTGACCGGGCAGCGGCGCGAGGTCGCGATGGCCACGGCGTGGCTGGACGACGACGATCGCGAGCTGCTGTCGCTGTGGTGGCTCGTCGAGGCCGGGCACCTGACGCGCGGGGACTTGGTCAGCGCGCTCGGCCTGGAACCGCATCACGTCACCGTGCGGATCGCGCGGATGAAGGGGCAGCTGGAGACGTCGCGGGCGGTGGTGCGCGCGCTGTGCGCCGTCCCGATCTGCCTGGAGCTCTCCGACCTGGCCATGAACTGGCACGGCCGCCCCGAGCCCTTGTGGCGCAAGCGGTTCGCGCGGCACGTGCGCCAGTGCCCGACGTGCGCGGGTCTGGCGACGGACTTCGTCCCCGCCGAGCGGCTGCTGGTCCGGCTGCCGCTGGTCCCGCTGCCGTTCGGGTTGGCCGAGGCCGTGCACCACGCGGTGCCCTCCGCGCTCCACTCGGCGGCGGCGACCGCTCAGCTTCCGGCCTTGGGCGGTCAGGGGCCGGGCGGGTACGGACCGGGCGGGCAGGGGCCGGGCGGACACGGGGCGGGGCCGACCGCCTCACACCGCCGAATACCCAGGGCCGGTGCCCGCTCCGCCGCCGGCCACTTCGCCGCGAAGGCGGCCGTCGCGCTGGCCGCGACCGGGGCGATCATCGGCGCGGTGGTGGTGACCACCGGGGCCACCGACTCCAAGGCCGATTCCGAGCCCGGGGGCACCACGACTTCGCTCAGCGTCGGCGGAAGCTCGTCCTCCGCGGCCGCCACCACCCCGACGCCCTCGGATTCCGTAAGCTCGGTAGCCGGATCGACCACCCCGGTCCCGCCGTCGTCCCGCTCCGACTCCGCCAAGTCGGCCCCGAGCACTTCGAAGAGCCCGATGAAGCCCCCCTCGCAGTCCGTGGCGAGTTCGTCCTCGCATTCCAGCGCATCGAGCGCCAAGCCGTCCTCCTCGTCGTCCCCGGCCGGCTCGTCCCAGTCCGACCCGGTGAGCCAGGTGCTGGCCGTGATCAACCAGGCCCGCGCGAACCAGGGCCTGGCACCGCTGACGATCACCGCCGGCCTGACCAAGAGCGCGTCGGCGCACACCTCGGTCATGGCGTCGGGCTGCGGCCTGTCCCACCAGTGCCCGGGGGAGGCGGCGCTCGGCGACCGCGAGACCGCCGCGGGCGTGTCGTGGTCGTCGGCCGGCGAGAACATCGGCGACGGCGGCCCGGTGTCGGACACGAACTCCGCCATCGCCTCCATGGCGGTCGGCCTGACCAACAGCATGCTCGCCGAGCAGCCGCCGGACGACGGGCACCGGCGCAACATCCTGAGCACCGACTACCACCACATCGGGATATCGGTGTTCCGGGACAGCAGCGGCACGGTGTGGATGACGCAGGACTTCTCGGACTGAGCGGTGGGCTGGGAGCCTTGGCTGATGCGGACCGACGAGACCGATGCGACCGACGAGACCGATGCGGCCGACCAGTGGGCCGATGAGCTGCTCCCGCCAGGAGTTCAAGCGCTCAGCAGAGAACCGCTGACCGGGGGTATGGCCCACACCGCCTGGCGGGTCGCGTTGTCCGACGGCCGCGAGGCCGTGGTGAAGGGCGGCCGCTCGGTCTCCGACGGCTTCTTCGGGCAGGAAGCCGAAAGCCTGTCGGCGCTGCGGGACATCGGCGGACTGCCCACTCCGCAGATCCTGCACGTCGGTCCCAAGTCGCTGGTTCTGGAAGCCCTGAAGTCCGAACTCCCCGACACCCCGCAGTTCTGGGAAGCCGCCGGCCGCGCCATAGCCGCCCTGCACGGCCACGGCTCGGACCGTCACGGCTGGCACCACGACGGCATGCTCGGCCTGCTGCCGCAGCAGAACAACTGGAACGAGGACGGCCACCGGTTCTTCGCCGAGCACCGGATCCTGCGCTATCTGCACGAGCCGAAGGTCGAAGCGACCTTCGAACCCGAGGATCTGCGCGGGCTGGAGCGCTTGTGCGAGCGTCTTCCCAGTCTGCTGCCGGCGGCTCCCGCGGCCTTGGTCCACGGCGACCTGTGGCGCGCCAACATCATCGCGACGTTCGACGACGCCCCGGTGTTCATCGACCCGGCCGTGTACTACGGCTGGCCTGAGATCGATGTGAGCATGATGTACTGCACCGGCGGCGTGCCGGAGGAGTTCTTCGCCGCGTACTACGAGGTGCGTCCGTCGGCCGGGGACTGGCGGGAGCGGATGGCGTTACTGAACCTGCGCGAGTGGCTGTGCGTGATCGCGCACTTCGGGGCGAGCGATAAGGCGGTGACGGGTATCCGTGACGTGATCAAGCGCTTCTCATAGGGCTTCTCACAGGGCCCGGATCCCGCGCAGCACTTGGTCCACCAAACGCATGGCGTTCTCCATCTCCATCACCTCGTTGAACAAGGCCAGCCGTGCCAGCACGGGACCGGCGATGGCGTCGACCACGAGTGTCGGATCGGTGTCCGCGCGCAGCTGCCCGGTTTCGATCCCGTGCCGAACGATGTCCGCCGACCGGTCCAACCGGTCGTGCCAGTACGCGGTGCGCTCCTGATCGAACTCCGGCGACACCGACAGGGCGCTGAGCCGGACCAGGGCCGAGCCCTGCGGCGTGTTCAGATACTCGATCAGGGCCCGCATGGTCGAGCGCAGGTCCTCGGCGATGTCGTCGCCGGCCGGCTGCGGGGGCAGAGCCTCGTCGGAGTACTGCGTGGCGGCCTCGTAGATCAGTCTCTCCGGCGTGCCGAACTGCCGGTACAGCGAGCTCTCGTGGACGCCGGCCGCCGCCGCGACGCCGGCCATGGTCACCGCCTGCGGGCCCTGCTCGGTCAGCAACCGCACCACCACCGCGAAAACCGCACGGCGCATCGGCTCCCCGCGGCGGCGCAGCGGCGGCGCCTTCGGGGGCTGGTCGGGGTTCTCCTGCGGGCTCACGGCACTCGACGCTAACCCCCGGCCGATCCGGACGCAATGCGAGCGATCTTGCGTTAGCTCGGAATGGGGCGTAGCTTCCAAAGCGAGGCGACTTGCAATATGAGAGGAGCGGGCCATGGCGACCATGCGTGCCGCACGGCTGAACCTGTCCACCGGGACGCTGAGCGTCGAGGACGTCGAGAAGCCGGCGCCGGGGACCGGCGAGGTGCTGGTCAAGGTCGAGGCGGCGGGCGTCTGCCTGTCGGACGTCCACCTGGTCCGCGGCTATTTCGCCAAGCCCCGGCTCCTGGTCGGCGACACGGTGACCCTGGGCCACGAGACCGCGGGCACGGTCGCCGAGGTCGGGCCGGACGTCGCCGGTTGGAAGCCGGGCGACCGCGTGGTGCTGCAGGCCGGCGAGATCCGCGACGGCCAGGTGTGGACCCGCGGCGTCGACTACGACGGCGGCTGGGCCGAGTACGCGCTCGCTCGCCAGGACACGCTGGTCGCGCTGCCGGACGCCATCCCCTTCGAGCAGGGCGCGATCATCCCGGACGCGGTGTCGACGCCGTGGGGCGCCATCACCACGACCGCGCACGTCGGCCCGGCGCAGTCCGTCGGAGTCTGGGGCATCGGCGGGCTCGGCGCGCACGGCGTCCAGTTGCTGCGCGCCATCGGCGCCTGCCCGATCATCGCGATCGACCCGTCGCCGGCTGCCCGGGAGCGTGCCCTGGCCTTCGGCGCGGACCTGGCGCTGGACTCCGCCGACCCGGACCTGCGGGCCGCGATCCGCGACGCGACCGGCGGCGCCGGGCTGGAGTTCGCCTTCGACTTCGCCGGGGTGACACCGGTGCGGGAACAGGCGCTGAAGGTGCTGGCGCCCGGCGGGAAGCTGGTGCTGGTCGGCCTGAGCGGCCAGCCGATCACCATCGAGAACAGCACCAAGTTCCAGTCCGCGCAGTTCCAACTGTTGGGGCACTACGGTTCGCCGCAGGAGGCGGTCGGACAGTTGATCCGGCTGGAAGCCGCGGGGCGGCTGGACTTCGCGCGGTCGATCTCCGGAGTGATGGGGCTGGAGGAGGCCGTCGAGGCGGTCGAGCGGTTGGAGAAGAAGGTCGGGGATCCGATTCGGATAGTGCTGCGTCCCGCTGCGTAGATTTCTCTAAAGAGGTCATAAGGAAACGCCGACAGGTGCTCTCTGGCGAGGCGCAGTAGACGGTCGCTCCATAAACTGGCCAGGTCAGGACATTCGGCCCGGCCGGTGCGGCCTCGAACTTCGGGAAGCAGACTGTTCGCCTACCTACTCGCCGCGTTTTTCGGCCTCCTGTTCGTCAATTCGGTGATGCGCGACCCGCGCGGGTTCCGCAATGCGGTGTTTCTCGGGCTGACCCTGTCCTTCTTGGGGCTGGGTCTGCTTCTCGGGGTCACGCAGACCTCCGGGGACGGACGGATGCTGGCCGTCGTGGCGGTGGCGCTGTTGCCGGTGCTGGGTCTGGTGGCACTGGTGACTTTCCTGATCCTCAACGGCATGACGATGCTGCGCAAAGAGGGGCGGACAGTGGCCAACCTGCTTTCCCTCGCTTGTGGGGTCGGCATCATCGCACTGCTGCTCTTGTTGGCGGCAGCACTGGTGGCTCGGCATCATGTGCTGACGGCCTTGGCCGCGGCGTCGGTGCTGGTGGTCTGCTACCTCGCTTTCCTGTTCTTCTGCTACCTCACGTATGGGTTTCTCTATAGGCGGATGCCGATCCGGCGCGCTCCCGACTTCGTCGTCATTCTCGGCGCCGGTCTGATGGGTGGAAAGCGGGTGTCGCCGCTGTTGGCCAGTCGGCTGGAGCGCGGGCGCGCCGTGTACGAAGCCCTTGATCCGCAATACGGTCCGATGCTCATCGTCTCCGGCGGCAAGGGCACGGACGAGCGGCTGTCCGAAGCCGAAGCGATGGCGAACTACTTGGTGGAGTCTGGCTTCCCGGCCGATCGGATCCTCAAAGAGGACCAGTCGAGTACAACGGAGGAGAACCTCCTCTTTAGCGCCGCGCTCATGAGGGAGAACCGGCCTGAGGGGTATCGCTGTGTGGTCGTCACGAACGACTTCCACAGCTACCGCGCGGCGTTGATCGCGCGGGACCTCGGAGTGCCCGCGCAGGTGGTGGGATCACCGACCGCCGCGTACTTTCTGCCGAGTGCCACCATCCGTGAGTTCATCGCTGTGTTCGTGCGCTACTGGAAGGTGAACGTGCCGATCTGCGCGTTCCTTGCGGCGCCGTCCTTGGTGTTGCTCGCGCGTTGAGGCGCGCCTTCGACACAGGTGCGTGTCCGCCCACGAAGATGGGTTGGTGAACGGATACGCAGTCGTCGATGTCGAGACCTCCGGATTCCAGCCTCCGAGCGCTGAGATCGTGGAGGTCGCGATCGTGCATGTGGACGTCACCGGCCAGGTGACGGGAAGTTGGGACAGCCTGCTGCGGCCGGAGGGCGGGGTCGGGGCGACGCGGGTGCACGGGATCACGCGGGAGATGGTGGAGCCCGCGCCGCGCTTCGAGGACGTCGGCCTGGAGTTGCACGGGCTGCTCGCGGACCGGGTGGTGGTCGCGCACAACCTGGCGTTCGACGCCAAGTTCCTGGTGACGCAGTTCGCGCGGATCGGCGTGCACTCGCCGGAGATCGCCGGCGGCGCGTGCACGCTGCGGACGTCGCAGGCGGTGCTGCCGGGGCCCTCGTACAAGCTGCTGGACTGCTGCCAGGCGGTCGGGGTCGAGCTGACCGACGCGCACAGCGCGCTCGGCGACGCGCTGGCGACGGCCCGGCTGCTCGGGTTCTTCCTGCGGCGCGGGGTCAACGTCGGCGGCATGGCGGTGCGGCCGCAGGCGGCGGTCCCGCAGCCCCGAGCCGAACTCGGTGAGCTGTTCCTGTCCAGGTCACACTAGGTTTTTCGATTCTTCCACGGCTCCTGGCCGAATCGGTTGCGCAGCCGCGATAACGGCGTTATCGTTCTTGTGACAACGTTATCGCCAGTGTTTCCGCCACCGAGGAGGCCGCCATGAACTTCACGATCCTGGACGATCACCGCGAGGTCGTCGTCGACGCTCGGCCGGCCGAGGACGGCAGCATCCTGATACCGGTCGCCGAGGTCCCCGCGGCCCTGGGCTGGGAGCGCAAACCCCAGGGCTGGTGCCGCGGCGACATCTGCATCCCGGCGCGGGTGGCCGAGGGCGTCGAGCGGGACGGCGGTCTCGTGGACCTGGCCGCCTTCGCCGCCCTGGTCGACCGCCCCTACGCCGCCGTGCCGGAGTGGGGCGTCGCGGCCCTGGGCGTGTCGGCCGCCGAGCGCGCCTCGGCGCTGGCCGAGGGCGAGGCGCCCGACTTCGAACTGCGGGACCTGGCGGGCACCGCGCACCGCCTGAGCGATCTGCGGGGACGCAAGGTGGCGCTGGTGTTCTGGGCCTCGTGGTGCGGCTGCCGCTACGACCTGCCGGAGTGGGAGCGCCAGCACGCCGCGCTGAGCCCCGAGGGCTTCTCGGTGGTGAGCGTGGCGATCGACCGCCGCCCCGAGGACGCCGCCCCCTGGATCCGCGAGGCCGCCGCGACCCACCCGGCCCTGATCGACGCCGACGGCACCGTCGCCGACCGCTACCAGGTCCTGAACGTCCCGACCGTGGTCTGGATCGACGAGCGGGGCCGGATCGCCCGCCCCAACGACACCCAGTTCGCCACCGACCTCTTCCGCTCCCTGAGCGGCCTGGACTCGGCGCGCGCCATCGCCGCCCTGCACCACTGGGTCCGCACCGACGACAGCGGCCTGACCGCCGCCGACGTCGCCGCCCACATCCCGCAGGTCACCGCGGCCCACCAGCAGGCCCGCACCGAGGCGGCCCTGGCCCTGTGGCTGCACCGCGCCGGCCACCCCGCCGATGCCGCCGAGCACTTCGCCGAGGCCGAGCGCCTGGCCCCCGAGGACGTGACCATCTGGCGCGGCTCGATGCCCCTGCTCGGCACGGACCCGATGGGCGACGAGTACTTCAAACGCCGCGAAGCCCTGACCGACGCGGGCATCCCGATCTACCGCCCCCTGCCCGACTGGCAGGCCGCGCCGGGGCAGTGATCGCTACAGTGACGCTCGGCCAAGGGGAGCGACAACCGACAGCGGGAAACGGACATGAGTAAGAAGCCTGAGACAGCCGCCATCGGCGACCACGCCGCCGACCGCGCCGCCGATCACACCGCCTACCGCGCCGCCGGCGTCGACGAATACGAGCCGATCGCCCCCGGCGTCTACGCCCGAGCCCAGGCGCGAGGCCAGGAGGTCCTGCGCGCATCCCTCCTGGACGTCGCCGCCCGCCTTCTGGCCGCCGAAGGCCCCGCCGCCCTGACCATGCGCCGCATCGCCACCGAAGCAGGCTGCTCCACGATGGTCCTCTACAAGCACTTCGGCTCCAAAGAAGCCATCGCCGCCGCCCTCTACCTCGAAGGCTTCGCCCGCCTCAAACGCCACCTCGACGCCGTCCCCCCCGACGACGACCCCGCCGAACACCTCGCCGCCCTGGGCCGCGCCTACCGCGAGAACGCCCTGGCGGAACCAAACTTCTACGACGTCATGCACGGCCCCGGCATCCCCGGCTACACCCCCGACGCCCAAGCCACAGCGGCAGCCAACCAAAGCCTCGCCGTCCTCCACGAAGCAGCCCAACGCTGCATCGACACCGGCACCTTCCGCCCCGACGCCGACGCATCCGAAATCACCGACCTCCTCTGGGCCGCCGCCCACGGCATCATCAGCCTCGAGCGCGCCGGCCACATCCCCCCCACCACCGCCCCCGCCCGCTTCCACACCCTGACCACCGCAGCCGCCGCGGCCTTCGCCGCCACCCCGGCCCAAACCACCTGACAGCCGGCGCGCTCAAACCGCCGCCGCGAACTTTGCCCGGGCCGGCCCAGCCTTTCGCGCGCCTCAATCGCGGCTGTAAGTTCCCCGAGCCAGCTTTTGCCCTTCGCGCCCCGATCGCGGCCGCCAGTCCTGTGCCGCCTCCCGACAGCCCCGCCCGACTAGCCCCGAGCCACAAACCGCCGCCGCCCGACCACCACGGCCGCCGTCAACGGCACCGTCGCCAGCCCGCAGACCCCGAACACCGTCCCGTACTGCCCGTGCGCTGCTGCCCCGCCGCCGAGTGCCGCCCCGAGTGCGCTGCCCACGAACAGCGCGGCCACGTAGAACGACACCGCTGTCCCGCGCGCCTGCGGCACGACCGAGGTCGCCCAGGTCTGCAATGTCGAGTGCAGGAATGCCCAGCCCGCCCCCAACAGCGTCGCCACCAGCGCGTACGTCGCCACCCCCGGTGCCACCGCCGCGCAGCCGTAGCCCACCGCGACCACGGCTCCGCCGATCGCCGCCAGGTTGTGCGGCGGCATCCGCCGCGTCAGTGCCTTCACCACCCGGGTGAAGGCGAGTGTCGCGGCGCCGTACAGCGCCGTCAGTGCGCCGGCCGCCGCTGACGACAGGCCTCGATGTTGCAGCGCCGGCGCCACGAACGTCAGACCGCCGAGCAAGACCGCGCCCTCCACGATCCCCAGCGCCGTCACCACATACGCGAACGGCGCGCGCAGGACCGCACCGATCTGCTCGCCCAAGCCTCCGACCGTCGCGCGCTCCGGTTCCCCGACGCCGCGCAACAGGACCACCGCCGTGATCGCGACCAGTGAGGGCACCGCGAATACCAGCCGCCAGCTCAGCCAGTGCGCCACCACGCCCGCGAACAGCGCGGCCAGTCCGCTGCCCAGCCCGAGGGCTGCCATCAGATCCGCGAGTGCGTTCTGCCGGCGCTCCGGGGCCACCGCGTCGCCCACGAAGCTCAGCGACGAGGGCACGGCCGCCCCGAACGCGAATCCCGCCACGCACCGGCACACCGCCAGCAGCGTCATCCCCGGCACCACCGCCGAGGCCAGCCCGGCCAGCGCGGCGATGCTCAGCGCGATCCGCACCACCGCCAGACGCCCGATCCGATCCGACAGGATGCCCCACAGCGGCTGCGACAGTCCGTAGGCGAGCGCGTAGCCGCTCGCGAGGGCGACGGTCGAGGACAGCGGTGTGTGCATGGCCGCCGCGATGGTGACCAGAATCGGGCCGACCGCGAACCGGTCGAAGTTGGCCGTGAACGCCGCCACGGTCAGCGGTATCGGCACCCGCATGTCGGAGTGGGCAGGGACGCGTCCGGTTTCCGCACCGGTGGCAATAGTGGAACTCACCCTCCGATGATCCGGCCGCACCACCCCTGAAATGCCCGGCAAACTCTCACGCTTCATCCTGTGACCAGAACTAATAGGCTGGCTGTGCCATGGACGATCACGACGCGCAGCGCCGGGCCGCGCTCGGGGCCTTCCTCCGCTCCCGCCGCGAACGCCTCACCCCTGCGGACGTCGGCCTCGCCGACGACTTCGGCCCGAGCGCGAGAGCCGATGCGCGCCTTGCTCTAAACGGCGGCAGTGGCAGCAGTGGCAGCGGCAAACCCAACCCCCGCCGCCGCACCCCGGGCCTGCGCCGCGAAGAGGTCGCGCTCCTGTCCGGCGTCAGCGTCTCCTGGTACTCCTGGCTCGAGCAGGGCCGCCCGATCGCGGCCTCCCGCCAGGTCCTCGACGCGCTGGCCGCCACGCTGCGCCTCACCGCCGCCGAGCGCCGCCATGTCTTCGAGCTGGCGGGGGAGAGCGATGCCGGCGCCGTGCAGGCCCCCGCCGCCGACGGCTGCCCGGCGGTCGGCGAGCACCTGCGGGCCACGGTCGCCGCGCTGGCTCCGGTGCCGGCGTGCCTGCTCGACCTGCACTGGGACATCCTCGCCTACAACGATGCCGAGGCCGCGCTCTACGGCGGCCTGGACCATCTGCCCTCCACGCGGCGCAACATGATCTGGCTCTACTTCGGCTGGCCGGGTATGCGCGAGATCCTCAAGGACTTCGAAGCCGAGGCCTGGTCCGTCCTGGCCCAGTTCCGTGCCTCCGCCGACCGGAACGTCGGCGACCCGCGCTTCGCCGAGATCCTCGCCGACGTCACCGCCGCCGACCCCGACTTCCCGCGCCGCTGGGACCGCCACGACATCGCCGCGTTCACCCCCGCGATCAAGCGGTTCATCCATCCGCGGCACGGTCCGCTCACCTTCCGGCAGACCAAGCTCATCGCCGCCGAGAACCCCGACCTGCACCTGCTCGCGCGCCACCCCGCCGATCCCTCGACCCGGCGGGCGATGGACGCGATGGCGATGGATGCGATGGGGATTGGCGCGATCTAGATAGAAGGCAAGCGCCGGCAAACACAAACCGGCCGCGGCATACACACGCACACCACGGCCGGTCCCGTTCAAAGCAAAAGCAACATCAGACCTCTGCGGCCGCCTGCTTCTGTTTCTGCGTCCGGTAGTGATGCCGCCAGATCAGCCGGTACACCGGCACCAATCGAGGTATCGACCGCAGGCCGGGGATGAACGGCAGGAACAGCAACACCGCCCCGACCAACCCCATCGTCCCCCACACCAGCGCGTCGCCGTTGCCGGAGGTCTTGTAGGGCGAGATCTGATACCAGAACGTGTACGGCGCGAGCCACACCTGGCCCGGGAAGTTCCCGACCTCGTTCATCATCCCCCACTGCGTCCCGGCCAGATGCTGCGTCTGCGCCTCGGCGGCCAGGTCGCTGCCGTCGGCCAGCAACAGCAGCGGCAGCGTGTAGTCCGAGTGGTAGAAACCGTCCTCGGACATCAGCTGGCCCTCCAGCGAGCCGGCCTGCGCCTGGTTCAGCAGCTGCGCCAGCATCAGCGGCACCGGTCCGAAGTCCCCGGGCGCGACCTTCGTCGGGTCGCCGCCGGCCTTGTCCAGCGCGGTGGAGTACGCGCCGGTCCACGCCGTCTGCTTGTCGCCGTCCGCCGCCTTCCAGGTGCCGATCGCGGCCGTCACCGCGGGGTTCTGCGGTACCGCCGACAGCGGCTTCAGGACGAAGGCGTCGACCGTGTCGATCGGGTGCGTGACCCCGGCCATCTTCGCGATCGCGAACGGCCCGAGCTTCTGCCCCTCGGCGGCGGTGTTGTACGGCGGTCCGTACCCGGCGGTCGTGCTGCTGCCGTCGAGTTCGGCCAGGGCCGTGGTCGTGAAGTCGCCGGGGTCGCTGGTCGCCCAGGACGCGATCGTCATCGGCTTCACGTCCGGCGAGGAGAACGCCGCGGCCAGCACGACGGTGAGCACCACCACTGCGACCAGCGCGATCACGAACTCTTTCACCAGGTCGTACGGCCGCGACCCGAACGAGTACGGGTCCGGCTCGGTGTGTGCGCGGCGCTTCACGCCTCCACCTCCTCGGCGACGTTCGCGGCGGCGTTCCCGGCGGCGTTCCCCAGTGCCAGCGGCGGTACCACGCCCCGTCGCCGCACCAGCAGGATGTGCAGCACCACGATGACCGACACGACCAGCGGCAGCAGTGCGACGTGCCAGATCAGCATCTGCCCGAAGTCCATCGTGTTGAAGTACGCGCCGACCCCGATCGAGTTCAGCCCGTCCTTGGCCTGGGTCGCGATCCACTGGGAGTCGAAGTTCTGCTGGATCAGGTACCCGGTCAGCGCGGTGAACGCCGAGGCGCCCAGCGCGATCACGCCGGTGATCCAGGTCAGCGCCCGCTTGCCGCGCCAGGCCGCCATGAAGAACTTGGCGATCAGGTGCACCGACATGAACGTCATGAACAGCTCCACCGACCACAGGTGCAGGCTGTTCACGAAGTGCCCGGTGCCCGACACGTGCCACCAGGCCGCGCCCTTGAGCGTGAGCACGGTCCCGGTGCCGACGACGGTCAGGAACGCCGTCAGGGTGAGCACCCCGAAGACGTAGATCCAGGACGCCACGTACGCCGGCTGCGTGTCCGGAAGCAGTTGCTCCGGCGGCATGGTCTCGACGATGCGGCGCCGCAGCGCGCCGGTCCAGCCGCCGGCCGGCTCCGGTTCCGGCATCGGCTCCGGCAGCGTCTTCTCCTCGATCAGGTCGGTCATTCGCCGTCCCGTCCCTTCGGCTTGGGCTTGGGGAACGGCACGAACAGCGCGGCCAGGAAGGCCACGCCGATGAGCACGATCATGACGGTGTTGGCGGCGGAGATCTGGACGAATCCCCAGTGCAGGTAGTGCCCGTGGCCGCTGAGGTTCACGGGTGGTGCGAAGGCGAGGTGTGGGTCGCCCGGCGTGGCGGGTGTGGCGGCGAGTGCGGTGGTCACTGGTGTCCTCATCGAGTGCGAGCCGCCGGGTGGGGCGGCGAGGGCAGGGTCGGGTCCCGGACCGGGTGGTCCGGGAACGGGTGAAGACGGCCGTCGCCGCGTGATTCTGGTTAAATAAGAACTCGTATGTCAATGGTCTGGCGCCAAACAGGCACTACGTGCGGGTGGCCGGGAAACCAATTACGGGTGCGTGCGTTGTGGCCGGCGCCCTGCCGATCGCGGTGCGGCCTAGGCTTCCGCCGCGGCCGTCCGGTGCCGCATGACCGACATCTACGAACCGGTCCGTAGTGCAGCGCTCTGGCGCTTATGCCTCATTAGGCCGCTGACCTCGTGGTCAGAGGGGATATGCCTTTCGGGCGTTTAGGGTTGGGGCCGTGGAGAGGATCGGAACCGAAGCCGGAGCCCGGATCCTGGTGGTCGAGGACGACGCCGGGATCGCCCAGTCGCTGGTCCGCGGCCTGGCCCGGGCCGGGTACGTGGTCGACACCGCGAGCACCGGCGCGGACGCGCTCGACGCCCCGCCGGCCGACGTGGTGCTGCTCGACCTGGGTCTGCCGGACCTGGACGGCGTCGAGGTGTGCCGGCGCCTGCGCCGTCGGGGCGACGCGGCGATCATCGTCGTGACCGCCCGTGGCGAGGAGCGCGACCGGGTCGCGACCCTGGACGAGGGCGCCGATGACTACCTGGTGAAACCGTTCGGCCTGGCCGAGCTGCTGGCCAGAGTGCGCGCGGTGCTGCGCCGGGTCCGCCCGGCGGGACCCGCGGTGTACCTGCACGGACCGCTGGCCGTGGACCCGCGCACCCGCCGCGTCACCGTCTCGGGCGCCGAGGTGATGCTCACGCCGAAGGAGTTCGACATCCTCGAGTGCCTGACCGCCGACCCGGGCCGTGTGGTCTCCCGGCAGGAGCTGCTGGAGCGGGCCTGGGACGCGAACTGGTACGGGCCGACGAAGGTGCTCGACGTCCACGTCGCCGCGCTGCGCCGCAAGCTCGGGGTCGAGGGGCTGGTCGAGACCGTGTACGGACGCGGGTTCCGGCTCGGCCGGGTCGCCGCGCCGACGGTACCGGCCGTACCGGCCGCACCGGGATCTCAGCAGCCCGCGCCGCCCCCGTCAGAAGCCTGACCCGATGACCCGCCGCATCGCCCTGGCCTTCGCCGCGCTCGTCGCGGTCCTGCTCGTGGCTGCCGTTCTGCCGCTCGGCGCGGCGATGCAGTCGCGCGAGGAGCAGTCGTTCCGGTTCGCCACCATCTCCGACGCGCGCCAGCTGACAGCCGCCGCGGAGGAGACCCTCGACGACCACCATGCCCCCGGGCCGATGGACCAGGCGGTCGCCGATGCGCAGCGGCATGGGGACTGCGCGGCCGTCTACACCGCCGCGGCGACCGTCATCGCCTCGACCGCCTGCGGCACCGCGAAGGACGCCTCGGCGGTCGCCCTGGCCCGCCGCGCGCTCTCGGCCCGTACCCAGATCGTCGCCCGCGACGGGGACTGGCTGCGCGCGGCGATTCCGGTCGGCGACGACGACGATGCCGGCGCCGTGGTCTTCGCGCGCTCGGCTGAATCGCTTGACCACCGGGTCGACGTCATGTGGGGCTGGCTCGCGCTGACCGCCGCCGCCTGCCTGGGCCTCGGTGTGGCCCTGGCCTACGCGCTGGCTCGCTGGGTCGCCCGGCCGCTGCTCGCCCTCGACACCGCCGCGTCCCGGTTGGGCGAGGGCGCGCTCGACGTGCGGGCCCCGGCCGAGAGCGGGCCGCCGGAGGTGCGCAGACTCGCCGAGACCTTCAATCGCATGGCCGAGCGCACCGAGACGCTGGTGCACGGGCACCGCGGATGGGTCGCCGACGTCTCGCATCAGCTGCGGACACCGCTGACCGCGCTGCGACTGCGGTTGGACGTGCTGGTCGGGGAGGTCGGGGAGGCTGCCGAGCAAGCCGGCCGCCCCGCCGACCTCGCCGCCGAACTGATCGGCGTCCAGGAAGAGATCGAGCGCCTCTCCCGCCTCGTCGACGGCCTTCTCGCCGTCGCCCGCGCCGAGTCGGTCGTCGCACGCCGCGAAGCCGTGCCGGTGGCTGACATCGCGGCGGAGCGCGTCGTGGCCTGGGAGCCTTTGGCCCACGAGCACGGCCAGCATCTGACCGCCGTCGCCCCGCCCGACGGCGGTCCGCTGCCGGCCGTACTGGCGCCGGGCGATCTGGAGCAGATCCTCGACAACCTCATCGCGAACGCGCTGGCCGCGGTCCCGGCCGGCGGCCACGTCCGCGTCGAGGCGCACGCCGACCGCGAGCGCGACCGCGTCGTCGTACGCGTCATCGACAACGGCCCCGGCATGAGCCCGGCGGCCAAGCAGACCGCCTTCCGCAGGTTCGGCACCAGCAGCGGCACGGGAAGCGGCCTGGGACTGGCGATCGTGGATCGCCTGGTGTCCGCGAACGGCGGCGAGGTCCGGTTGGCCGACACCGACACCGGCACCAACTCCGGCACGGGCACCGGCGCCGACACGGACCCCGATGCCCGTACCGCCACCGACACCGGCGGCCTCACCGTGGTCGTGGAGCTCCCGGCGGCGTGATCCCGAGCCGTGTCGGCACCTTATATATGTGCAGCGGTTTTCTTTGCCTTTTCTGAAGAACCGACGCGGCATGCTGTGTCCCGTCCGCCCCACGATCGACCCCCGCCGGAAGGACCGCGCTTGACCGCGCTTGTTACGCCAGCGCCAGGAGCGAGTGAGACCCGTGCCGCCGCCGGCGCCGAAGGCAACGAGCGCCTCACCGCGATCACCGGCTCGCTCCTGCTCGTCCTGTTCGCGATCGAGGGCGTCACGATCCTGGAACTCGACGGCATGCTCTACTGGCACTACTTCTTCGGCTTCCTGCTGGTCGGGCCGGTGTGCGTGAAGATCTGCAGCACGGTCTACCGCTTCGCGCGCTACTACACGCGCAAGCCGGCGTACGTGCGCAAGGGGCCCCCGATGATCCTGTTGCGGGTGCTGGGGCCGTTGGTCGTGCTGACTTCCTGCGCGGTCCTGGTGACCGGCATCCTGCTGGGCTTCGCGAAGTCCGAGACGGTCCTGGGCCTGCCGATGCTGTTCCTGCACAAGGGCTTCTTCATCGTCTGGGCCGGCGCCATGACCATCCACGTCCTGGCCTACCTGTGGCGCCTGCCCCGGCTGGTCGCCTCCGACATGCCGGGCGTCCGTCGGATGCGCGGCGCCGCGACGGCCGTCGGCGGGAGCGCCCTGCGCTGGTCGGTGACCGTGGCCGGGCTGGCCGGCGGCCTGGTGTTCGCGATGCTGGCGGCACACCTGTCGTCCCGGTGGCAGTGATTCGGTGCGATTGAGCGGATCTTTACCTTTTCTGTAGGACTTCCGAACCCTTTTCTTATGTCCGCGGGGAAGGCTGGTGGGGGAGGAAACCGCATGATCCGGCACGGGGGCCGATGGGAGCCGAGCTGATGGACGCCAGAACGCGCGACGCCGTCGCCGCCCGGGACCGTGCGGTCAGCCGGGTCGGCCACCTGACCTGGCGGATCGGGAGCCTCGCGGCGATCGGGGCCGTGGTCCTCGGCGCCGGGTTCGCGCATCTGCTGCCGACCCATCTGCCGCATCTCGGCAGCTCCGGGAACCCCGGCGACTCCGGCTCGACCGGCACCGGAACCGGCGGATCCTCGAACTCCGGCGGCAGCAACGGCATCCAGGGGCCCGGGACCGCGCCCCAGCAGGGTTCCGGAGGCGGAAGCCACGTCAGGTCCGGCGGGTCCTGAGCCATGGCGGCGGACGCAGCGGTCGGCCGCACCGAGTTCGCAGCACTCGGCGGACTCGCGGTCGTCCTGACCACGGACCCCGACGCCGTCGGACCGGCGACCGAGGCGGTCCGGGCCGAGGTCGAGGCGATCGACCTGGCCTGCAGCCGCTTTCGCGACGACTCCGAGCTGTCCCGGGTCAATGCCCGAGCGGGGGAGTACGTCGAAGTCGGCCCGTTGTTCGCCGAGGCGTTGAGCGCCGCGCTCTGGGCGGCCCGGGCCACCGACGGCGACGTGGACCCGACCTGCGGCGCCTCGATGCGGGCCCTCGGCTACGACAGGGACTTCGCGGAGCTCGCGACCGCGCCCGTACGACCGGCGGTGCCCCGGCCCGGGGCCGGATGGCGCGCCGTCGACTGGGACGAGGCGCGGTCCGCGGTCCGGATCCCGGTCGGGACCGCGCTGGATTTCGGCGCCACCGCGAAGGCGCTGGCCGCCGATCGCGCCGCCGGACGCGCGGCCACCGTGACCGGCAGCGGCGTCCTGGTGAGCCTGAGCGGGGACATCGCGGTGTGCGGACCGGCGCCCGAGGGCGGCTGGCGCGTCCGGGTCACCGAGGACCACCGCAGCGGCGACGACCTCCCCGGCCAGACCGTCGTCGTCACCGAGGGCGGGCTGGCCACGTCGAGCACCGTGGTGCGGGCCTGGCAGGTCTGGTCCGACGAGACGGTGCCGCGGCGCGTCACGGTCCACCACATCGTCGACCCGCGCACCGGCAGGCCCACCGACGGCGCCTGGCGCACCGTCTCGGTCGCCGCGGCCACCTGCCTGGACGCCAACGTCGCGGCCACCGCCGCCATCGTGCGCGGCCACGCCGCCGCGCGCTGGCTCGCCGGGCTGAGCCTGCCCGCGCGCCTGGTGCACACCGACGGTTCGGCGGTGACGGTCGGCGGCTGGCCGGCCGACCCGGACAGCCCGGACGGCCCTGGCAGCGCGGGCACCGGCATTCCCGCCGTCAGCGCCCTGCCGAAGCTCGGCGTCGCGACCGCCTCGCGTCCGTCTCCGCATCGTCTCCCCGGCAGCCGGCCATGATCCTCGCGTCGAACGTGGCCGCCTCGAACGTCGTCGCCTCCAACGTGGTCGCCTCGAACAGCTGGCTCTGGTACGCGACCCGGGCCACCGGTGTCATAGCCCTGATCCTGCTCACCGGCAGCGTGGTGCTCGGCATCATCGTGCAGGTCCGCGCGGCCTCGCGGCGGTGGCCGCGGCTGGTCACGCTCGGCGTGCACCGGAACCTGTCGCTGCTGGTGCTGGCGTTCCTCGGCCTGCACATCCTCACCGCGGTCGTCGACAGCTACGCGCCGGTCGGGTGGCTGTCGGTCGTCGTGCCGTTCGCCTCGTCGTACCGCCCGGTGTGGCTCGGGTTCGGGACCGTCGCCTTCGATCTGCTGGTCGCCGTGACGATCACGAGCCTGCTGCGGACGCGAATCAGTGCCCGTCTATGGCGGCTGGTCCACTGGGCGGCCTACGCGTGCTGGCCGTCCGCGGTCATCCACAGCCTGGGGACGGGATCGGACACCAAGCAGCCGTTCGTGCTCGGGGTGACGGTGGCCTGCGTGGCGGCCGTGCTGCTGGCCGGCGTGTGGCGGCTGGCGTCCGGTTGGCCCGAGCACGCCACGGCTCGCGTGGTCGCCGGCGTGACCGCGGCCGCGCTCACGATCGCCGTGACGGTGTGGACGATCGTGGGGCCGCTGCGTCCTGGCTGGGCCTCGCGGTCCGGAACACCGGCGGTGCTCCTGGAACAAAAGCACTCGTCGGCCCCGACGGACGGTACCGGTTCGGGGAGCGCACCATGAGCGTCACGATCGTCACGCAGCGCCTCACCGCGACCGGCGTCGACTACGCCGACCTGGCGACGCACGTCCGTTGCCACGGACCGCTGCCCACCGCCGACGCCGCGCAGATCATCGACACCGTCGAAAGCTCCGGACTGACCGGGCGCGGCGGCGCCGCGTTCCCGACCGGACGCAAGCTGCGCACCGTCGCGGGAAACGCTCGGCGCTCTGGTGCGGTCGTGATCGCCAACGGATGCGAGGGCGAGCCCGCCAGCGCCAAGGATCGCAGCCTTCTGCTGAAGGCGCCGCATGCGGTCCTCGACGGCATCACGCTTGCGGCGCGGGCCGTCCGTGCGGAGCGGGCATACCTGTGTATCCACGAGGACCAAAGCGAGCTTCGCAATACTCTGCGGCGCGCGTTCTCCGAGCGAGTGGCGGCGGGAACGCCGGACGTGGACACCGCCGTCGTCGAGGTGCCGAACCGTTACGTCGCCAGCGAGGAGAGCTCACTGGTGCACCTGCTCAACGGCGGTCCGGCCCTGCCGCTGTACACGCCGCCGCGCCCTTTCGAGCGCGGCGTCCGGGGCCGGCCCACGTTGGTCGACAACGTCGAGACGCTGGCGCAGCTCGCCCTGGTGGTCCGGCACGGCGCCGCCTGGTTCCGCACCGCCGGAACCCCTGACGCGCCGGGAACGGCGCTGGTCACTGTGGCCGGAGCCGTTGCGGCGCCGGGGGTTTACGAGATCGGACTGGGCGTCTCCGGCGCGGATCTGCTGGCGGTCGCCGGTGGACCCACGGAGCCCTTGGGCGCGGTCCTTGCCGGCGGTTACTTCGGCGCCTGGCTGCGCGCCGACCGCTTCGCCGCCGCCCCGATCAGCCCGCGCGGGCTGCACGCGGCTGGTGCCGCGATGGGTGCGGGCGTCTTCCTCGCTTTGCCCGCCGCGTCGTGCGGTCTGGCCGAGACCGCGCGGGTGGCGAGATACCTGGCCGACCAGAGCGCCAAGCAGTGCGGGCCGTGTCTGAACGGCCTTCCCGCCCTTGCCGATGCCTTGGCGGCGCTCGCCGTGCGCGGCGGCGGTCAGGGACCGGGAACCATCGCCGCGCTGTCGCCCTACGTCGTCGGTCGCGGCGCGTGTCACCACCCCGACGGCGCGGTGCGGCTGATCGGCAGTGCCCTGACAGAGTTCGCGGACGACGTCCGCAGCCACAGCGAGCGCGGTCCCTGCCAGGGGCTCCGCCGTACCCCGATCCTCCCTCTCCCGGCGAAGGTGTGACATGCCCGGACGACATCAGGAGCGCACCCTGCGTGTGGACCCGATCAAGTGCGAAGGCCACGGGCTGTGCAGCGAGGCCTTCCCCGAGATGATCACCGCGGATCCCTGGAACTACCCGGTTCTGGCCCCCGGCCCTGTTCCGCCGCACCTGATTCATCATGCCGAGCACGCCGTGAAGGTTTGTCCGGTGCTGGCTTTGCGGCTCGTGGGCCGGGGTTAGCCGGGGTTGGCCGGGGGCCGGAAGGGCTATGCGGGCTTGCCCGCCTGGATCCACCGCTCGAAGACATCCGTCTTCTCCGTCGGCCAGGCGCCGTCGCACGGCATCGAACCCTGCCGGAGCCGGCCGAGGATCGCCTCGGCGTGCCGGCTGACGTCGTCGTGGGACCACAGGTCGAAGACGAATTTCATCGACCGCCGGTCCATCTCCCGGAACAGGGCTCTGATATGGGCCTCGAAACTGATCGGCTGGTCGTCGGCGGGCAGGGTCACGACAGGTCCTTCCGGGTCGGGTTGTACGGCCAGCGCGGAGACCCGCGCGTCCGGGGTGGCGCCGCAGACCCACCACCAGCGCGGGACCGGCATGTGCGGCGGCGGCTGGGCGCCCGGCTGGGAGTTCTCCACGGCGATGCGCGAGCCCCACTCGATGTAGGAGACGAACGCCGCACGGAACTCGGGATCGCGGGGCAGCCCGGCGTCGTCGGCGGAGCGGATGATGAGCTGCGCCCAGCGTGCGCGCTGCTCCTCGGTGAGCGACCGGTTCGCGTGCTGGCTGACCATGCGGTCGTAGCCGCCGTAGGCGTCGGTGTACCGGGTGGGGCCGCCGAAGGTCTCGCCGAGCCAGGCCGCGACGCGTTCGGGGTGGTCCGGCGACATGGTCGCGAAGATCGGTGCCAGCAGCGGGTCCTCGGGCACGTACTTCGTATAGAAGATGCGAGTCATCCTGGTCAGTGCCGGCAGGCCGCCGGCCCACTGGAACAGCGTCGGCTCGGCGGGCGGCGGCGGGTCCCGGAAGTCGGTGTACCAGTGCATGCCGCTGCAGAACGGCTTGTTCTGGGACTGGCCGCACCGGCACAGGCTGTAGTGCTCGGTCGAGGCGCCCGCGGCGCGCGGCTCGGGCTCGCCGTCCGGGCCGGTGAGCGGGATCGAGCCGGTGACCCGGTAGGGGCCGTCTTTGGAGACTTCGATGGCCGGCGGCCGGGATTCCTGGTCGACCTGGTCGACCTGGTCGCGCGCCTCGCGGCCGTCGATCGCGAAACTCAGCGCCCCGGACGGGCAGTCGCGGACTGCTCGGACGATCTCGTCCATGCGGCCTCCGCTCGGGGCCACGAAGGGTTCGCGGCCCTGGCGGAACACGGTGGGGAGGCGATCGGTGCACAGGCCCGAGTGCGCGCAGATCCCGCGGTTGTCGAGGACGGTGATCTGCTGGCCCGGATACGAGTCCTGCTGATCGGCCACGCGCTCCGGGCTCTTGGCGCCGGTGAAGCCGTTCTTCGCGTGGGCGCCGTCGCAGAACGGCTTGGTGGCCGAGTCTCCACAGCGGCACAGCGCCATCTCGGGACGGACCGGTATCGGCTCGCCGAGCCAGGTGGTCAGTTCGGGCGCGTTGGTGACGAGGTAGGGGCCGTCGGGCGCGGCTTGGATGCTGGTCGGCAGGCCGGATTGCAGCTCGGTGAGCAGTGCGATCCGCGCTGCGACCTCTGTCGGGTCCGATGCCAACTCGCAGGTGATGTTCTGGAGCGCGGCGGTGGCCTCGATGAGCAGCGGAGAGGCGTCGGCGGAGACCTCGGTGGTGGTGCGTAGGCGGGTGGCTTCTTGGGCGAGGCGCCAGAGTTCGGCGTCGGCGTCGACGTCGACGGAGAACTCGTCGCCGTCGCTTGCCTCGGCTGCGGTGCCGGCGGCGTCGGGCCCGACGAGCTGAACCAGGGGCCTGATGACCGACTCGGCCAGGAGGGACGACAAGTCGTCCGGTATTCGGTGCCCGACACGGCGCACCCCGGCGAGCAACGCCGGCAGCGACGCTGTGGCGGCGTCATTTCCTGTGGTCACACCAATACGGTACAGGTCTGTATTGGATAGATACAATCCAGGAGTGCATCGGAAGCCAACGCCACAGGTCACAGCCCGATCGGCGGCCCAGGGAAGGGCGCGCGACAGCGACATCGACACCCGCATCCTCGCCGCGGCCAAGCGCCAGCTCGCGGTACTCGGCTACGAGGGCATGTCGATCGCGGCGGTCGCCGCCGAGGCCGGCACCACCCGCCAGGCCCTCTACCGCCGCTGGCCAGGCAAGGCCGCCCTGGCCGAGGCCGCCGTAGCGAGCGTCGAGGAAGCACCGGCCGAGGCGCCCCCGGAGGCCCCGGCCATCGCGGACCCCTTCGCCGCCCTGGTCGCCGAACTGACCGACTTCCAGCGCAAGGTCTCACGCCCCGGCCGCCTGTCCCTGGTCGGCACCATGCTCCAAGAGAGCACCGACTTGCAGGTCCGCGAGCGCTACCAGGCCCGAGTGATCCATCCCCGCCGGCAGCGTCTTACCGCCATCCTCGAAGCCGCTCAGCACCTCGGTCTCGTCGACGAGGACGCGGACCTGGCTGTCGCCGTGACGATGTGCACCGGGAGCTGGTACGGCCGTGCTTTGGCCGGCGAGCCGGTTCCGGCCGACTGGCCGATGCGTACTGCCGCTTTGGTGTGGCGGGCTGTCGGCGGGCAGACGGCGTAATCGTGTTCTTGCTGAGATTTATCAGAGTCTTGCATCACTGAGTCGCCTAGCCGACGATGGAGCGGGGCATGGGGGCCGGGCTCCGACGTTTCGAGGGGGCGGTGGCGATGGCTGGACCGGTTTCGGAGGCGATGCTGGGCGGGGTGCGTATGACGGATTGGGTCGTCGTGCCGTTCGAGGGGCCCGGTGGTGGCGTCGGGGAGCTGACCTGGGGGCAGCAGAAGGTCTGGGCGCTGATGGGGCAGGCCGGTACGTCGCTGAGCATGGGCGGGGCGGTGCCCGTGACGGATGGCAGGACGGTCGGGGACCTCGCGGCGGAACTTGCCTTCTTCCTGTGCCGTTACGCGTCGATGCGTGCTCGGATCAGGCCGGGAGGGGACGGCGCGTTGGTTCAGGAGGTGGCGGGTTCGGGGGAGGCGGTGCTGGGCATCGTTGACGTCGCGGAGGACGGCGATCCCGGTCAGGTCGCGGGGGAGTTGGCCGACTGGTGGGACGCGACGCCGTTCGACCATGCGCGGGAGTGGCCGATCCGGATGGCGGCGGTGCGGGCTCGGGGTGTGGTCAGCCATGTGGTCGTGACGATCTCCCACATCGCCACGGACGGGGCCGGGATCGCCGTCATGCTCGAGGAGCTGGCCGAGCGGGATCCCGTCACCGGTGCGCCGAAGAACGAGGCGTCGGCGATGGGGCCGTTGGAGCTGGCCGCTATGCAGCGCACGCCCTCCGGTCAGCGGCAGAGTGAGGCTTCGCTGCGCTACTGGGAGCGCCTGCTGCGTGCGGCGGCGCCCCTGCGTTTCGGTCCGCGCGTCGATCGCGGTGAGCACCGCTATCGCCGGGCGTTCTTCGAGTCCCGCGCCGTGCACCTGGCGTCGAAGGCAGTCGCGGCCCGGGTGGGCGTCCCGGCGTCCTCGGTGCTGCTGGCCGGGTACGCCGTGGCCGTGGCGCGGTCGACCGGCATCAGCCCGGCGCTGATCCAGGTGGTCGTCAGCAACAGGTTCCGGCCGGGGATCGCGGATGTGTCCCATCCGCTGTCGGTGAACGGTCTGTTCGTGGTGGACGTCGCTGACGTCACCTTCGACGAGGTCGTGATCCGCACCCACCAGGCCTCCGCGCTCTGCTCGAAGTACGCGTACTACGACCCGCAGCGGCTGGACGAACTGCGCGCCCGCGTCAACGACGAACGCGGCGAAGTCGTCGAGCTCTCCTGCCTGTTCAACGACCGCCGCCTCGGCGCCGACACCGAGCCGCCCGGGCCGCCGCCCTCGCGGCAGGAGCTGGAAGCCGCGCGGGCCGAGAGCACTCTGCGCTGGGGCGAACCCTTCGCGGCGTACCTCGACAAGCTGATGGTCCAAGTCAGTGCGGTCCAGGACGCGCTCGAGCTGGAGGTCCAGGTGGACACCCACCACCTGTCCGCGGACGGGGCGCACGCGCTCATGCTGGACCTCGAGTCGCTGCTGGTGGCCGCGGTGTACGACGCGGACCTGCCGACCGGGGTACAAAGCGGCACCTCTCCAGACATCGATACATGACAAAGCCTTGTTTTCAAGTCCCGCGGTCGACTCCCCCCACGAGCGTCGACCGCGGGACGACGCCCAGAGAGGCCGGATACGGTCGCAGGGATCTGCGTCGGTCTCTCTGTGGTGCCATCGGCAGTTGTACACCCGGTGATCAGGCGGGAGAACGGGGTCGAATGTTTGCATCGCGCTTGCGTTTCTCACGCGCCGCTCACGGGCTCGGGGCCCTGCCGCCGTCCGGCTTGCGTCCCGCGAGGCAATGGCTGAGCGGCGGCCGGACAGTATCGGTGTCCGGCCGCCGCATTGGCCGTATTCGGCCGTATCGGCCGCTTCGCGCTGCGTTCCGGCCTCAGCCGAACCGCCCGTTCACGTAGTCCGACGTCCGCTGGTCCTGCGGCGAGTTGAACATCGCCTCGGTCGGGCCGTGTTCCACGATGCGGCCCGGGGTGCCGGCGGAGGCCAGGAAGAAGGCGCAGTTGTGGGAGACGCGTGAGGCCTGCTGCATGTTGTGGGTCACGATGACGATCGTGACCTCGGAGGCCAGTTCGCGGATGGTCTCCTCGATGCGGTTGGTCGAGGTCGGGTCCAGGGCGGAGCAGGGTTCGTCCATAAGCAGTACTTCGGGGCGGACTGCGAGCGAGCGGGCGATGCACAGGCGCTGCTGCTGGCCGCCGGAGAGTGCGCCGCCGGGTTGCTTCAGGCGGTCGGAGACCTCGTTCCACAGGCCCGCTCGGGTGAGGCAGGACTCGACGATGTCGTCCTGCTCCGATCGGTTGCGGCGGGTGCCCGTGAGCTTCAGGCCCGCGGTCACGTTGTCGTAGATCGACATGCCGGGGAAGGGGTTCGGCTTCTGGAAGACCATGCCGATGCGGGCCCGGGCCTGGGTGAGGCGGATGGTCGGGTCGTAGATGTCGGTGCCGTCCAGGAGGACCTCGCCGGCCAGGGCTGCTGACGACACGAGTTCGTGCATGCGGTTCAGGATGCGCAGGAAGGTCGACTTGCCGCAGCCGGAGGGGCCGATGAGGGCGGTGACCTGGCCGCCGGGCATGGTCAGGGAGACGCGGTCCAGGACCTTGCGGTCGCCGAACCAGGCCGAGATCGCGCGGGCCTCCAGGGTGCCCGGGACGGCCGGGGGCAGGCTGTCCGGCTCGTACGGCGCGTTCGGGGCTTCCGGCACGGTGGCAACGCCGCCGGCGGCTACGGGGCCGATGGGGCCGATATCGCTGTCAGTCATCGAGGTCGCTCCAGGTGGTGCTTCGGTAGGCGGGTCACGTCAGGTTGGGCAGCAGCAGCGCGATCCGGTCCGCGAGCGTCAGCCCCACCACGAGCAGCACCGGCGCGGCGACCAGCCAGGTCTTGGCACGTCCCCAGCGCGGCCCGGCCCAGAACGCCAGCACCGTCGCGGCGCCCAGCACCGCGGCCCAGCCGAGGACGTCCCACCGCGCGTAGCGGTCCTCGCCCATCGCGGTCTGCTCCGAGCCCGGGTGCGGGGTGCGGCCCGGCGGGGTGGGCTGGACGTCGGAGATCAGGTCGGCGTCGACGTGCAGCGCGTCGTCCGGGGCGTACGCGATCCCGGTCGCGGTGACCAGGGTGAGGCGGCCGAGTTGGCCGCGCAGCCGCGCGGGTTCCGGGTCGCCGCTGTGCCGGACGTCGGACACGCGGTACTCGGCCACGCCCTGGCCGGTGGTGACCTCGACGCGGTCGCCCGGCTGCAGCTGGTCCAGGTAGCGGAACGGGCCGCCGTAGGCGGCGGCGCGGGCCATGATCTCGCTCGTCCCGGACTGGCCGGGCAGCACCGTGTCGGACGCCAGGCCCGGTCCCGATTCCAGGACCGCCGCGGTGGTGCCCTCGGCGACCACTTCGTCGACGCCGATGGACGGGATCGACAGCAGCGCGACCGGTGCGCCCGGCTGGAGCGGTACGCCGCGGTAGTCGCGCGCGCCGATCGGGGCGGTCCCCGCGGCGAGTTCGGCGCGGAAGGCGGCGTACTCGATCTGCTGGTCGTGCCGGTGCTCGAAGCGGCCGAGCACCGCCACCTCGGCGACGAACGTGGACAGGGCGACGCCGAGCGTGCAGACCGCGACGCCGGCCATCCGCAGCAGAAGCGCCTTGGTCAGCCAGTCGGGAATCAGGGCACGGAGACGGCGGGCCAGGCGCAGGGCGGGGCGGAACGGGGGACGCGCGGCGAGGCGGGATGCGAGAAGCTGTGCGCGGCCGGGGGCCGGATCATCCTCGGGTTCCTGCTCCTCGAGCTCGTCGTCGAAGTCGTCCGCGGTTTCCTCTTCGGAGTCCTCCGCGCTCTCGTCCTCGAAATCGTCCGCGTTCTCGGTGCTCACGGTCGGCCACGCCTCTTCTTCGGTACCGGCGAAAGGGGTGGAAGCCAGGCGGTATCGACGCCCGGCTGCCACCCGGTCAGGGAGCTCACCCGCGCGGTCATCAGATCGCGGTGAGCGTGAACGTCGCGGCCGCCGGGGCGTTCGCCGTCAGCGCCGCGTCCAGGCGGGTCGTCCCGAGGCTCGCGCCGGGGGCCGCCGAGGCCAGGATCCGGGGCTGGCCGAGGTTCTGGCGCGGACCGAGCACGATCGACGCGCCCGGGGCCGCCCCGAGCAGGTTCGGGTTCCAGCCCAGTCCGTCGGCGGGCCGGCCGGTGAGGATCGCGGTCACGGTCCATCCCGGGTCCTCGGTGCGGTTGTCGGTGATGACGATCGGCTGGAGCCGCCCGGCCAGCGGCGGCAGCCGCAGCGGCACGCTGATGACCAGCGAGCCGGGCGCCATGACCGTGGACACGGTGATGTCCCCGCCGCCGAGGGCGGAGCCGGCCGCGGTGGAGGCGGTGGAGGCGGTGGTGGAGGCGGCGGAGCCGTCGGCGGGCGCGGTCTGAAGCCAGGCCGTCATGACGATCACCGCGAGGACCGGTGTCATGCGTCCTCCGCCTTCCCCGTTTCGGACGCGGCGGAGGAACCCACGGCGGCCTTGGCGGGTGTGGCCTCCTTGGCCGCAGCCGTCTTCTTGGCCGCCGTCGTCCCGGTCTTCGCCGACTTCGAGCCCTGCTTCGTCTTCGCCGCCGCCTTGGCCCGCTGCGCCTTGGCCCGCACCCGCCGCCGCCACACCCACGCCCCGGCGATGCCTCCGAGCACGAGGACGAGCAGGATCGTCGACCACGGGATCGTCGCCACCGAGGCGTCCTGGTCCACCGCCGCGAGCACCGGATCGATGTCCCCGGTGACCGCCGTCGGCACCACCGAGATGTGGGCGGTCGAGGTGAACGACGGCAGTACCGACTTCACCGTCGCGGTCACCCGCTCCTGGTCGCCGGGAAGCAGTTCCTTGACATCGGCGATCGGCAGGCTCGGCCGGGAACCGCCGAACAGGCTGGAGACGTGCACCTTCTGGGTCCCGGCCAGCCGCACGTTGCCGGTGTTCGCGACCGTGTAGGACACCGTCACGCTTCCGCTCCCGAACGGGATCGACGAGCCGTGGTAGGACACTGACACGTGGCTCACCGTCAGCTGGGCCTTCAGCGTCCCGGGGACCCGGACCTGCAACCGCGTCCCGACCCGGGACTCGACCGCGATCTGGCCGCCCTTGCCGTCGGCGGCCTGGGTCGTCAGGGACAGCATGATGCCGCCGACGTGGTCGCCGGGCTTGGCGTCGGCGGGGACCTTCAGTGTGAAGGGCAGGATCTGCGAGGACTTCGCGGCCAGGGTGACCACCGTGGTGGGGAAGGACACCCACAGGCCCACGTCCTGGGGCTTGGTGGCCAGCGGCAGGACGGTGAAGCCGCCGTCGGCGGTGTTGTACGCGTCGGTGGCGTAGATGCGGAGCTTGAGCGGGCTGGTGCTGTAGTTGGAGACCGCGACGTAGTCGGTCTTCTGCGCGCCCGGGGTGGCCTGGTAGGTGAAGGAGTCGCGGCTCTTGTCGCGCGCGGTGGCGGTCGCCGGCTGGATGCCGAAGGTCGCGGCGCCGCTCGCGGGCGCGGGGGCGGGGTCGGTCCTGGGCGGCGTCCCGGCCGACGCCGGGCTCGCCAGGAGCGCAGCGGCCATGGCCGTCGCGGCCAGTGCCTTGATCAGGGAACGGAGACGGGGCATCGCCTGGTCCTACTCTCGACAGGGGTGCGGGGGTGGTGCTGTGGCGCGGCAGCCGGGCGGTATCGGTGCCCGGCTGCCGCTCCTGACTCGCTACTCACTCAGTGGAGGTGACAACGCTCCGATGAGATGGTTCCGGTGGTTCGGGCGGTTCAGATGACGGTCAGCGTCAACGTGCTCTGATACGTGCCGGCCGTGGTGGTGGTCGGGACGTTCAGCGCCAGCGACGCGCCGATCTTGGCGGTGCCCAGGCCCGCGCCGGCCGAGGCCGACACCAGGGTCCGGGACTGCGCCAGGCCCGCGTTGCCGTTGTCGGAGGCCGCGACGCCGTTCGCCGGGGCGACGGTCGGGCCGGTGGTCAGGGTCTGGCCCGCCGAGCCGGTCGGCGTGCCGGGCGTCCACCCGAGGTTCTCCGCGCTGATCTGGACCGAGCCGCCGGTCTGGGAGAACGCCGTGGCCAGGCCCGAGGCGGTCCAGCCGGGGTTGCCGGCGCGGTTGTCAGTGACGGTCACCGTCTCCAGCGAGCCGGAGGTGGTGAACAGGGTGCCGCTGCTGTTCAGCACCGGGTCCGGCAGGGAGACCTGGCCGGTCGGCACGCTGATGTTCAGCGAACCCGCGTCGACCGTCGTGGTGATGGTCTCCGTCGTGGTCGGGGGGACGTACTTGGTGACCGCGAACGGGACCGCCGGGGAGGCGGAGGGGCCGTAGGCGGTCGTGTTGGTGGGCGTGAACGAGGCCGACAGGGTGTGCGAGCCCAGCGCCAGGGTGGTCATGTTGAACACCGCCGCGCCGTTGGCCACCGCGACCGTGCCGAGCGTCGTGGTGCCGTCCAGGAAGGTGATGGAACCCGCGGCGCCGGCCGGCGAGACGTTCGCCGTCAGGTTGACGTTGCCGCCCTGCACCTGGCCCGAGCCCGGCGTGGTCACCAGCGAGGTGGTGGTGGACACCGGACCCGCCTGGTTGACGACGTAGGAGGACGCCGTCGAGGTCGAGCTGGAGAAGTTCGGGTCGGTGGAGGTGAAGGCCGCCGTGATCGAGTGCGTCCCGACCGCCAGCGAGCTGGTCTGGTAGCTGGCCGAGCCGGCGTTCACCGCGATCGGGGTCGCGTTGAGCGCGGTGGTGCCGTCGAAGAAGGTGACGGTGCCGGCCGCCGCCGGGTTGACGGTCGCGGTCAGGGTGACCTGCGAGCCGAAGCTCACCGGGCTCACCGGGGCCAGGCCCAGCGAGGTGCCGGTCGAGGTGCTGGACGCCGAGCTCCACGCGGTCTCGCTGGAGAACGTCAGCTGGCCGGAGTAGTCCGCGCCGACCGTGTTGCCCAGGGCCGGGATGCACTGGACGTCGATCGTGTACGCGGTCTTGCCCGACGGGTCCGGGTCCAGCTTGGTGACCGCGTAGTTGGTCGCCAGCTGGCGCAGGTTGTTGGAGATGGCGATCGAGTACCCGTTGCCGTTGGCCGCGAGCACGGAGACCGGCTCCTTGTTGATCGCGACGGCGTTGGCCGGGAAGTTCCCGCCGGTGATCGTGGCGTCCACGTAGGTGTCGTTCGCCGGGCAGACGCCCGAGGTGTTGACGTTGAAGACCGACGTGTCCGCGCCGGAGCTCGGCGAGAACGTGATGGTGCCGGTGGAGGCGGCCGAGGCGGTGGCGGTGCCGAGCACCGTCATCGCACCGATCGCCGTGGCGGTCGCAACCGCGGTCGCCGCGTAGCGGGCGAACCTGTTGCTGAACAAGGTGCTTCTCCTATCTGTGCACGTGCGGGATGTGAGGCCGGATGGCCGTCACTACGGAGCGGTAACGTTGGTGGTGCTACCGCAGTCGGGGGCGACGCTGAATCCGTACTTCGTGATCGTCGACACGTCGGTGCAGACCAGCGACTGGTTGGTGACGAAGGTGGTGCTCCACGGCGCCGTGGAGGTGTCGGACGTCGGGATGACGTTGTAGACCTCGCGGGTGACCGGGAAGGCCGAGTTGATCTGCTGGGCCGCGACCCCGCCGATGGCGCCCAGGACCGCCGCGCCGCGCACGTCCTGGATGGTCTGCGACTCCTCGGCGTCGTAGGACGCGATGGAGAACGGGATGATCGCCTTGTCCGTCAGGACCCGGCCGTCCTGCTCCTCGATCGGCTGGCCGTTGGACTTGTCGGTGATGCAGGGGTACTTGCCCGCGACCACGTCGGCGTCGGTGATGCCCATCTTGCCCTCCCAGAACGAGCGGGTGCCCGATCCGGCCTGCGGCAGCATCGCGGTGATGGCGTAGTTCGGGCCGGTGCCCACGACCGTCGGGTCGCAGGTGTAGATGGACTGCAGGGTGGCCAGGTCCAGGTTGCGCGGGATCAGCGTGTCGGTGCCGGTGATGGCGTAGGTGACGCCGTCCAGCGCGAACGGGATGTACGTCAGCTGCGCGCCGCCGGTGGAGGCCAGGTTCAGGCTGGAGGAGCGGGAGTACTGCAGGCAGCCGTCCTTGGCCGCCAGCGAGGCCAGCAGCGCGGTGCGCCCGGCGCCGGAGCCGTTCGGGCGGGCGATCGCCTGGCAGGCCGCGGCGGCCTGGGTGGCGACGGTCGCCGAGCCGGTGGCGTCGTAGGAGCCCAGGACCTTGGTGCCGTTGATGGTCAGGTCGTTCGACAGCGCGTTCATCACCGGGGTGGTGGTGTCCGAGCCGACGCCGGCCAGCTGCCGGAACTGCGGGGAGCCGCTCGGGTCGGCCTGCGCCGCGCCGGCCGCGCCGAGCACGAACAGCCCGACCGCGCCGATGACGGCGAGCTTCTTCGCCTTCTGATTCACTGCCCTGTTCCCTTCGAGGGGGACGGTTCCTGGGGCGGGTTCGTCCCAGGACTCTCAGAGGTGTCGCCGGTGTCGCCGGTGTCGTCCGGCTCATCGGGATCGCCGGGATCGCCGGGATCGGCGGGATCGTCCGGGTCGCCGTCCGGCTCATCGGGATCGCTGGGATCGCCGGTGTCGCCGGTGTCGTCGTCCGACTCGGGATCGCTGGGATCGCCGGAATCGCCGTCCAGCTCGGGCCCGCCCGCCGACTGCCGTGCCACGCGCAGCAGCCCCGGCCCGACCAGCACGCTCGCCCCGGCCGCCAGCAGGCAGATCAGCACGACGTACCGGATCGTCCCGGTCGGCACGCCCGGCGTGGGCCCGGCCGACCCGGCCACATCGGCCGCCGGCATGGTGCCCTGCACCACGACCGCGGGCCCGGGCCCGGTCGGCTTCGGCAGCGGCGGGTGCTGCACCGGGGCGGCCGGCGGCGGTGCGGACGAGGCGGGATGCGGAATGACGGCCGACGCGTGCTGGCTGGAGACCGCGCCGGTCGGCGCCGCCCCGGCCGGCGCGGCGTCCGGCACCCCGGCCGCGGTCCGCAGCAGCTTCGCGGCGGCGGCCGTCTGGGCGGCCATCGCCGCGGTCAGCGGGGCGTAGCCGGGCGGGAGGTCGCCGGGGTCCAGGCCCTGGATCTGCCCGGGACCGGCGATGTAGTCCAGCAGGTCGGCGTAGTGGCCGCCGTCGGTCTTCGTCAGCTTGCTGGGCACCGTCGCGGCATAGGTGATCGTGGTCAGCGGATAGGCGCCGAGGTCGATCGCGTTCGGATTCGGGACCACCACCTTCGGCGCGCCCGGACTGGGCTGCGCCGCCGCGGCCCCCTTCAGCAGCGTGTCGGTGGTCGGTGCGACGCAGTGCGCGTCGAGGTCGCCCGACGGCTGTTGACCCGGCGGCAGCAACGGATCGGGCACCCCGGCCTTGTCGTCGCACAGCTCCGCGGTCGGCAGCCCGTAGCGCGCGGCGGTCGGCGCGTCGGCGAGCACCAGGATGGCGACCTGGCCGTCCGGCTGCGGCGGGGTCGGGCCCCAGGAGCCGATGTCCGCGCTGTTCGGGTTCCACGTGACCCGCAGGCCCAGGCTGCCCTTGGTGGCGTTGAGGACGCCGTCGTGCATGGTGACCGGGTACGGGTGCAGCGCCAGGCCGCACAGCGCGACCTGCTGGTTGTGCGTGCCGGCGTGCGAAGGGTCCTGATACACCGTCGGCCGGCAGTAGGGGTCGGTCGTCGGGAAGTCCTCGATCGGGAACTGCGTCCGGAGGTAGTTCGGGTTCAAGGTCATGCCCGTGTAGCCGCGCTGACCGTACTTCCCGGCGTTGTCCGGGACCCCGCTGAGGAACTCCTCGGCCGCCGGGTCGTTCTTGAGCCAGGTCCACAGCTCGGTGTAGGCGTCGGCGTTCCCGAACGGCACCACCACCGACGGGATCCCCCCGGCGAAACTCAGGCCCTTGAACTGCGGGTTCAGCGCCAGGAACTCCGGATCCACGGTCAGATCCCGCGGGTTGTCCGCCGCCAGGTCGGACGCGGCGCCCTGAGGTGTGCCGACGGAGGAGTCGACGCCCCACCGGTAGGACTGCGTGACCAGCTTCGCCACCAGCCTGGCGTTGAGATTCAACCGGGTGATCTGCACGCCGTTCTGCGCCGCCGGCGGATTCGGTGGCTGCCCCGGTGGCGGGACGACCGCTTGGCTTTGGACGTAGAAGGAGATGGTCAGTCCGGAGATCGCGGCCGGGGCGTACAGCATCGTCGGCTGTGGCGTCCCCGGTGTCGGGGCGACCGGTTTGGAGACGAACTGGAAGCCGGGCAGGGGAGAGGCCAGCTGTTGGCGTGCGGCGTCCCCGCCGATCTGCGAGAAACTGAACGGGGCCTTGGGGTTCTTCGCGCACAGCCCCGGCTCCCAGCTCTTGACCGCCTCGGCCAGCATCTCGTCGCCGCCGATCTGCACCTCGTTGGCGCCGATGGCGCAGGCCGACGCCGCGGGCTGGAAGGTCAGCGGGAAGACGATCCGGTTCGCCCAGTTCGTCGGGGACAGCGGCGAGGTCTGCAGGACGATGTTGGTGCCGTCGACGGTCGTCTTGCCGTCGGCCTCCAAGGTGCCGCGGGGCACCACGACCAGCCAGCACGGCTCGATCCTGGTCCCGCCCGGCGCCGCCGGGTCGGCGACCGGCTGCCCGCAGCCCAGCGCCGGCGATTCGCGGACGGTGTCGAGCTGGAAGTAGACGTGGCCGGTGCCGTTGGCGTAGGTCCGCGCGTACGGGATCTCGTTCGTGTTCGAGCTGTCGAAGGACGTCGAGATGTTCGACGGGTCCTTGGTCGCCGGGGGCGGCGCGTACGGAGACGTCGGCGCGCTCGTCGGGGCCGGGACGAAGTCCTCGTACTCCTGATTGGGGTCCTTGGCCACGCCGGGCGGCAGCAGCGGATCAGGGAGCTGAGGGTTGTTCAGGCGCCGCGTCGTCGGACCGCCGAGCGTGGTCCCGCCGAACTCGCATTGCGAGGCGTCCGGGCCGCTCGCGGGGTCGTCGCCCCAACACTGCATGATCTGGAGGTAGTCGGCGCCGAAGTTCGTGTTGTTGTTCGGCGGCAGGGTGGTCGGCGCGCCGGTCCAGCTGATGCTCACGGCCTCGTTGATCAGGTTCTGCGTCTTGTCGACCGTGACCGACATGCCGCCGAAGGCCCCGGTGCCGTTCTTGGTCAGGGACGAGCTCGCGTCCTGCGCGGCGTTCGACAGCGGCCCGGCGGCGGCGTGCTGGGCCGGTCCGGCGAGCAGACCGGACACCGCGACACAGATGGCGAAGGCGCCGGAAACGGCCCGGGAGATGGCGACCGCTCTCATGACCGGCGCCCCTTCCGCAGACGGGACACCAGAGGCGGAGCGAACACCGTCGTCAGCAGCAGAACCGCCGCCGCGGTCGCCAGGTAGGCGCCGAGCGAGCCGCCCAGCGAGTCGCCGACCGTCACCGGCACCGCGGCGGCGTCGGCGTCGTCGAGCGAGACCGGGGCGGAACTCGGCGTGGTGGGCACGGTGATGACGTTGATCGTGGAGCTCGGGTGGGCGGACGGATTGGCCTTGCCCCCGGCGCTCGCGGCCGGGCCGCCGGCGGCCCCTCCCGCCGATCCGCCGCTGCCGCCTCCGGAATCGCCGCCCGAGCCGCCTCCGGAGCCTCCCGACGAGCCGCCTCCGGATCCGCCGCCCGAGCCGCCCGATCCGCCGCCCGGGATCGCGGTGACCCCGTCGGCCGCGCATTGGGTGGCGCCGGCCTTGTCGCAGGGCGCCGGGTTCGGCGCGGTCGCCACCAGCGTGTTGACCCCGCTCGTGGAGAACGTGGGGTTGTTGCAGGAGGAGATCACGATGTTCTGCACGACCGCGCCGGGGATCTTCTTGATCTGGTTGAACCCGGCCTGGACCAGGTTGATCGGCAGCGGCGAGTAGCCGAGCGGGGCCATCGTGCTCTGGCCCTGGCACAGCAGGTAGTAGGCGAAGGCGCTCAACGTCACGCCCTTGGCGGTGTTGAACGGCGGGGCCGTGGACAGCGGGACGATCATGTAGCTGTAGCTGGACAGCGGATAGGTCCGGGGATCGGAGTACCCGTACACCTGCGACAGCTTCTCGGTGAGGTACTGCGTGGGATCCGAGGCGTTCTCGTTGATCTGGGCCTGGGTCAGCGACACCGCGACGTTCGAGGCGGACGGCAGGGTGTAGTAGCCGTCGGCGTTGAGCATCTTCGCGACCGGGAAACCGGACTGGATCGCGTAGGAGTACTCGGTGTAGGTGATCGCGCCTTCCGAGGTGGGCTGCGCGACGTAGCCGGCGACCCCGGAGTCCAGCGACTGCGAGATGAAGGCCGACCCGGCCGGCGCCGGCGGGAAGAACGAGGTCGCTCCGCAGTGCGGGGAGACCACGCGGCCCGCCGCGGAGCAGAACGAGTCCCACAGCCCCGGGTACTCGGCGGCCATCCACGCCGTCAGCTGTGCGGTGGTGCCGGAGCCGTCGGTGCGCACGACCGGGATGATCTGCCGGGCCGGCAGCGTCAGACCGGGGTTGGTCTTCGCGATCGCCGGGTCGTTCCAGGTGGTGATGGCGCCGGTGAAGATCTTCGCGATGGTCTGGCCGTCCAGCCGCAGGTTGGTCACCCGGTGGCCGCCGATGTCCAGGTGGTACATGAAGGCCGTGCCGCCGGCGACCACCGGCATGTAGGCGAACGGCTTGTCCGGCAGGACGTCCAGGGTGCCGTTGTCGACCGAGCCGTAGGGGATGTCGGAGATCGCGAAGTCGACCGTGGCCGGGTCCGCCTTGAACTGGTTGCGGCCGTCGGAGGAGCCGGAGCCGGTGTAGCTGACCTGCATGCCGTACTGGGCCACGTCGCTGGTCCACTGGTTGACCGCGTTCTCGGCCCAGGTGGAGCCGGCGCCGGCGATCGGCGCGTACTGCGTCGCCACGGCGGCCGGCGGCGTCGCGAGCTGCGTCCCGAGCAGACCGAGGGCGGCTCCGAACAGCAGGAGTCTGCCGCGCGGCGATCGACGGCGCCGCGGGTGGGGGCGGTTCATGACGATGGCTCCATCGGTTCGGTTCGGTCGGCCGCCGCGGGGTCGGTCGCGACGTGGTCGGCCGCCGCGGGGTAGGTCGGTGCCGCGTCGAAGCCGATCGCCGCGAGACCGGTCGGCTCGGCGCGGGTGGTGTCGAAGACGGTCCGGCGTGCCAGGAAGCGTTCCTGGACCCGCTGCGAGGCGAGCGTGCGGCGCCGCCGCTGCCGCCGGCTCAGCTGGCCGGCCCCCTTGCCGCCGACGGCGCGCGCGGCGACGAACAGGATGAGCACCAACAGCATCAGCAGCGCGGCCGCGCCGTATCCGCGCGTGACGTAGTTCGGCTGGCCGGAGGTGACGAGCTTGAACGTGGCCAGCGGCAGCGAGGTCTGCGGGCCCTTGCGCGGGTCGTAGTTCGTGTACTGCGTGTATCCGGCGGTCAGCAGCACCGGCGACGTCTCGCCGATGCCGCGGGCCGCGCCCAGGATCACCGCCGTGGCCAGTCCCGACCGCGCCGTCGGGAGCGTGACCCGCAGCGCGGTCCGCCAGCGGCTGGCGCCCAGGGCGTAGGAGGCCTCCTTCAGATGGCCGGGCACCAGGCGGAGCACGACGTCGGAGGCGCGGATGATGATCGGCAGCGTCATGATGCTCAGCGCGAGCGCGGCGGCCAGCCCCGACTTGGGCAGGCCGAGCTCCAGGATGAGCAGCGCGAAGACGAACAGGCCGGCGACGATCGAGGGCAGCGCGGTGGCCGCCGCCGCGACCGTGCGCACCAGGTTCGCCAGGCGGCCGGGGGACTCGTTCATGAAGACGGCGCAGGCGATGCCCAGCGGGACCGTGATGGCCAGGGTGATGGTGATCTGCTCGGCGGTGCCGATCACCGCGTGCCGCAGGCCGCCGATCGAGATCGGCTGGACCGGCCCGGCCACGCGCAGGTCCTGCGTGTAGAAGTTCAGGTGGGTCAGGGACTTCACGCCGCCCCAGATCGGGAAGCCGACGATCAGGACGAGGACGGCGGCCACGAGGATCGCGATCGAGTGCGTCACCACGGTCATGAGGCGGTCGCGCAGGATCGGGCCGCTCTCGTCGGTCCAGACCAGAACGGCGTAGCAGGCCAGGAACAGCGGATAACACAGGACGACGAAGCCCAGCGGGCCGGAGAACGGCGCGAACCAGTGGCTGATCAGGACGGTCAGGCTGATCGCCGCGGCGGCCGCGCCGAGGAGGGCGAACACCGTGTCGGGTTTCAGGCGGCGGAGGCGGCGGACCCGTTCGGGCGGGCCCTCGAACTCCGACGGCGGCTCCGGCGGCACGGTCGTCGCCGTGTCCTGGGCCGCCACCTCCTGCGTTTCCTGATCTTCCCGGGCTTTCAGGGACCCCAGGGCTTCCGTGGCCGTCATGTCAGCCGCTGTCCCTTCCGGACCGGCTGCGCGCGATGATCGCCGACGCCGCCAGGTTGATGACCAGGGTGAGGAGGAACAGCACGAGGCCGGCGGCCATCAGCGCGGACAGCTCGAAGGGCGTCGCGGTGCCGTAGTGCGCGGCGATCAGTGCCGCCACCGAGCTGGCTCCGGCCTGCAGGATGTGCGGCTGGATCCGGAACACCAGCGAGATGATCATGTACACCGCGATCGTCTCGCCGAGCGCCCGGCCCAGGCCCAGCATCGCGCCGCCGATCACGCCGCCCCGGCCGAACGGCAGCACGACGGTGCGGATCATGCCCCACTTGGTCGCGCCGAGCGCGTACGCGCCCTCGCGCTCGCCCAGCGGCGCCTGCGAGAACGACTCGCGCATCATGGAGCTTACGATCGGCGTGATCATCAGCCCCACCACCGTCCCGGCGATGAAGGTCGAGGCGGTGTAGACGGTCAGCGGCGCGAGCGGATCGTGCACCCGCGCGCCGGTGACCCGGAACCCCGGGATCCAGGCCAGATACGTCGCCATCCAGTGCGCGACCCCGACCGCCCGGTGCTCCAGGAACAGGAAGCCCCACAGGCCGTAGACCACGCTCGGCACCGCCGCCATCAGGTCGATGAGGCTGGTGAACAGCGGCCGCAGCCGCGGCGGGGCGTACTCGGAGATGTAGAGCGCGACGCCGAACGCCAGCGGCACGGCGATGACGATCGCGACCAGCCCGATGAGCACCGTCCCGGTCAGGATCCCGGCCACGCCGAACTTGGCCGCGCCGCCGGTGCCGCTGCCCGGCGACCAGGCCGCGGTGGTGAGGAAGCCGGTCCCGGCCACGTGCAGCGCTTGCGAGGCGCGGGTGCCCAGGAAGCCGCCGATGACGGCGATGATCGTCAGGACCAGGATGCCGCTGCCGGCCAGCACCGCGAGGAACACACGGTCCCCACCGCGGGCCTTGAGGCGTACCGGGCGTGGCGGCTCGGCACCGGCGGCCGGCGGCAGGTCGACGACGTGCGTCGTGAACTGCTCGGTCATGCTAAGCACACCCGGCCGCGCTCGTCCCGTGTTCGGGCGGGCACCGGCATTTCGGCGAGCGGAACGGATTCCAAGAAGTGCGCGAGGTTGTAGAGGTTCTCGCGCCCCCGCAGGTACGTCCGAGCCGACCGCGCGATCACGACGTTGTCGATCTCCAGCCGCCAGGTCCGCCCCCCGGTCTCGGCCGCGACCCCGAGTACGGGCACCGCGTCGGCGATCCGCTCCCGCAGAAACAGAACGGCGGCGTACCCGGTCTCGAAATCGACGAAGCCCTCAGGCGCCCGACCCAGGACCCGGTTGTTCCCCCCGACCAGCCGCCACGCCGGAAGCGCCGCCGACCCCGGCGCGGCGATCGCGGCCACCGACGCCGCGACGTGAAAGCGAGTATGTGCCATGAGCCCGATACCTCCCCCACACCCGACAAGGACCGGACGCGGGGAGAGTTTCAGCAGTCCCGACGTCCGCGAACACTAGTTCCGTGCAGGCCGAAGGTCCCAGTCCACTGCGACATAGCGGAGTCTGAGGTGTTAACGCCGGACATGGCGCGCCCAAACCGCAGGCATTCACAGCTCTCTGACCTTGGATGATTCACAGCGCCGTGGCGGTGACGCACAGTGATGGAGATCGGCCGCGGCCCACCCGCCTTGTCGGCGGCTTTGTCGACGGCTTTGTGGTCCGGCACCGGATCGCAGGCGTGGAAAGGTCACGCGGTGCACCGACAGGCCGCCGACCCGGAGGGCTCGCGGCGAACGGTGGTGGCGGACGGTGGTGGCGGACGGTGGTGGCGGACACACGAACAAGCCCCCGACCGAGAATCCCGGTCAGGGGCTGTCACATGTGGCGGGTGAAGGATTCGAACCTTCGAAGCTTTCGCGACGGATTTACAGTCCGCTCCCATTGGCCGCTCGGGCAACCCGCCAATGTGCGTCCCGCAGCTCCGACCGAGATCGGCTCCGTGGGGCGACGGCACAACAATAGCGGATCGCGGGGGGTGCTTCGCCACTCGGTTGTCCGGTGGGGGACCGGGTGGCGTCCGGCGGGGGGTCGGGCGGGGCCGGGTGGGGCCGGTGGGGGGTGTGATCTTCGGGTGGGCGGGTGGTGGGGTTGTCTTTTTGTCGCCTCGCGGCGGTCTTCCGGTGCCTAGGCGGGGCCGGCTTCGGTGAGCATGCGGCCGAGGTCGGTGCGGGTGTGCTGGACGCTGCGGCCGGCGCGGTGGGTGGTGATCAGGCCGGCGCGGCGCAGGGCTGCGGTGTGGGAGCTGGCCGCGGCCAGGCTGAGGTGGGTGCCGGCGGCGAGTTCGGTGGTGGTGTGGGGGTGCTCCAGCAGGCGCAGGACGCGGGCTCGGGAGGTGCCCAGGACGTCGGCGAGGGGATCGCCGCCGGTCGCGGGTGCGGTGGGCGGCGGGAGGCCCGGGCCGGCCGGGTATACGAGGAGCAGGGGCTGGTCGGGGATGGTGCCGACCAGTGGTTCGTAGGTCCAGTGGAAGGTGGGCAGGAGGGTCAGGCCGTTGCCCGCCAGGCGGTGGTCGCGGTCTTTGAGCGCGGGGATGTGCCATGTGCCGTCGTCGAGCGTGGAGCCGGGGGCCAGGGCGGTCAGGGTCGGTTCGATGCCGTTCTCCGCGGCGCCGAGGGCGAAGCGGGTGAACTCGGCCGCGTGGCGTTCGCGGACCGTGGTCCACGAGGTGGCCAGGACCGACTGGTAGGCGTCGCGCAGGCCGCGGTCCAGGAGGTCCCAGGCCCGGGTGTCCTGCTCCATCAGGGCCCTGACCCAGGGGGTCGGCGGCCGCCGGAGCCGGGCGACGGCGGCGCGGACCGCGCTGCCCGGGGTGCTGCGTACCAGGTCCAGGGCCTCGTCGAGGTCGCCGGAGACCGGGTCGAGGAAGGCCGGGCCGCGGAACGGCTGGAGCAGGTCCCACAACGGCGCGGTGGTGGCCGGGAGGCGCCGGCCGACGTCGCGGCGCCAGCGGCCGAACAGGACCGGCGAGTCGCTGCGGCGGGACATCATCAGCGACAGCTTCAGCTCCACCAGCGGTGCGGGCCGGGGCAGGAAGCGGACCCGGGCGAAGTCGCCGGGGCTGAAATGGATGCGCAACATCGGTCCTCCGCAAGCCTTTCCGTCAGGATAGAAAGCTTCGCCGCGGGTTGTCGCGCGAGGCATCGTCGGGGGCATGGCCTTGGATCGGCGACGACCTTCCCGCATCGTGTCCGCGCCGGTCTTGGTGCCCGCCTTGACGCTGGTCCTGGCGCTTGTCGCCGCGGGCTGCCACGGGGGCAGCCCGCGGACGGCGCCGGGGGGCGCATCAAGCATGGTGACTCAGACTCCTGCGACAGCCGTCTGTCCGGGACAGCCGAGCGGCGCGCGGGTGTTGACGCTCACCACCGCCGACAACCTGACGCTGCCCGCGGTGGAGATGGGGAAGGGCACCCGTGGTGTGGTGCTGGTCCCCGAGGCCGGCTCGCGAGGCGAATGCGGGTGGATGGCGTACGCGGGCGAGCTCGCCGCCAAGGGACTGCACGTCCTCGTCTTCGACATGCCGTGCCAAGGCGCGAGCAGCTGCCCGAAAGCCGAAACCGACGAAGGCGTCCCGGCCGTCGACACGGCTCTGAACGAACTCCACTCCGACGGCGCCACGACGATCGTGCTCGTCGGAGCCTCGGCCGGGGCGACGACGGCGCTGGCCGCCGAGGCCGGATCCGCTGCGAGCTCGGCGCCGGGTGTGGCGGCGGTCGTGGCGTTGTCCGCCGACGAGCTGGGCACCTTGCCTGCCAAGGCAGCGACCATCCACGTCCCCGTCTTCATGGCGGTCGCGGACGGCGATCCCTACATCCCGACCGCCGCCGAGCGCGGTCTGTTCGACGAGCTCGCGGCGCCGCCGTCGCTCCGGACGCTGACGGTGCGGCCGGCCGGCTCGGGGCACGGCTGGGACCTGTTGGCGGACAAGGGATTCCAGGGCACGGTGACCGACTTCATCACCGCGCAGCTGGCCGCCGGCTACACGGTCTGGGGCACCGGCGCGCGGACGGTCGTGCTGAGCAACGAGAGCGACCAGGACCAGTGGTCGTGGCAGGCGTACGCGGACCATCTCGTAGGCGAGGGCTACAAGGTCGCTATGTGGGACTACGCGGATCAGGATCCTCTCGCCGGGCTGCGGGCGATGGTGGCCGACCTCCGCGCGCACGGATCCGGGCCGGTGTTCTTGCTCGGCGCCTCGAAGGGCGGCAAGGTGTCGTTGGTCGCCGCGGCCGGGATCAAGCCGCCGGTGAGCGCGGTGGTCACGTTGTCCGCCGAGGCGACGCTCGCTCCGAACACCGACGTGTCCACGTATGTCAAACAACTGATGTGTCCCGTGCTCCTGCTGACGGCGGCCCAGGACGGCTACGGTTCGACCGATGCCGCCAAGACGTTCCAGGCGGATCTGCCGAACCTGGCGCACGTCCTGACCTACGACGGCTCGGATCACGGGACACAGTTGCTGAACGGCGCCGACGGGGCGAAGGTGCTCGCCGACGTCGACGCGTTCCTAAGGGCGCACTAGTTCCTGATCACGCACTAGGCGAGGTCGTCGGGTGCGCCGAGGAGCCTTCGGGTCAGCTGGTGCCGCGATCCGGCCAGGAGTTCCAGCGCCGCGTCGAGGTGGTCGGCGCTGACGTGCAGGCTGCCGGCGGTGTCGGGCGCGGAGCCGTCCTCGCGTGCCTCGAGCGCGATCAGCGCGGCCCGGCGTATCAGCTCCTTGATGAAGGAGGCGGTGACCCCGTCCGTGCGCTCGATCAGACCGTCGGCCTTGGTGAGGTCCAGGTCCAGGCCGCCGCGGTAGAGCTCCAGCAGGCGGGCGCGGCCCTCGGCGTCCGGCAGCGGCACCTCGACGGCGTGGTCCACGCGGCCCGGCCGCATCGCCAGCGCCGATTCCAGGACGTCGACGCGGTTGGTGGTGAGCAGGAAGGTCACGTCGGCGTCGCCGTCGAGCCCGTCCATCTCGTTGAGCAGCTGGAACATCAGCGGGGTGGCGTGCATGTGGGCCGAGCGGTCCTGGGCGATCAGGTCCACGTCCTCGACCACCACCAGCGCCGGCTGCAGGGCCCGCGCGATCTCGCAGGCCTGGCCGATCAGGCGCAGGGCGTTGGCGGTGAGGACCACGACGGTGGTCTCGGGCAGTCGGCTCATCAGGTAGCGGACGGTGTGGGTCTTGCCGGTGCCGGGCGGGCCGAACAGCAGCACGCCGCGCTTGAGGTGCTGGCCGTGCGCCAGCAGGGCCGCGCGGTGCCGGTTCACGCCCAGGATCTGCGCCTCGATGCCCTCCAGCATTCCCGGCGGGAGGATCAGCGCCTCGCGGTCCATGACCGGGCGTTCGTGGAAGCTCAGGGCGGACTGGTGCGGGCCGAACACCTCGGCGCCGAACTCCAGAACATGGCCGCGATAGACGCTGAACTCGACAGCCAGGCGGCGGATCTCATTGGCGGCCTTGCGGGCCAGGGCGCGGTCGGCGCAGGCGATCTCCAGGCTGACGTCCTGCTGCGGGCCGCGCATCTCGGTGCCGCGCAGCAGGATGGCCAGCGGCGGGCGCGGGTCCTCGGTGCGGTCGCCGTCGTCGGGGCCGTCGACGCCGTCCACGAGGTACAGGCCGCACTGGACGCAGCTGCGGGTCTGGTCGCCGGGACCGCTGGGCTGGTCGGTCATGGACACGCCGCTGATCGCCATGGCGTGCTGGCCGGTCTCGTGGAACAGGTCGGACAGGCCGAACATGCGGTGCCGGAACCCGGCCATGCCGACCAGGCGGAAGGGGGCGCCGTTGCGGGACAGCCAGCGGTCCAGGGCACCCTGGACGTTCACGTGCTCGTAGGGCGGCCACGTCGCGGTGGTGACGGGGAACAGATCGGCTTCGGGACCGAGGTGGCCGGCGAGGAGTTCGGCGAGGCCGGGGGCGCCGTTCGGGGCGGCGTCCGCGGCGGGGGCGGGGACCGGGGAGGGTCCGTCGCCGGTGATGACGTTGTTCCGTGAGCCGCTCGGTTCTGCGTCGTTGCGGCGCGGCGGCATCGGCTGTGACGACATGGGGTCCACCATGCCAGCGCATCAGGGCGCTGAACCAGGGGTGGCGCCCTGGCTTATGCGCGGTTGACGGCCCGTGCCACCCCGGCGGCGATGGTGGTGGCGAGGATCCAGCCGGCGGCGGTGAGCAGATAGGCGACCCACTGGGTCCCGCCGGTGGCGATGTAGGCGCGGCCCTGCCCGAAGTTGATGACCGGCAGCAGCAGGTCGAGGGAGTAGATCAGGGCATTGAAGGGCGGCGCCTTGTCCGGCCCGATCGGCACCGGATGCCGCAGGCCGAAGACGACGACGCCGGTGATCAGCAGCGCGGCGAGCCATCCCAGGGCGCGCTCGGGCCGGTAGCCATAGCCGACGGCCGCGTCCTGCACCACGCCCCACGGCCGCGCGGCGAGCGAGAGCGTCCGGCGCCGGGCCCGCTGCTTGGCGAGCAGGACCCGGCGGGCTTCACCGTCCAGCCCCTGCCGTCGATAGACGGCGGCGAGCTGCTCGTAGGGGGCGGGCCGATAGCCGGCGGACTCGCGCGCCAGCCACGCGATGCGGCCGGCGACCGGGCCAGGCTCGGCGATGCGGTCGTAGACGAAGCCGTCGCGGGTCAGGTGCGGGGGCCAGACGGCGGGGTCGTCATTGAGGACGCCGATCTGGGCTTTGGCGAGGTAGATGCCGCCGGCGGGCGGCGCGGCGAAGCGGAGGGTGAGTTCGCCGGCGCGGAGGTGGCCGAGGTAGAGGAGATTGGCGGACTCTTCGGCCGCTGCGGTCACCACCGTCCCGCGGAAGTCCACATCGTTCCCCACTCGCGCGCTGGCGAAGGCGATGGTGCCGGTGACCCGCATGTCGCGGCAGCGGGCCGCGCCGCCTATCTCGGCGTAGCGGGCGTCCAGGGCGCTGGAGCCGTTGCCGCGCAGGATGGCGCCGTCGAAGCGCGCGTGACCGGCTATGTGCGCGCCTTGGATGCGGACCAGGCCGTCGGCCTCGAAGCCGCGGTAGCACTGCAGGTCCGCGCCGATCTTCGCCTGGTACGCCTCCAGGACGGTGCCGCCGGGGGTGCTCAGTTTCGCGTCGGCCAAGCGGAGCAGGCCCTGGATCTCCGCTCCGGACAGGCGGATGGTGCCCTCGGCGCGGAGTTCGTCGGCCATCAGGTCGCTGCCGACCTGGATGCGGGCGGCGTCCAGGGCCTGGCCGGCGGGGTCGCTGAGACGGGCGCGCTCCAGGCTCATGACGCCGTCCACCTTCGCGTCGCGCAGGGACGCGCGGCCCTCGATCGTCGTGCCCCACAGCATCAGGTCGCCGCCGACGCGGACCCGTTCGGCGCGCAGGGCGAGCTCGCCGGGGTGGGACAGGTGCGCCTCGGTGATCAGGAGTTCGCCGCCGATGACGGCGTGGTCCAGGCGGAGGCGGCCGTCGACGCGCGCGCGGTGCATCACCACCGTGGCCTCGACGTGGGCCAGCGAAGCGTTCAGGCCGGCCAGGCGGGTACCGCGCAGGTTGAGGCGGCGCAGGCGCGCGTCGTGCAGGTCCAGGTCGTCCTGAAACCAGCACTCCCCGAAGCTCAGCGAGTAGCCCAGCTCCAGGTACTCCAGCTCCAGCCGGCCCTCGACCCGCGCGCCGACCACCCGCAGCGGCGCGCGGCGGTCACCGGCCTCCTCGATCAGGCTCCTGATGAACGACGCGCGCAGCGTGCGCTCCGGGCCCCATGTCGCGCCCACCGCGGGATCGTCCGCCGCCGGGTCGCCGGTCGCGAAGGACGTGCGGCCGCCGTTCCGGAAATCATCCCGGACTTGCTTTTCGCTGGCGGACAGTCCCGTGAGGCGCATGGGACGTTTCTACCGTGGCTCCGTAAGAGAGATCGAGTCCTGAGGCGGCGATCCCTTCGGCCGCCGTGGTTCGCGGACGCCGCCGTCCGGACCGGCGGGCCAGTCCGGGCCGCCGCGCTCGCGGTCGCGCCGGCGGGCCTTCCTGGAACGCATGACACGTTTGACTCGCTGCTTCACCGTCATGTTCTGGGAACGCCTCCGGGAAAACCCCAGGTTCCGCAAAGGAGATCACGTACTCTCTGGGCGAACAAACCTGGGCGAACAAACGGGGAGGGCCCACCATGATCGAGCTGCCGCGCACACTCGTCTTCTCACCGCGCGCCAACGACACCTCGCACGTCCTGGCCTCGGTCGCGCACCGCCGCGGCCTGCTCACCGAGCACCTGACCGGCTGGGGAGTCCCGGAGGGCTTCCTGGTCGGCGGACCCGCGCACCTGTATGCCGGTCCGCTGTTCGCCGACGCGGTCGCCGCCGATCTCGGCATCGGACTGCTGGAGCCGCCGGACGACTGGCTGACCGGACTTCCCCGCGAGGCGGTGCGCCGCGAGATCAGGATGCTGACGATGGCCGAGGCGTGGACGCTGCGCGCCCCGGCGTTCCTGAAACCGCCCAACGACAAGAGTTTTCCGGCTCGTGTCTACCTCGAGGGCGCACAACTGCCCGGGCCCGACGCCGTCGACTCCGACACCCCGGTACTCGCCAGCGACCCGGTGCGGTTCACCGTCGAGTTCCGACTCCATGTCATCGACGGCGAGATCGTCACCGGCGCGCAGTACGCGATCGAAGGCGATCTCGACATCGAGCCGCTGGCCGGCCATGAGGCGGAGCAGCAGATCCTCGGTTTCGCGCGCGACGTACTCCAGGAATCGGCCGACAAGCTTCCGAGCGCGGTCGTGGTCGATGTCGGCTTGATCGCTGAAGGAGACGGGAAGCCGGCGCCCGCGGTCATCGAGGCCAACGCGGCCTGGGCCTCGGGACACTATGCCGCCGACCCCGAACGCGTGCTGGATGTCGTGCTGCGCGCCGCCGGTCCGATGACCGAGATCGGCGAGCGGGACCGCACCTTCCTGAGGCCGGCCGCCCAGCGCGTCGATTGATCGGCGCGTGATCGGCGCGTGCCACGATGACTCCATGCCCGAGCGCCCCCACGTGATCCTCAGCGCCGCCATGTCCCTGGACGGCCACCTCGACGACACCACCCCCGACCGCCTCATGCTCTCCGACGTCGCGGACTTCGACCGGGTGGACGCGCTCCGGGCCGGCTCCGACGCGATCATGGTCGGCGCCGAGACCATCCGGCGCGACGACCCCCGCCTGCTGGTCCGCGATCCGGAGCGGCGTGCGGACCGGGTGCGGCGCAGCCTGCCGGAGCACCCGGTCAAGGTCACGGTGACCGGCGCCGGCGCGCTGGACCCTGTCGCGCGCTTCTTCACCACCGGCGGCCACAAGCTCGTCTACTGCGCCGACGCCGCGGTGTCGGCGCAGGCGGACCGGCTCGCCGCCGTCGCGGACACCGAGGTGGTGCAGGCCGGCGCGCTGGTCGACTTTCCCAGGATCCTCGCGGACCTGAAGCGGCGCGGGGTTGACCGGCTGATGGTCGAGGGCGGCAGCTCGCTGCACACCCGGTTCCTCGCCGAGGACCTCGCCGACGAGATCCACCTGGCGATCGCGCCGTTCTTCGTCGGCGACGACCGGGCTCCGCGCTTCGTGCGGGCCGCGGAGTTCCCGCAGAACGCGCGGCACCGCATGACCCTCGCGGAGACCAGGCCGATCGGCGATCTGGTCTTCGTGCGCTATCTGATCAGCCACGTCAGCGCCGGCTGACCTGCCGGCCGACGGTCAGTCCCGGCTGACCTCCCGGATGAAGGCCCAGCAGACCTTCAGTCCCGGCCCACGGCGCGCGGCGTCCCGAACCGCACCGGCACGCCCGGCGAGAAGAGAACACTGTCCGGCGGCCGCGAGGAGACGCCCGGCAACCCGGCCGCGGCCACCAGATCCTCCTCGCACGCCAGCAGCTTCGCCTCGTGCAACGGCCACCGGGGATGCGCGTTCGGCATGTGCACGGTCCGGCCGGCCAGGGTGAAGTGCAGCCGCCACCGGGCCGTCAGGAAGTGGTCCAGCGCGGACGGCGTCTCGATGGCCGGTCCCACCTGCACCCCGATCAGGCTCTGCGCGTGCGGCAGCCCCGGCTCGCGGCGCCGCGAGCCGTACCAGTACACGTCCCCGTACTGGTACGCCGACATCCGCGCCCAGCGGTACGGCAGCCGGAACGCCGCCCGCGCCGTGGCCACCGGCAGCAGCCGCGAAGCCTCCAGCGACCGGAACACCACCCCGCGCCGCCCGGCCTCGTCCACCGAGTACAGCCGCACGTTGGTCTCCGGGACGTCCCCAGGTACGGCATCCCGGGCAGCGGCCACCACCCGATCCGGTGCATGCGGAAGGCGATGAGCCCGACGTAGGTCACCCCGTCGACGACGTCGGGCCGCACCCCGGCCGGCAGCAGCGGAGCCACCGTCTCCGGATCGACGGCCCAGTGCAGGAACGTCGCGTCCAGCCAGGACTGCGTCATCAGCGGCCGGCCGGGCAGCCTGGGGGGATCGGCGCTGACCGGTTCGGCGCTGACCGGCTCGGCGCCGACAGATTCGGCGCCGACCGGCTCGGGCTCCCTCGGGTCCGTGTCAGACCCCCATGCCGTAGGCGTGGGTCACCCGGATGGTCAGCACCAGACGCTTGTCGGCGATCATCGCGGCCCGGTACTCGTCCCAGTCGGGGTGCTCCTTGCCGGAGGCGGCCCGGTAGAGGCGGATCAGCGCCTCGACCGTCTCGTCATCCGGACTCTGGGCGACCGGTGACAGCTCGGCGTCGCCCTCGTACACCGCGTACTTGTAGGCCTCCGGGTGCACCATGAGCGAGACCCTGGGGTCCCGGCGCATGTTGTGGGTCTTCGCCCGGTCCGCGGTGATCGAGACCCGAATAGCCTGCTCAGCGGGGTCGTAGGCGTAGCTGATCACCGACAGCTGGGGCCGCCCGTCCTTCTTGATCGTCGCCAGTGTGGCGCGTCCCCGTGCGCCCAAGAGTTCCAGGAAGGCATCCATATCGTGATTCTAGGGTCGGGACGAGGTGATACACATGAGCGCATGAAGGTATTCGGGGCTCGCCGGGGCCGGACCATATCCGTCGTCGCGATGCTGCTCGGCGGGACCCTGGTCGCCGGCTGCACCTCGACCGGTTCGGTCGGCGGCAGCGGGGGCTCCACCGGCGGCTCCTCGAGCTCCTCGGGCGGGTCTTCCGGCGGGTCCTCGGGCGGCTCCTCGGGATCCGGTTCGCTCCCGAGCGGGAAGTTCACCACGCTCCAGGCCTTCGACACCCAGCAGGTCTCCTGGGGGGCCTGCACCAGCGAGCCGTCCGACGACCCGACCGCGGACCTGAGCGCCTTCCAGTGCGGGACCGTCGTGGTGCCGCTGGACTACACCAAGCCGACCGGCAAGGACGTCACGCTCGCCCTGGTCAAGTGGCCGGCCGCGGACCAGGCGAACAAGGCCGGCTCGCTGTTCACCAACCCCGGCGGGCCCGGCGCCTCCGGGGTGGACTTCGTCGAGGAGTCCAAGACGGAGTTCGACGGGGCCCTGCACGCGCATTACGACATCATCGGGTTCGACCCGCGCGGCCTGGGCCGCAGCGACCCGATCACGTGCCTGGACGACAAGACCCAGGACAAGCTCTACGAGCAGGACCCGCCGAAGGACGCGACGGCGCGGGAGAACAAGGCCGAGCAGGACAGCAAGACCCTGGCCTCGGCCTGCGAGAAGAACTCCGGCGACCTGCTGCCCTACGTCGGCTCCACGTACGTCGCGCAGGACATGGACCTCATGCGCCAGGTCCTCGGCGACAAGAAGCTGAACTACCTCGGCATCTCCTACGGCACCTACATCGGCTCGGTGTACGCCGAGGAGTTCCCGGCCAACGTCGGCCACATGGTGCTCGACGGTGCCGTGGACCCGAACGCCGACCAGCTCGAGGCGGACGTCCAGCAGCAGATCGGCTTCGAGAAGTCGCTGGAGAAGTTCGCCGGCGACTGCGTCACCAACTACGCCTCGGAGTGCCCGCTGTCCGGGACCCCGGCGGCCGCGGCGCAGCAGCTCGGCCACTTCATCGACGGCCTGCAGGACCACCCGCTGTCCTCCGGCGACTCCAAGCGGCCGCTGGACCAGACGCTGGGCTGGACCGGCGTCATCATCGGCCTCTACGGCGATGTCGGCTCGGACTGGTGGAAGTACCTGCGCGAGGCGCTGACCAAGGCCATGAAGGACGGCGACGGCTCGGAGCTGCTGGCCGGCGCCGACCAGTACAACGGCCGCGACCCCGAGGGCCACTACAGCACCGAGCAGAACGGCCTGATCGCGGTGCGCTGCGCCGACTTCACCACCCCGACGCCCAGCGCCTCGGAAGTGCAGAGCGCGTACAGCCAGCTCAAGGCCGGCGCCTCGATCCTGAACTCGGACCTGGCCCCGAGCGACCTGGCGCAGCCGATGTGCGCGAACTGGCCGTTCCAGACCCAGGAGAAGCCGCACCAGATCAAGGCTCAGGGTTCGGACACGATCCTGGTCATCGGCACCACCGACGACCCGGCGACGCCGTACCAGAACGCGGTGAACCTGGCCGACGGCTTCGCCAACGCGCGGCTGCTGACCCGGGTCGGCACCGGGCACGCGGCCTTCGGCAGCGGCAACCAGTGCGCGCAGTCGGCGATGGAGGCGTACCTGGTCAGCGGCACCCTGCCGCCGCAGGGGGAGCGCTGCTCGGCGTGAGCCGGGGGTAAAAGAGATCGCAAACGGGAACCCCCGCCGTCCGCAGCCCGTTTAGGATCGCGGAAGGTTCAACGATATGGGGGGCACCCGTGATCTGCTTCTTCGATCCGGCGCACGGCCAGGCGTCAGTCAACGTCATGTGGCAGCCGCAGTGGGGCGTGGCACGGCCCGTCGAGGTCTGCCAGTTCTGTGCGCAGCGCATCCAGACCACTCAGCCGCCGTACTACCAGCCGGTCCAACAGCAGGGGTACCCGCAGCAGGGCTACCCCCAGGCCGGCTATCCGCAGCAGGGCTATCCGGCGCAGCAGCCGGGCTACCCGCAGCAGGGGCAGTACCAGCAGCCGCCGCGCCAGGGGCACAGCACCGGCGCGGTGATCGGCGCGGGCGCGGCGGGCCTGGTCGGCGGGATGCTGCTGGGCGAGATGCTCGAGGGCGATGAGAACAAGCGCGACGAGCAGCAGGCGTACGAGCGCGGCTTCGAGGAGCGCGGCTACGACGACCAGCAGCAGTTCCAGCAGCAGGAGTACCAGCAACAGGAATTCCAGCAACAGCAGGAGTACCAACAGCAGGAGTACCAGCAGCAGGAGTTCCAACAGCAGGAATGGCAGCAGAACGACTACCAGCAGGCCGATTACGGCGGCGGCAACGATTTCGGCGGCGGCGGCGACTACAACAACAACAACGACGGCGACGGCGGCTTCTTCTAAGCGTCCGCGACCCGGCGGTCCATACGGGCCATCGGAAATCGCCGTATCCTATAAAAGTGCTAATACGCCGTCAGGGCGAGGATCCGCGGATCCTCGCCCTGACGGCATTTCCACCCTCACAACCCTTGCTCACCCCTTACCGCGTAGACGCCTCCCCGCACGCATATCACGAGGTGAGCGCAAGTCCAGGCGTGTCGCAACGTAAAGCGTCTACGTCTTTCTGAGGTTCCTGACACCCTCTACTGTGACGAGTATCGATCTTCGCAATGCAGTAGACGCATTGCCATTCTCCGGGACTCGTCGCAAGACCCTGTAAGGCGCCACCAGGTTCCATCACAAAGGGGGCGCGCGGCGGCGTGGCCGCGCGCCGGGAGAAAGGCACACTATGCAGTTTGCCCGCAGGCACCGCATCGCGGTGGTCGCGGTCACGGCACTGGGACTGGGGATCGGCACCTCCGCCGCCGCCCTGGCCAGTCCCATGCCCGCCAAGCCGACGGCGGCCCAGCAACTGGCCGCGCTGTCGACCGGCGCGAAGCACTCCGTGATCGTATTGCTGAAGAACCAGCACCCCGAGCTGTCGGTCAAGACCGCCAAGGCCCAGCGCAAGGCCGCCACCAGTGCCGACCAGGCTCCCCTGGTCAGCACTGTGCAGGCGACCGGCGCGCAGGACATCAAGAAGTTCTCGGTGATCAACGGCTTCTCGGCCAAGATGACCGACGCCGAGGCCGCGAACCTGCGGCAGAACCCCTCCGTCGAGGCAGTCGTCGCCGACCAGCAGCGGGTCGTCAACCCGCTGAGCGACGCCCAGAACGCGGCCATCGCCGACTCCGCCAAGGGCGCGGCCTCCACAGGAGCCGACGGCCAGACCCCGGCCGACAAGGTCCTGCCGGGCACCTGCCCGACCGACCCCAGCAAGCCGCTGCTGGAGCCTGAAGCGCTCCAGACGACGAACACCGCGTTCACCGACACCAGCCGGCCGCAGGCCCAGAGCCTGGTGGACGGCAAGGGCGTGAAGGTCGCGTGGATCGCCGACGGGCTGGACGTCAACAACCCGGACTTCATCCGCGCCGACGGCAGCCACGTGTTCAGCGACTACCAGGACTTCTCCGGGACGGACCCGAACGGCGCCGAGAGCGGTGACGAGGCCTTCGGCGACGCGAGCTCCATCGCCGCGCAGGGCCTGCACAGCTACGACCTGTCCAAGTACGTCATGCCGAACCACCCGCTGCCGGCCGGCTGCAACATCACCGTCCGCGGTGTGGCCCCCGGCGCCTCGCTGGTCGGCCTGAACGTGTTCGGCGCGGCCAACCTGGTCTTCGACTCCACCGTCGTGCAGGCCATCGACTACGCGGTGAACGTGGACAACGTCGACGTCATCAACGAGTCCCTGGGCAGCAACCCGCAGCCCACCCAGGGGCTGGACGCCACCAGCCTGGCTGACGACGCGGCGGTCGCCGCCGGCGTCACGGTCGTCACCTCCACCGGCGACGGCGGCGTCACCAACACCGAGGGCCAGCCGGCGGTCGACCCGAACCTGATCGGCGTCGGCGCCACCACCACCTTCGAGGACCAGGCGGCGACCGGCACCGGCGGCGTGCGCAACCTGGCCAGCAGTTGGGCCTCGAACAACACCGCGTCGCTGTCCTCGGCCGGCACCAACGTCCTGGGCCGGGTCCCGGACCTGGTCGCGCCGGGCCAGGGCGGCTGGGCGCTGTGCAGCCCCGAGGCCCGCTTCAGCGCCTGCGTTGACTACAACGGCAACCCGACCTCGCTGGAGGACTTCGGCGGTACCAGCATGGCCTCGCCGCTGGTCGCCGGCGGTGCCGCGCTGGTCATCGAGGCGTACGAGAACACCCACGGCGGGGTCCGTCCGACGCCGCAGCTGGTGAAGCAGATCCTCACCTCCTCGGCCAGCGACCTGGGCCTGCCGGGCGACCAGCAGGGCGCCGGCGAGCTGAACACCTACCGCGCGGTCCGGATGGCCATGTCCGTCAAGGACGGCAATGGCTCGCCGAAGGCGCAGGGCGACGGCCTGATGGCCACGACCAGCACCGGCGACACCCAGATCTCGATGATCGGCAACGGCGGCTCGAAGCAGACCACGACCGTCACGCTGACCAACACCAGCCCGAACACCCAGACGGTGTCGGCGAACGTGCGGGAGCTGGACACCACGGTCGCGAACGTCTCCGGCACCAAGGCCGTGGACTTCACCGACCCGAACTCGCCGTGGTTCTACGAGGGCTACACCCTGGGGACCCCCGGCCTGAAGCGGCACTGGTTCAGCACCACGTTCACCGTCCCGGCCGGCGCCGACCACCTGACCGGCACGGCGACCTGCGCCTGCGGCGGCACCAGCACGCTGCTGCGCCTGGTGCTGGTCGGCCCGAACGGCGAATACGAGAACTGGAACAGCCCGCAGGGCACGACCAACTACGCGCAGGTCGACCAGGCGAACCCGCCGGCCGGCACCTGGACGGCGTACTTCTACGCCAACGCCAACGCCACCGGCTTCAAGGGCAACGTCGACTACGACTTCCTGGCCACCAAGTACAAGGCCGTCGGCTCGGTGAGCCCGTCGGGCGCGGTGCTCAAGCCGGGCCAGTCGCAGCGGTTCACGGTGGCCCAGACGCTGGGCCAGAACCCCGGCGACGTCTCCGCGGCGCTGGCCTTCACCACCGGGTTCCACCAGGTGACCACGGTGCCGGTGACCAAGCGGACGCTGATCGCCACGAACAACGACGGCGGCGCCTTCACCGGCGCGCTGACCGGCGGCAACGGCCGTCCGGGCACGCCGTCGCAGACCGAGTCGTACTACTTCGACGTGCCGCGCGGCAAGAAGAACCTGGCGATGAACATGACGTTCAGCGGCAGCCACGAGGTCTCGGCCTACCTGGAGTCCCCGGACCACGAGGTCGTCTCGCTGAGCACGAACGTCGCGGTGGACGGGCAGGGCAACCTGTCCGCGCAGCCCTCGCTGACCGGCTACGTCGACGCCCCGGCCGCCGGCCGCTGGGTGCTGTTCGTGGACGACAACAACCCGGCGGTCCTGAGCGGCGACCTGGCTGACCCCTTCACCGGGCAGCTGCGCTATAACACGGTCGAGGCCAGTGCCAAGGGCCTGCCGGCGGGCAAGCTCGCGGCCGGCAAGGCGGTGACGGCGACGGTGAAGATCAAGAACACCGGCGCGGCCCCGCTGACCGTGTTCGCCGACCCGCGCCTGACCAGCAGTGCGGACTACGACTTGCCGGCGCAGCAGCCGCTGGGCGCGACGGTGGCCCTGCCGTTCGTCACGGCCGGCCCGCAGCCCTCGTTCCAGGTCCCGACGCACACCACCGAGCTGCGTGCGTCGCAGTCCTCGACGATCCCGGCGGACTTCACGGCTGTCGGCCCGTCCGGCCTCCCGGAGATCTACGGCGTGTCCAAGGGCCTGACCGCCGCGGCCACGGTCGACTCGCCGTGGATCACCCAGGGCGTCTGGGGCCAGGACCCGACCCCGGTGGGTCCGACGAACGGTGCCGTGACCGGCAGCGCGACCGCGGCCGAGAGCGTCACCACGCTGGCCTTCGACCGCTCGGCCGTGGCCGGCACCGGCGACCTGTGGCTGGACGGGGTCGACCCGACCGCGCCGGCGCTGGCGCCGGTGACGATCCTGCCCGGCCAGACCGGGACGATCACCGTCACCTTCACGCCGGCCGGCACGAGCGGCAGCAAGGTGAGCGGCGTGCTGTACCTGGACACGTACAACGCGGCGTTCGGCACCGCCGACGAGCTGACGGGCCTGCCCTACAGCTACACGGTGAAGTAAGCACAAGCCACACCTGGACGGCGGGCGCTCGGACCTCGGCGGTCCGGGCGCCCGCTGTTGTGTCCACCGATCAGCTGTTGTGCGCACTGATCAGTTTTTGAGAAGCCCCGGCGCAGGTCCGCTTCCTACGCTGAACGACATGGCGAACACGACGAAGAAGACCACCGAGAACTTCAGCGCCGAGGAGCGCGCCGCGATGAAGGAGCGGGCCAAGGAGGTCCGCGCCTCGAAGAAGGCCGCGACCGGCGCGGACGCCGAGGCCGAAGTGCTGGCCAAGATCGAGGAGTTCCCGCCGGACGACCGCGAGCTGGCCGAGAAGGTGCACGCGGTGGTGAAGGCGGCGGCGCCGGCCCTGACCCCGCGGCTCTGGTACGGGCAGCCGGCGTACTCCAAGGACGGGAAGGTGCTGGTGTTCTTCCAGCCGGCGTCGAAGTTCAAGACCCGGTACGCCACCCTCGGCTTCAGCGACGTGGCCGTCCTCGACGACGGCGAGATGTGGCCGACGTACTACGCGCTCACCGAGATGGCCGACGCGGTGGAGAAGCGGATCGCGGAGCTGGTGGCCCGGGCGGCTGCCTGAGGCGGCCGGAGCAGCACGGCACGCCAGGTAGATTTGTGCGGGTGATCGAGCAGGATGACGTGATGGCCGGGCAGACCGATGGTGCCGTTGTGACGGATGAGGCCCCGGAAAGCTTCGGCCCCGGCATCGCCCCGGAGCGCCTGGCCCTGCTGCTCGACATCCTGGCCGAGGTCGAAGAGCTGCCGACCGAGCATCCCGACGCGGTCACCGTGCGGCGGGCGACGGCCGGCGTCTACAAGAGCGTCAAGATCCGGCGGCGTTCCGAGCGGCAGGCGCGGGTGCTCGCGGCCGATCGCGCCGTCACCGCCAAGACCGCGACCGGCGCTCCGACCCGGCTCGACGACGAGACGCAGGGGCTGCCGCTCAGTTCGCAGACCGCCGAGTCGGGCAATGCCGTGGCCGGCGTGCTGACCCGGGAGCGCGGCTGCTACATCTGCAAGGTGCGCTATCGCGAGGTGCACGCGTTCTACCACCAGCTGTGTCCCGACTGCGCCGCCGAGAACTGGAAGCGGCGCGATGCCCGGGCCGACCTGACCGGCAAGCGGGCGCTGCTCACCGGCGGCCGCGCGAAGATCGGCATGTACATCGCGCTGCGGCTGCTGCGCGACGGCGCGCACCTGACCATCACCACCCGCTTCCCGAACGACGCCGCGCGGCGCTTCGCCGCGATGCCGGACAGCGCCGAGTGGCTGCACCGGCTGCGCGTCGTCGGCATCGACCTGCGGGACGTGGCCCAGGTGGTCGCGCTCGCCGACGCGGTCGCGGCCGAGGGACCGCTCGACATCATGGTGAACAACGCCGCGCAGACCGTGCGGCGCTCGGCCGGCGCCTACGAGCCGCTGGTCCGGGCCGAGGCCGAGCCGCTGCCCGACGGTCCGCTGCCGGAGCTGGTCTCCTTCGGGCGCTTCACCGGGTCGGGGCTGGTCGCGCTGCCCGGGCAGACGCGGTCCTCCGAGGCGATCGCGGCGGATCTCGTCGGCGTGGGGGCGCGGGGTCTCGGTGTCGCCACCGGTGTCGGGGGCGCGGACCTCGTCTCGCTCGCGTTGACCGCCGGCTCGGCGGCTCCGGACCGCATCGCCGCCGGCACCGCGATCGACGCCGGGGGCCTGGTCCCGGACCTGGCCGACAGCAACTCCTGGGTGCAGACCGTCGAGGACGTCGATCCGATCGAGCTGCTGGAGGTCCAGCTCTGCAACTCGACGGCCCCGTTCGTGCTCATCAGCAGGCTGCGGAACGCCATGAAGGCCTCGCCGGCGGCGCGCAAGCACATCGTCAACGTCTCGGCGATGGAGGGCGTCTTCAGCCGCGGCTACAAGGGTGCCGGGCATCCGCACACCAACATGGCCAAGGCCGCGCTCAACATGCTCACGCGCACCAGCGCGCAGGAGATGTTCCAGACCGACGGCATCCTCATGAACAGCGTCGACACCGGCTGGATCACCGACGAGCGGCCGCACCCGGACCGCGTCCGGCTGGCGGGCGAAGGCTTCCACGCGCCGCTGGACCTCGTCGACGGCGCGGCCCGGGTCTACGACCCGATCGTGCGCGGTGAGCAGGGCGAGGACCTGTACGGCTGCTTCCTCAAGGACTACGCGAACGCCGGCTGGTAGCGCGCGCGTTTTCACCGGCCGCGCAGCGCCCGCGGCGAGGCTCCGAAAGCCTTGCGACAGGCCTTGTTGAACGCTTGCAGGTCGGGAATCCCGACCGTCGTCGCGATGGCGGTGACGGACAATGTGGAGGCCTGCAACAGATGCAGCGCGCGGGCCATTCTGCGCGAGGCGATGTAGCCGACGACCGTGTCGCCGACGTGCTGGTGGAACAGGCGTGTGAGCTGGTTGTGCGACACACCGGCGATGCGGGCCAGCTCCGCGACGACCAACGGCTCGGCCAGGTGCGCCTCGATCCTTCGGATTACGGCCGCGACGACGGGATTCGGCGGCGCGGCTCCGTTGGCGTCCGCGAGGTCTGATACGCGCCACAGCGCTGCCCACACCGCGGCTGCCGAACGCTCCGGCGAGGTCGGGAACGCGGCCACCGCGTCAAGCAGCAGCTCGCGCAGGACCGGTAGCGCCGGGCCCGCGTCGCCGACGAACGGTTCGCGGCGTCGGCATCCGTTCAGGGCGAAGTGGACGTAGAGATGCTCGGAGCGGCCCCGGTAGCGGAACTCGACGGTGGTGCCGGGCGGTACCAGGCTCACGGTTCCGGGGCGGAGGTCGTACCACGCGCCGTCGGCGGCGAAGGCCGCGCTGTAGCTGTAGAGATGCAGCTGCCACAGGTCGGGGAGGCGGAAGACGTCCACCGCGGTGTTGATGCCGTGCACGCCGACGCCGGCGTTGGCGACCAGCGGCGGCGTCTGGAGCTCCATGGTGAAAAACTACCAGTGCGGGTGATCCAGACCGATCCGCAGCATGGCTTCCCGCGCCTAGCGTGGTGAACCGTGACCATGCAGCCCTGGTTCGCCGACGCCAAGCTCGGCATCTTCGTCCACTGGGGGATCTACGCCGTCAACGGCATCCCGGAGTCCTGGTCGTTCTACAACGGCGAGATCACCTACGAGAACTACATGAAGCAGCTCGACGGGTTCACCGCGAGCGCTTACGACGCGGGGGAATGGGCCCGCCTGTTCAAGGCGGCCGGCGCGCGCTACGCGGTGCTGACGTCCAAGCACCACGACGGCGTCGCCCTGTGGGAGACGGCCGAGAACGATCTGAACGTGGTGAAGCGGACGCCGGCCGGCCGCGACCTGCTGGCGCCGTACGCGCAGGCGATGCGCGACGCGGGGCTGAAGGTGGGGCTGTACTTCTCGCATCTGGACTGGTCGCACCCCGACTACCCGTTCCACTCGCGGGAGGAGTTCGAGAGCGGCGCGGCGGCCGAGGGTGCCGACGTTGCCGAGGACACGCAGGCGTGGGAACGCTTCCTGAAGTTCCACCGCGCGCAGCTGAAGGAGATCGTCGAGGGCTACCAGCCGGATCTGCTGTGGTTCGACGGGGACTGGGAGCGTCCCGAGGAGCGTTGGCGCATGGCCGAGCTGCGGGAGCAGCTGACGGCGATGAAGGCGGACCTGGTCTTCAACTCCCGCCTACTGGGCCACGGCGACTACGCGACCCCCGAGCAGGGCGCGCCGATCACGCCGCCGGAGGGGCCGTGGGAGCTGTGCTACACGGTGAACAACTCCTGGGGCTTCCAGCGCAACGATCACGATCACAAGCCGATCAGCCTCCTGGTGCGCACCTTCGTCGAGACCATCGCCGGCGGCGGCAACCTGCTCCTGGACGTAGGCCCCCGCGCCGACGGCTCGATCCCGTCGGAGCAGGCCTCGCGCCTGGAGGCACTCGGCCGTTGGATCGCCCGCAACGAACCGGCGGTCTTCGGCACGGTCCGCGGCATCCCCGCCGGACACGTCCACGCCCCGACAACCGTGTCGGCGGACCGGCGCACGCTGTACGTGTTCTGCTACGACCCCCCGCGCGACCCGGTGACGATCAACGGCCTGACGAGCAAGGTCAAGCGGATCACGGCCCTGTCGACCGGCGAGCAGCTGACACACCGACGGTACGGCGGCTTCGACCCGGTGCCGGGCGTGCTGGCGATCGATGCGCCGAGCGTCGCGGATCCGGTGGTGACGGTGCTGGCGGTCGAGGTGGAGGGGGAGGTGGAGTTGTATCGGGGGGAGGGGCGGAGCTGAGGGGGCGGGGGTGTGGTTGGTTGGCTGGGCTGGGCTGGTTGCGGTTTTGTTTGCGGGTTGACAGGCACAGGCGCTTCTTGACGGCTTCGCGTACGGTTTGCGGGATCCGCTGGTGGCGCGGCTCGGGGTGGGTGACGTCGTGTGTGGGCGGCGGTGGTGTGGGTAGGTGGTCGGG